>NZ_VIRJ01000036.1:0-96582 GCF_006874435.1 Microbispora sp. KK1-11 | reverse complement strand
ATCTTCAACTCGCTGCTGCAGATCCTGGAGGACGGTCGCCTGACCGACGCCCAGGGCCGGGTGGTGGACTTCAAGAACACCGTCATCATCATGACGACCAACCTCGGCACCCGGGACATCTCCAAGGGCATCGGGGTCGGGTTCGCCCGCGCCAACGACACCGAGTCGAACTACGACCGGATGAAGTCGAAGGTCCAGGAGGAGCTCAAGCAGCACTTCCGGCCGGAGTTCCTCAACCGTGTCGACGACATCGTGGTCTTCCACCAGCTCACGCCCAAGGAGATCATCCAGATCGTGGACCTGATGCTCGCCCAGGTGGCCGAGCGCCTCAAGGACCGCGACATGGGCCTGGAGCTGACCCCGGCCGCCAAGCAGCTGCTGGCCGACCGCGGGTACGACCCGGTGATGGGCGCCCGTCCGCTGCGCCGCACGATCCAGCGGGAGCTGGAGGACACGCTGTCGGAGAAGATCCTCTACGGCGAGCTGCGGCCCGGCCAGGTCGTCAAGATCGACATCGAGGGCGAGGGCGACGCCGCGAAGTTCACCTTCACCGGTGAGGCGAAGAGCCCGGCGGTCCCGGACTCGGCGGCCTCCATCGCCGAGGCGGTCCAGCGCTGACCCGCCTGCGATAACCCGTTCCACCCGAGGGGCGCTCCGTGAGGAGCGCCCCTCGGCGTTTTCCGCCGTACCTCGGTCACGGTGCGGTCACCTTCCTGCCGAGAAGGCGAGAACCGGTATCACGCCACCGGACGTAGTACTACACTTTGTAGAGTCCGTTCGCGGTATGCCATGAGCGCGGGTGGGCGGCATGTCATCCCTGCGGCGTACCGGACAATCCGCTGCGGGGCGGACGCGCAGGACCGGGCGCACGGGGGAAGCTCGGTCCGCCCGGGAGGGATCCCGGCGGTAGGAGGACCGGAGTCCCATGCGGTCGGGACACGCCCTGTGGGCGAATTGGCGGTCCGGAAGTGCACAAGCCTTGGAGGCACCTGATGCGCCTGTTGCACGACGACGGGACGCTGGTTCACCTGGCCTACAACGCGGGCGTACATCCCGCCGAGGACCTGGAGAACCTGATCGCCCACCTCACGCGCTACGCCGTGCCGGTGCGCAGGAAGCTGGGAGTCGACCGGCTGGGCGTCGGTCTGTGGCTCGCCCCCGCCGTGGCGGACCATCTCATCGCCGATCGCATCGAGCTCGTACGGCTGCGCCGGTCGCTGGAGGAGCGCGGCCTGGAGTGCGTCAGCCTGAACGGCACCGGCGGGCGGAACCAGGAGGTTCCCGGCCCCGACTGGGCCAAGCCCGAGCGCTACCGCTACACCATGGCACTGGCCAAGATCCTCGCGTTCCTGCTGCCGGACGACGTCCAGTCGGGCAGCATCTCCACGATTCCGATCGGCTGGCGCCGCGACTGGCCCGCCGACCTGCACGCCATCGCCTCCCGCCGGCTCGAGCGGCTGTCGCGTGAGCTGCGCGGCCTCTACAGCGTCACCGGCAAGATCGTCAGGGTCGGCTTCGAGCCCTGGCCGGGCTGTGTGCTGGAGACCACCGAGCAGGCCCTTGAGCGGGTCTGCGACATCGACTCCGATCACCTCGGCGTCTGCCTGGACGCCTGCCACCTGTCGTGTGGCGCCGAGGAGCCCGACGCGGCACTACGCGGCCTGGCTCTCGCCGGGGCTCCCGTGGTCAAGCTCAGCCACGTGCACAACCACAGCCAGGAGATCCCCAGCACCCAGCCGGTGATCGCCGACACGCTCACCGCGATCCTGTCCGGAGCGGTGAACGGCACCGCGCACGTCGAGGTGGAGGCCCACGACCTGACCTCCCCCAAGGCGAAGGGGCCCGCCGCCCTGGTGGCGAAGCTCGCCGACGAGCTCGACTGGACCCGCCGCAACCTCACCGCGCTCGGTCTCAAGCTCGCCGCCTGACGGGCGCCTCAGGCGTCAGGAGGGCAACTGGTAGGTGCCGTCGGGGAGGACCTCGGCCAGGCCGTCGTCCAGGAGGCCGTCCAGTGCGCGCTCGCGCTGCACGTGGTCGGCCCAGACGGCGTCCAGCGCCTCCTTGGGGACCGGCCCGTGCGCCTCGCGGAGCACGGCGAGCAGGCGTCCGCGGCACTGCCGGTCGGTCCCCGCGTACGTCTGGCCCTGCCGCGCCGGGCCGTCGTGGGCCGGGCGCCCGGCCAGCCGCCACGCGCACTGCGCGGTGACCGGGCAGCGCTCGCAGCGGGGCGCCCTGGCCGTGCACACCAGCGCGCCCAGCTCCATCACGGCCACGGCCCAGCGTGGCGCGCCCACCGGGGGCACCAGCGACTCCGCGAGCCGCCGCTCGGCCGCCGTGGGCGCCTTCGGCGGATACTCCTCGCCGCGCACCGCTCTGGCCAGCACCCGCCGCACGTTCGTGTCCAGCACCGCGTGGCTGCCGCCGTACGCGAAGCTGGCCACGGCCGCCGCCGTGTAGTCGCCGATCCCGGGCAGGGCCCGCAGTTCGTCGTAGGTGGACGGCACGCGGCCGCCGTGGTCGGCCGTGACGGCCCGGGCGCACGCGTGGAGGTTGAGCGCCCTGCGCGGGTAGCCGAGCCGCCCCCAGTGGCGTACGGCCTCTCCGGGGGACTCCTTGGCGAGCGCCTCGGGGGTGGGCCAGCGCTCCATCCACTCGGTCCACACGGGCAGCACCCGGGCGACGGGCGTCTGCTGGAGCATGATCTCGCTCACCAGGATGCCCCACGGGGTCGCGTCGGGGCGCCGCCAGGGCAGATCGCGGTTGTGCTCGGCGTACCAGTCGAGGATGGGCTCACGCAGGGAGGCGGACACGCCCCCGACTGTACCGAGCGAGCCGGAGGGGCGCGCCGGTGTCTGGACTGAGGAGTGCGCGGGAGCGAAGCGACCAAGCACGACGAGGGAAGACAGCGGATAAGAGCGCCCCGACGAGCGAAGCGGGAAACACGAGCGAGCCGGAGGGGCGCGCCGCCGCGCGTACGGCGCCCGATTGCGCAAAGACCCGGCGAGGCTGTGATCTGGAGAAGGACAAGGTTCAGCGAGGCGTTTCCTCTGGCCCGCCAGGGCTCTCCATACTGTGCGTATGGATCCGGACACTTTCCGTGGTGACGTGGGCGTCGAGGGGGCGGACGTCTACTGGCGCCGCCGGGTGTCGGTGCTCACGGGGATGCTCGTCGTGGTGGCGGTCGTGGCATGGGCGTGCAGCAGCGCCTCCGGACGGCCGGACGAGACCGCCGCCGCCGTCAAGGCGACGCCCTCCGACCGGCTGGTCGTCTCGCTGCCCGCCGGGCTGGCTCCGAAGACGCCCGCCGTCTCCGGCGCCGCCGTCCCGGGGCAGCCGTCGCCGTCCGCTTCCGCGGGCGTCTCGCCCTCGCCCGGCAAGCCGCGGCGCCCCGGCGACCCCTGCGACGAGAAGGACCTCGTGCTCGCGTTGCAGACCGGCCAGGACGTGTACGGCAAGGATGTCACGCCGACCTTCCTGCTGACGGTGGTGAGCACGAACAAGGTCGAATGCACGGTGGACGTCGGGCCGCGCACGCTGGAGATGCGGGTGCTGTCGGGTGGCGAGCGTGTATGGTCGACGGCCGACTGCGTGGCGGGCGACGGCGTGGACAGGCAGTTGCTGGAGCGCGGCATCCCCTACGTCCGCTCGATCCGGTGGGACCGCCACCGGTCGGGGAGCACGTGCGCCGGCAAGCGGTCGCCCGCCGACCCCGGCACGTACGTCGCGACCGCGCATTCGGGCCGGCTGAAGAGTCCGAAGGTCGTCTTCCACCTGCGCTGACGAGACCTACAGGTAGCGCTCCAGGATGGACGACTCGGCGAGCCGGGACAGGCCCTCGCGGACGCTGCGCGCCCGGGTCTCGCCCACGCCGCCGACGGCCTGGAGGTCGTCGGTGCTGGCCGCGAGCAGCTTCTGCAGGCCGCCGAAGTGGCTCACGAGCCGGTCGACGATCGCCCCGGGCAGGCGGGGGACCTTGGTGAGCAGCCGGAAGCCGCGGGGGCTGACCGGCGTGTCGAGCGCGTCGCCGCCGTGGTGGCCCAGAATCTGCGCCACCTTCGACAGGTCGAGCAGGTCGCCGGAGGACAGCTCGTCCAGCTCCCGCATGGCGTCGGCGTCCCCGTACGGCCGCGCGCCGAGCGAGCCGGGCGCGTAGTCGCGGATGATCTGCACGCGATCGGTCTCCACGCCCGCGAACAGCTCGTCGAGCTGGAGGGACAACAGCCGCCCGTCGGTGCCGAGCTCGACGACGTATCCCTCGATCTCGCGGGCGATGCGGCGGACCATCTCCAGGCGCTGGACGACGACGGCCACGTCGCGGACCGTCACGAGGTCTTCGATCTCCAAGGCCGACAGGTTGCCGGAGACCTCGTCGAGCCGCTTCTTGTAGCGTTCGAGCGTCGCCAGGGCCTGGTTGGCCTTGGACAGAATCGCTGCCGACTCCTCCAGCACGTGACGGATGCCGTCGAGGTAGAGCGCGATGATCCGCATCGACTTGCTGATCGCGATGACCGGGAGCGAGGTCTGCCTGGCCACCCGCTGTGCGGTGCGGTGCCGGGTGCCGGACTCGTCGGTGGGGATGGCCGGGTCGGGCACGAGGTGCACGGCGGCCCGCACGATCCTGAGGTGGGCCGTGTCGAGCACGATCGCGCCGTCCATCTTGGCCAGCTCGCGCAGGCGGGTCGCGGAGAACTCGACGTCGAGTGCGAACCCGCCGGTGCAGATGTCCTCGACCGTGCGGTCGTACCCGAGGACGATCAGGCCGCCGGTGTGGCCGCGCAGGATGCGCTCCAGCCCGTCACGCAGCGCCGTCCCCGGGGCGAGCGCGGCGAGCACGGCCCTTCTGCGGTCGTCGATCGCCTTGTCGTTGTCCAGCACATGCACCCCAGTGGGCTCGCCCGGTCGTTATCCGTCAGATCGTCTTCCTACCGATCCCTTGTCGCGGCGAGATCCGCGAGGCGCTCCGCGGACGCCCTGTGAAGCCCCTCGGGGGCGCGGGGGCGAGGCCACGGCCGACGGGGCAGGCAACAGAGTTTACCGGCGTGACGCCGTGCTCACCGGTGTGACGACGGATCACCTCGCCGACCTCATGAGGTTGAGCGCGTCCCACACGTTCTCCACCTCGGTGACCTCGAAGCCCGGCGCGAACGGCGTCGTGCGGCCGGTCGGCGAGCGCAGCGCCACGAGCCGGCCGCGGCTCGCCGACGCCTCCAGGCGTGGGCCTTCCTCCTCCAGCGAGCCGGTGGGCACCAGTGCCCTGGTGAAGCCGAGCCGGGCCGCCTCGGCCAGCCGCCGCCGGACGTCCCGCACGGGCCGCAGCTCGCCGGCCAGGCCGACCTCGCCAAGCGCGACGAGCCCGGGGGGCAGTGCCTGGTCACCGGCCGCGCTGACGACCGACAGCATCAGCGCGAGGTCCACGGCGGGGTCGGTCAGGCGGATCCCGCCGACGGTGGCGGTGAAGACGTCGCACTTGCCGATCTTGGCGTTGAGCCGCCGCTCCATGACGGCGAGCACCATCGCCACCCGGTAGGAGTCGAGGCCGGAGGATGTGCGGCGGGGCTGGGGAGCCTCGGTCGGGCCGACCAGGGCCTGCAACTCGGCCGGGATCGGCCGGGTGCCCTCGATGGTCACGGTGACGCAGGTGCCCGGCACCGGCTCGGGATGGCGGGAGACGAACAGCCCGCTGGGGTCGGTGATCCCGGTGATGCCGCGCTCGTGCAGGTCGAAGCAGCCCACCTCGTCGATCGGGCCGAACCGGTTCTTCACCGCGCGCACCATGCGCAGCCGCGAGTTGCGGTCGCCCTCGAAGTGGAGCACGACGTCCACCAGGTGCTCCAGCACCCGGGGCCCGGCGATCGTGCCGTCCTTGGTGACGTGGCCGACGAGCACCGTGGACATGGCCCGCTCCTTGGCGAGGCGGACCAGGTTGCCGGCGACCTCCCTGACCTGGGTCACGCCGCCGGGCACTCCGGTCGCGTCGGCCGAGCCGATCGTCTGGACCGAGTCGACGATGAGCAGGCTCGGCTGCACCTTCTCGACGTGCGCCACCAGGGCCGACAGGTCGGTCTCCGCAGCCAGGTAGAGCCTGTCCTCGATCGCGCCGATGCGATCGGCGCGCATGCGCACCTGGGCGGCCGACTCCTCGCCGGTCACGTAGAGGACGGTCTCGCCGCTCGCGGTGCGGGCGGCGGCCTCCAGCAGCAGCGTCGACTTCCCGATGCCCGGTTCTCCCGCCAGGAGCACGACCGCGCCCGGGACGAGGCCGCCGCCGAGCACGCGGTCGAGCTCGGGGACTCCGGTCGTCCGCGAGCTGACGACCTCGGCCTTCACCTGGCCGATCGGGACGGCGGGGGCGGAGACCGCGCCCGGCTTGACCACGTGGACGCCCTGCCGGGCCCCGGCCTCCTCGACCGTGCCCCACGCCTGGCACTCCCCGCACCTGCCGACCCACTTGACCGTGGTCCAGCCGCACTCGCCGCACCGGTACGCCGGTTTCGCTGCCTTGCTCACGTGCGGGAGGTTACCGGCCGCCGCCGACAATCCCTGCGGGAAAGCGGCGGCAGGGCGGAGAACTCAGCCCTCCGGCTTCTCCGGCACGTAGAAGGCGGTGGTGCCGGCGACCGCGGCGGTCACCACGTCGTCTGGCGCGCCGGAGGCCCGGTATGCCTCGCCCCACAGGTCGCTGCTGAGCCTCATGAGCTCGCGTGCCTCCTCCGACTGCTCCCACGCCGAGGGGTCGTCGAGCATCTCGCCGCGCAGGTGCAGTCCGAGCCCGAGCACCGCCAGGTCCCAGCCGACGCCCGTGGCCCCAGGTCCGAACCGGTCCCAGAACTCCGGCGGCACCACGGCGACGTGCTCCAGTTCGAACACGGTGCGGCCGTCGCCCTCCGCACTCAGCCGCACCTCGACCTCGCTGAAGCCGGGGTTCTCGCCGAAGAGCCAGCTCACCCGCAGCAGCCGGGGCGGCTCGCACCGCAGGATCTCCCCGCCCGCGTTGCCCTGGAGCTGGTAGTGCCCGCCGAGCTTCAGCTCGCCGCTCACCGGGAGGAACCAGCGGCTGATCCGTTCGGAGTCGGTGCAGGCGTCCCACACGTCCTCGATGCCGGCGTCGTAGGTGCGCCGCAGCAGCACCGTACGGGCCTCGCCTTCCGGCAGGTCGCGCGCGCCGACCGCGCGGTGTACTCGGTTGATCTGGTCGATGAAGTCGCTCATGGCCGCTCTTCCTCGTCGGTTCGTCCGTCGTGGACTGCGTGATGGGCAGCGTGATGGGCATCGCCGCCGCCGTGCCGCCGTCCGAGTCGCCGCTCCCGCCTGCCCCGCGCCAGTTCGGTGCCGAGGGCGTCGAGCCGCTGCTCCCCCAGGCCGCGGAACCGCTCCAGCCAGGCGTCGACCTCCCGCAGAGGCTCGGGTTCCACGGCGTACAGCCGCCGCGTGCCCTCGGCCCGTACGGACGCCAGTCCCGACTCGCGGAGCACTCGCAGGTGCTGGGAGATGGCCGGCTGTGAGATCCCGAACTCGGCGCGGATGACGGAGGTGAGCGCCCCCGACGTCTGCTCGCCTTGGGAGAGCAGCTCCAGGATCCGGCGTCGCACCGGATCCCCCAGCGCGTCGAATGCGTGCACGCGCCCACTATGCCGAGAGCCGCTTATAAAAGTCAACGCTTATATAAGCGGCCCTCGGCGGACGGACGTGACTAGAAGTGGCCCGCGAGGTCGGCGAGCAGCAGGCGCTTGGGCTTGGCGCCCCTGATCTGCTGGACGATCTCGCCGTCCCGGTAGAGGTTCAGCGTGGGGAAGCCCAGGACGTTGTAGCGCTGGGCGATCTCGGGGTGGTCGTCGGCGTTGATCTTCGCCACGGTGAGGCGGTCGCCGTACTCCGCGGCGATCTCCTCCAGGATCGGGGCGATCATCTTGCACGGCGGGCACCAGTCGGTCCAGAAGTCCACCAGCACGGGCTTGTCGCTGTGCAGCACCTGCTCGTCGAAGTTCTCCGCGGTCAGCGTGATCATGACTCTCCTCGTCGTGTCAGCAGGCAGCCGGGGCAGGCGTCGGCGAACTGGGCGGCCACCTCCGAGCGGCGCGCCAGCAGGTCGCGGATCTGCCGGTCGATATCGGCGAGCTTGCGCCTGTAGACGGCGACCGACTCGGGGCAGGAGCCGCCGGACGGGTGTCCGGACCGCAGGCAGTCCACGAACGGGCGGGCGTCCTCCAGCGTGAAGCCGACCGACATCAGCTCCCGGATCTCGCTGACGATACGGACGTCCGACTCGTCGTACTCGCGATATCCGTTCGCCGAGCGGCGCGACCGGATGAGCCCCCGCTGCTCGTAGTAGCGCAGCGCTCGGGTGCTCACTCCCGCACGCCGGGCCAGCTCGCCGATCCGCATCGGCCCCTCCTCGGCTGTCCTGGAGACGACGGTAAAGCTTGACGCCGGTGACAAGGTCAAGCCCGGATTCAGAATTCCCGCCACCTCAGGACGTTCGGGTAGTCGATCTCCAGCCCCTCGATCTCCCGCAGCGCCTCGCCGGCCACCTCGGGCGTGAACTCGATGCGCAGCACCGCCTCCAGGTCGGCCCTGGAACGGAACGTCATCCGCAGGTCCAGTTCCTCGCGCCGCCAGCCCTGCCGGGACCAGAAGCGTTCCACGGCCTCGGGGGAGTAGGACGGCAGCGACCGGCGGAACCAGCGGCCGAACGCCCCGCGCGAGGCGTCGACGTCCACGACGAAGGCCGCGCCGCCCCGGCGCAGCACCCGCCCCAGCTCGCGCAGGCCGGGCTCGCAGCCGGGCCCGAAGAAGTACGCCCACCGCGCGATCGCCACGTCGGCCGACGCGTCGGGGAGGGGCAGCGCCTGCGCGGTGCCCGTACGCACCGAGACGTTGGGCAGCGACGCGCAGCGGGCGGCGGCCTGGGCGGTCAGGCCGCCGTGCGGCTCGACGCCCACGACCCGCCCGGCGGACGCGGCGAGCGCGGGCAGGTGGAAGCCGCTGCCGCAGCCGATCTCGACCACGGTCGCGCCGTCCCAGGGCCGTACGGCCCGCATCGCCGACTCGGCCGCGCCCGCGGGTCCCACGGCGAGGTTCTCCAGCTCGTAGATCTGGGGAGTGTTCCAGATGTTCGGACTGGGTACGGCCCCGCTCACGATCCGTGCCATGCACCCCACATTAGTTCGCGACCTTGGGTAGTTGATTGTGGCGAAGCGGCG
Organism: Microbispora sp. KK1-11; assembly: GCF_006874435.1. NCBI lineage: Bacteria > Bacillati > Actinomycetota > Actinomycetes > Streptosporangiales > Streptosporangiaceae > Microbispora > Microbispora sp. KK1-11. The sequence continues at coordinate 87,382 of NZ_VIRJ01000036.1, read as the reverse complement.
CACGGCGCGGGTGCGGCTTAGGCTGGATCCGTGAACGGGCGCAGGGAGCGAACGGACGGCCACGGCCACGGGACTGGAACGTGCCCGCGGGCCGCCAGGGGAGGCTGGCCTCATGAGTGACATCCGCGTGCCCAGCGGCAAGGTGGCGCTGTCGACGGCGTCGGTGTACCCGGAGCGTACGCCGGACGCCTTCGAACTGGCCGCCCGGCTCGGGTACGACGGCGTAGAGATCATGGTGGGACAAGACCCGGTCAGTCAGGACGTCGAGGTCCTCCAACGGCTGCGCGACCACTACCAGATCCCGATCCTGGCCGTGCACGCGCCATGCCTGCTGGTGACCCAGCGGGTGTGGGGCCGCGACCCCTGGCTGAAGCTGCGCAGGGCCCGCGAGGCGGCCGAGCGGCTGGGCGCGCAGACCGTCGTCGTCCACCCGCCCTTCCGCTGGCAGCGCGACTACGCCAAGGAGTTCGAGAAGGGCCTGGCCAGGATGCGCGAGGAGACCGACGTCGTCTTCGCGGTGGAGAACATGTTCCCGCTGCGGGCCAGAGGCAACGAGGTCGTGCCGTACGCGCCGGACTGGAACCCCGTCGACTACGACTTCCCGGACGTGACGCTCGACCTGTCCCATACGGCGGTGTCCGGATCCGACGCGATGGAGATGGCGACCAAGCTGGGCGAGCGGCTGGCCCACCTGCACCTGGCGGACGGGGTGGGCACCACCAACAAGGACGAGCACCTGGTGCCCGGCCGGGGGACGCAGCCCTGCGGGCCCATCCTGGAACGCCTGGCCGGCAACGGTTACCGGGGCCTGATCGTCCTGGAGATCAACACGCGCAAGGCCACCAGCCGCAGCGAGCGGATCGAGGACCTGACCGAGGCGCTCGCCTTCGCCAGGCTCCACTACGCCGCCTCGTCCACGGCCTCATGAACGAGCGGCTCGCGGACAGCCACCGGGTCTTCGACCGCGTCTCCCAGGAGTACGACGCGGCGAGACCGCACTACCCGGAGGCCCTCTACCTCGCGCTGGAGACCCTGTCGGGGGTCCGGCTCTCCGGGGCGACCGTGATCGACGTCGGGGCGGGCACGGGCATCTCGACCCGCGGCCTGCTCGACCGCGGCGCCCGGGTCGTCGCCGTGGACCGCGGCGAGCGGATGCTGGCCCGGCTGCGCGCCCGCACGGCCTGCCCGGCTCTGCTGGCCGACGGGAACGACCTGCCCTTCCGCGCGGGCGCGGCCGACCTCGTGACGTACGCCCAGTCGTGGCACTGGCTCGACCCGGCGCTGTCGGTGGCCGAGGCCGTACGCGTGACCGGGGACGCCGGCGCGGTCGCGGGCTGGTGGAACTCCGTGGATCCCGGCAAGGCGGACTGGCTGGCGGCCAACCAGGTGCGGCTCGCCGAGTCGTGCCCCGGCTACATCGGGCCCGTGCTGCCCGGGTGGAGCATGCCGCCGATCGCCGCGGCCATGTCCGACGCCGGTCTCGTCGTGGCGAAGACCTGGGTCGACTGGACCAGGTCGGTATGGCTGGAGGACTTCCTGACCGACCTGCGCTCCCACTCGTACATGGCGAGGATGGAGAGCGACGTGGTGACGGAGCTGCTCGCCCGGGAGCGCGCCGAGCTCGGCCGGGTCTTTCCCGACGGGCGGCTGACCGTCCCCATGCGCGTGTATCTTGCGGTGGGCCGCAGGGGCTGAGCTGGAGCGGGGAGCGACGTGACGACGGAGGTGCCGGAGGTCTCGGGCGGCAGGCGGCGACCGGGGCGGCCACCCGGCCGGCGTCCGGGCGCGGCGGACACCCGCGGGGAGATCCTGGCCGCGGCGCGCAGGGTCTTCGCGGAGAAGGGGTTCGACAAGGCGACGATCCGCGGCATCGCCCGGGAGGCCGGTGTCGATCCGGCTCTCGTCCACCACTACTTCGACAGCAAGGAGGGGATGTTCGTCGCGGCCATGCGGCTGCCGATGGACCCCTCGTCGGCGCTTCCCCTCATCCTGTCCGGGCCGCGTGAGGAGGTCGGCGAGCGCCTCGTCCGCTTCATCCTGACGATGACGGCGGACCCGGCGGCCAGGGAGCCGCTGCTGGGACTGGTGCGGACGGCGATGGTGAACGAGCAGGCCGTCGGCATGGTCCGGGAGTTCTTCACGACGGCCGTGCTCGGCCGGGTGGCCGAGACGCTGGACGTTCCGCCGCTGCGGATGGAGGCGGCCTTCGCGCAGTTGTTCGGCGTGGTGATGACGCGGTACATCCTCAGGCTCGAACCGATGGCCTCCGCCGACGTCGAGGAGATCGTCGCGCTGCTCGGCCCCACCGTGCAGCGTTACCTGGGCGGATAGATTACGAGCGCCCCTCTCATATCCTGTTATAGAGCTTTGTTCTAGTATCGTGCCGTCGGCGGGAAACGCAGTGACAAGCGCCACTCGCCGAGCGTGACCCAGGATAAGTTACTCGCCGGTACCATTCGGGAAGCGTAGGCGTTATCCACAGGGCGGGACTCCACCGCCCACGCGAGGGCGCCGCGCACCTACGCTGGCCGCCGACGTTCGATATGGGAGGGACTCGTGCTCTGGGTAGCGATTGTGGGCCTCGTCGCGACCGCCGTGGCGGTCGCACTGGCGGGCCGTCGCGTGCTGTTCCTCTACCGGCTCGCCACCAGCGGCCAGCCGGCCCCGGAGCGGATCGAGTACGCCAAGGAACACGCCGGCGCCGAGATCAAGGCCCAGCTGGTCGAGGTCTTCGGCCAGCGCAAGCTGCTGAAGTGGACCCCGTCCGGCACCGCCCACTTCTTCGTCATGTGGGCGTTCTTCATCCTGCTGACGGTCTACATCGAGGCGTACGGCGCGATCATCCAGGGAGCGATCACCGGGCACTCGGACTTCCACATCCCGCTCATCGGGACCTGGCCGGTGCTGGGCTTCCTGCAGGACTTCATCGCGGTCGCCTGTCTGCTCGGGCTGGTCGCGTTCACCGCCATCCGGATCAAGAACTCGCCGAAGAAGCTCGGGCGCGGCTCCCGTTTCTCCGGTTCCCACCTGGGCGGGGCCTGGCTGGTCCTGTTCATGATCTTCAACATCATCTGGACGCTGTTCCTCGCCAGGGGCTCCGCGGCCGCCAACGGCAACTTCCCCTATGACTCGGGCGCCTTCGCCAGCCTGGCCATCGGGAAGATCCTGCCGCACAGCGAGCTGCTCGAGCAGATCGCCCTCCTGCTGCACATCGGCCTCATGCTGGTGTTCCTGGTCATCGTGGTGAACAGCAAGCACCTGCACATCTTCACCGCGCCGCTGAACGTGCTGTTCTCCCGCCGTCCCGACGGGCTGGGCCCGGCCCAGCCGATGCGCAGCGGCGGCAAGGTGCTCGACTTCGAGGAGGCCGACCCCGAGGTCGACGTGTTCGGCCGCGGCAAGATCCAGGACACGACCTGGAAGGGCTTCCTCGACTTCTACACCTGCACCGAGTGCGGCCGCTGCCAGTCGCAGTGCCCGGCCTGGAACACCGACAAGCCGCTGTCGCCCAAGATGCTCATCCTCGACCAGCGCGACCACGCCTTCGCGGTCGCGCCGTACCTGCTGGCCGGGGAGAAGGAGAAGGAGAGCTTCTCCGAGGACGTGCTGGCCCTGCTCGACAAGCCGCTCGTCGGCGAGGACGGGGTCATCCACCCCGACGTCCTGTGGTCGTGCACGAACTGTGGCGCCTGCGTCGAGCAGTGCCCGGTCGACATCGAGCACATCGACCACATTCTCGACATGCGCCGCTACCAGGTGATGATCGAGTCGTCGTTCCCGTCCGAGGCGGGCGTGATGCTCAAGAACCTGGAGAACAAGGGCAACCCGTGGGGCATGTCCGAGATGAAGCGCGCCGAGTGGATCGAGGAACTCGACTTCGAGGTCCCGATCGTCGACGAGAAGATGCCCGAGGACGTCGAGTACCTGTTCTGGGTCGGCTGCGCCGGCGCGCTGGAGGACCGGGCCAAGAAGACCACCAAGGCCGTCGCGGAACTGCTGCACATCGCCGGGGTCAAGTTCGGCGTGCTCGGCCCGATGGAGGCCTGCACCGGTGACCCGGCCCGCCGCCTGGGCATGGAGTTCCTCTTCAACATGCTCGCCCAGCAGAACATCGAGACGCTCAACGAGGCCGGGGTCAAGAAGATCGTGGCCACCTGCCCCCACTGCTTCAACACCCTCGCCAACGAGTATCCGCAGCTCGGCGGCACCTACGAGGTCGTGCACCACACCCAGCTGCTGGCGCATCTGGTCGAGGAGGGCAGGCTCACCCCGATCACTCCGATCGAGGAGAAGATCACCTACCACGACCCGTGCTTCCTCGGGCGGCACAACAAGGTCTACGCGCAGCCGCGCGACATCATGGCCAAGGTGCCGGGGGTCCAGGCACAGGAGATGCACCGCTGCAAGGAACGCGGATTCTGCTGTGGCGCCGGCGGCGCGCGCATGTGGATGGAGGAGCGCATCGGAAAGCGCATCAACACCGAGCGCGTGGACGAGGCACTGACCACCGATCCCGACACCGTCTCCACCGCCTGCCCGTTCTGCCTCGTGATGCTCGGCGACGCGATCAACGAGAAGAAGAACGCTGGTCAGGCCAAGGAGTCGCTGGAGGTCGTGGACGTCGCCCAGCTCCTCATCAAATCCATCAAGGGGTAAAGCAAACTTTGCCGAGATCGTGAACTATTTGTGGAAATCGCCGGTCAAGGCGATGGAATGAACCGTGTTTCACGGAAGAGTGACAAAGGCTTTCTCCACATAACAGGAAAATCACGGTAACCTCAACGTTGGCTCAATCGACGGGGAGGGGGCTGGACGGTGGGTGTGGTCGTCATCGACGCGGAGGTCACCCTGGCGGACGTCCTCTCCCTGCGTCTGTCCATCGCCGAGCCGCTGGCGGACGGCACCCGCCTGGTCCTGCGGCGGCGGGGCACGGGTGAGGAACGGCGGGTGACGCTCGGCGCCTCCGGCGGGCGTACGAGGGACGCCAGCGTCGCGGTCTCCCTCGCGTCCCTCGACCTCGGTCCCGGCCGCTGGGACGCCTACCTCGAACAGGACGGCGTCCGCGCCCGCATCCAGAGCGCCGATCCCGGGTTCTCGCTCGACCGCCTCGACGCGTACGCGCTGGGCCGCCGGACGCTGGCCTACCGGGCCTACCGCACGCGCAACGGATTCCTGGCCCTGAAGATAGATCCGGCGGAGCCGGTCGCCGACGTCCGCGCGGTGTGGTTCCGCGAGGGGCGGTTCGAGGTGACCGGGTTGCTGGCCTACACCGGCCTGGACGACGACGACCAGCACCGCCACGCCACGCTCGCGCTGCGTCACAGCGATCCGGACCACGGCGATCCGGGCCACAACGATCCTGGCCCCGACGATTCGGCCGCGACCGTGCGGGTCGCCGCCACCGTCCAGGGGGTCCGGTTCCACGCCGCGCTCTCGCTGTGCGACGTGCTGGCCGCCACCCCCGACTCGCAGGGCTCCTGGGAGCCCTACCTGGAGGTGGACGGCCTCGACCGCGCGCTGCCGCTGGGCGCCAGGCTCGACGACGTCGAGGGCAAGCGCCGCCGCGTCCACTATCCCCACGCGCTCGTGGACGGCGTGCCGATCCGGCCCAGCTTCACGTCGGGCGACGAACTGCTCCTGGAGGTGGGAGCGTGAGGATCGCGTTCCTGCTCCCCTCGGCGTACGGCATGCGCGGTGACGTGCGGGCGATGCTGAACCTCGCGGGAGGGCTGGCCTCACGGCACGACGTGGAGGTGGTGAGCGTCCGGCGCACCAGGGAGACGCCGTTCTTCCCGGTCGACCGCCGGGTGACGCTGCGCTGGCTCGTGGACGCCCGGCCCGGTGTCCATCACCTGCTGCCCCGGGGACAGGTGCGCACCGAGGTGGCGCTCTGGCGCATGCTGCGCGGTCTGCACGCCGACGTCCTGATCACCACCCGGCCGTCGCTGAGCGTGCAGGCCGCCAGGTATGCGCCGCGAGACGTCGTCCGCATCGCGCGGGAGTGGAGCAGGCCGTCGGTGCCCGGCCCGGTGCGCCGGTTCTATCCCCGCCTCGACGCCGTGGTGGCGAGCACCGCCGGCCGGCGGGACGAGTGGGTGCGGCTGCTCGACGACGACCTGTCGGTCCACGTCATCCCCGACGCCCTGCCCGGGACGCCCTGGCCGCGCTCCCGCATGGACAACCGGATCGTCAGCGCCGGGGGCAGGCTGGTGCCCGGCAAGTCGTACGACCAGCTCGTGCGCGCCTTCGCGATCGTCGCCGACAAGCGGCCCGACTGGCGGCTGCGGTTGTACGGCGGGGGCCCGGAGGAGCGGCGGCTGCGCGCCCTCGTCCGCGACCTCGATCTGCACAACCACGTGTACTTCATGGGCACCACGCCCGACCTGCCCGGCGAGTTCGCCAAGGCGTCCATCGTCGCGGTGCCGGCGCGGCACGAGGTGCTGGGCATGACCGTCATCGAGGCGCTGAGCTGCGGGGTGCCGGTCGTGGGCTTCGCCGGATCCCGCGGGCCCGCCGAGTTCCTCCGTCCGGGCCGCGACAGCGTGCTGGTCCAGGAGGGGGAGGGCGGCGACGCCGAGTCGCTCGCCTGCGCGCTGCTCACCCTCGTCGACGACGAACGCCGCCGCATGAAGCTGGCGGCCGGGGCGCTGGAGACCGCGTCCGCCCACGCCGCGCCGTCCGTCGCGGTCCGTTGGGAGGAGCTCATGTACGGCCTGCGCTCCCGCCCCTGACCCGTCACGTCCGTCAGTGGATCACAACCGGATCACAAGGGCCTGTCGTGATGCTGCTGAAGACTCCGGAGAAACGATGATCGTAGAAATCGGGAGGGAAGCGGCATGACGAACACGGCTGTGCGTCTGGGACGTTCGGCGATGGTGACGGCGCTCGCCGTGGGCGTCGCCCTGGGCGTCTCACTGGGCGGCGCGACGTCCGCGAGCGCGGCGGAGAGCACGGCGGAGAGCACGGCGGGCAGCGCGTCCGCGAGCGCGGCCGTGCGGCTGGGGCCGTACGGCTACGGCGCCGTGAAGCTGGGGATGACCGCCAAGCAGGCCCAGAGGACCGGCAAGATCGTAAAGAAGCTCGGCGGCGAGGGCTGCACCGGCTGGGACCTGAAGGCGCACCCGACCCCCAAGGACAGGGTCGGCCTGTTCATCTCGAAGAAGCTCGGCGTGGCCGCGATCTTCGCGTTCAAGGGGGCAAGGACTCCGGAGGGCGTCGGGATCGGCTCCACCATGAAGCAGCTGAAGAAGGCCTACCCTCACATCGAGACTCCCGCAGGCGGTTTCCCCGTCGCCGCGGTCCCCGGCAATCGCAAGGCCGCCTATTACTTCCTGCTGTCCCACGGCAAGGTGTACGAGATGGCCCTGACCCTCAAGAACCAGGACTGCTTCAACTAGGGATTCAGTCGCCGGGCTCGCCGAGGTAGGCGGCGGCGGCGCCGACGGAGTCGTGGATCGGCAACTCCGTGTCGAGGCCGGTGATCCTGAGCATCCGGGCGAAGCGCCCGTGGGCGCCGCTGAGCGCCAGGCGCCCGCCGGCCGCCCTGACGGCGGTCAGGGCTCCCATGAGGACGCTCAGCCCGGTCGAGTCGCAGAACTTGAGCCCCTCGGCGTCGATCACGATCCGGGGCGGCGTGCGCAGCCCGACGGCCTCGGCCAGACAGGCGCGCAGCGAGTGTGCGGAGCCCAGGTCCAGGTCGCCGAACATCCGGATGACGACGACGTCCTCGTCGAGCACGGTGAGCATGGAGAAGGTGTCGGGCTGTCCGTGCCTTCCCGGTTCCACTCGTGCTCGCCCCTGCTCGCCTGGCCCTGCCGTCCGGCCGTCGCCTCACGACCCGCCGGAGCTGCTGTCCGTCAATGATTGCACATGGCAAATGATGCCCGGGCCAGACCGTCAGGGCCGTTCCCTGCGGACGAGCAGCATGGCGGCGTCGTCCGGGACGGGCCCGCCGACGTGCGCGACCAGGTCGCGTTCCAGCAGGTCGAGAGCGTCCTGCGGGTCGCGGGACCGCAGCAGGCGGGGCGCCCGGTCCTCCAGAGGATAGAAGGCTCCGCTCCGGTCGCGTGCTTCGTACACGCCGTCGGTGTAGAAGAGGATCTGGTCGCCCTCACGGAACGCGCGCCCGTACGGCTCGGGGCCGGTGGGGGCGAGCGCGACCAGGCCGAGCGGCGGCGCCTCCTCGCCCGGTTCGAGCCGGTGGACACGGCCGTCGGACGTGAGCAGCAGAGGCGGCGGGTGGCCGTAGTTGAGCAGCGAGATCTCGTCCTCGCGCACCTCCGCGAGCACGGCGGTCACGAACTTCTCCCCGCCGAGTCGCCGCGCGAGGTGGTCCTCCAGGGACCGGCCGACGGCGGCGAGCGTCGGCTCGTCGTAGGCGGCCTCCCGGAAGGCGCCGACCACCGAGGCCGCCGTCTCCACGGCCTCCAGGCCCTTGCCCTGCACGTCGCCGACGATCAGCCGGATGCCGCAGGGTCCCCTGGTGATGTCGTACAGGTCCCCGCCGATGCGGGCCTCCACGGTTGCGGACGTGTAGGACAGGGCGATGCGCAGATCGCCCGTGTGGCGGGGCACCGGGCGCAGCAGCACGCGCTGGACCGCCTCGGCGACGAGGCGGACGTTCGCCAGCGTGCGTTCGCCCTCGGCCCGGAGCCGGCACGCCAGTACGGCGGCCGCGGTGACCCCGACGATCGCGACCAGCGTGATCGTGATCAGCGGGCCGCCGAGCAGGTGGTCGTGGTAGGCCAGTGGCACGGACAGGACGAGTGCGACCAGCCCGGCCAGCGCCGTGTGGCGCGTGCCGCCCGTCACCGCGGCGAACGCGGGCCCGAGCGTCAGCAACGGCAGCAGGCCCAGGGCGGGCCCGGCGAGCAGGTCGAGCACCACCACCGCCGCCATGGCGGCGAACGGCAGCGTACGGAGGACAGCCTGGGTTCCCATCCGCGACTCCAGCGTCGCTACGAGCCGGTTCATGGATGCATTCCCGGGACCGCCCGCCCTACCCGCCGTATCGGGACGGCGACGCAGGATACCGGTAACGGGTATCGTTGAAGGATGCACGGGTACAGCGGGGACAAGCAGGCCTACCTCACCCGCCTGCGCCGGATCGAGGGACAGATCCGGGGACTGCAGCGGATGGTGGACGAGGAGGCCTACTGCATCGACATCCTCACTCAGGTCTCGGCGGCCACCCGCGCCCTTCAGGCGGTGGCGCTCGGTCTGCTGGAGGACCACATCGCCCACTGCGTCGCCGACGCCGTCAAGAGCGGAGGCCCGGAGGCCGACGAGAAGCTGAAGGAGGCCTCGGCGGCCATCGCCCGGCTCGTCAGGTCGTGACGCCTGTTCGTCACCGCCTGTCGGTGCCGGCCTGCCGTTGATCGCCCGTCCGGGCGGCCGGACGGATCATCGCGGTTGAGCGACCGTCCCGGGCCCACCAGATGCCCGGGACGGTCCATGCTCTCAGTGCCTTCAGCGGCTCGCCGAAGTCCGCAATCCGAGCGCGTTGTCGAGCTCTTCCAAGGTCAGTCGGTTCTCCGTGATGTTCACGGCCTCCAGCACCTCGGCGTAGAGCGCGATTTCGTCCAACGCGACACGGTCGTGGACCCGAGAGTCCAGGTCGTCGTGCCCCACCGCGTCGTCCTTCCTTCCGCAGCCCACACCCATCACGAGGTTACGTCCGGGTACCCTGCCGCGACATGGCCCATCGTGACCATTCCGACCCGCACCCCTCGTCCCTCCGGGACCATTTCCCCGATACCGAGATCACAATTCGATGAAAAAGACGGTCATGGGGGGAAGGGATTGCTAAAGCGGAGGTAAGGACGAAATATCCGAATTGGATGTTTCGAACAGCCAGCCGCCGGACTCGTCCAGGTCGGGCTTGCGCCGCTCCGCCGCCTCCTGCGGGCGCGGGTCGTCCCGCTGGTGGATGAGGCACTTCACGACCGCGGAGCATACCGCGAAGCCCTCGGGCGGCGCGGGCATGCCGGTCAGGGCGCACCAGGCCAAGCCGGTCGCGTACGCGGAGCCGAGCAGGGCGGCGGCCGTCTCCCGGTCGGGCGGGACCAGCCCCGGCGGCAGTTCGCCGCCGGCCGGCCAGCAGCCCCGCAGCGGGTGGGCGGGCTCGGCGAGCGCGAGATAGAGAGCCTGCCGGAGTTCGTCGTCCATCCACGGATAGAGCGCGGTGACCACCTGCGCGGTGCGCGAGCTGCCCGGCGCCGCCCAGGCGGGCTCGGAGACGCCGCACACGCCCGCCACGTCGGCGGCGAGCAGCGCGGCCGCCACGGCCCGCGGATCCATCCCGCGTGCGGCCGTGTAGCCCAGGGCCTCGATCAGGTCGTACAGGGTGTGCCGGAAGTGCTCGCCCGGCGCCCATTCGGGGAGCGTGGCCGGGACGAGGTGCGGCGGGCAGCGCGACAGCCAGGCCTGCCGTACGGCGCCGCCCGGCATGGCGTGCTGGTCCAGCCAAGGGCTGCCGAGCAGCGGCTCGGCCATCGCTATCAGCGCGTCGGCGCGCGGGCGGAACCGGGGGTCGGCGCGCAGCACGGTGGCGGTCTCGGCCATCAGCCCGGCCAGGCGCAGCCCCGCCTCCCGCGCGCCGGAGCGCATCCGCTCGGCGTAGAGGGCCACGAGCGCGTCGAGCGAGCCCATGGGCAGCCAGCGCACCCAGTCGTCCCCGGGCAGCGGCCGGGCCAGGAACTCGCCGAACATCGACAGCATGACCTCGTTGCCGTCGAAGGCCGGCGCGTAGGCGCACCACATGATCGTGCCCCACACGGCGGCCACCGTCGCGGCCACGTCGCGGGCGAAGATCTGCTGGTAGACGCTGCCCGCGAGGGGGAAGTCCTCCCGGCGCAGCCCGCGGTGGGCGAGCAGCAGCGCGCGGAGCCGTTCGGTGATCTCGTGGGGGACGTCCGGGCCGACGAACCCCTGGGTGGACCCGCGGTCGTACGCGAAGTCGGGGCCCGGGGGGATCAGCGCGGGCGGGATCGCCACGCCCGGCGGACTCGGCCGTGCGCCGGAGCGGACGGCCGGATGCAGCGGGGGAGCCGACAGGTGCCAGCGGCCGTCGACGCGGTCGAGGCGATACCAGCGGGCGTGCGCGCCGAACAGCCACCGGGCGCCGTCCGGGGTGACCAGCGCCCGCTGAGCCAGGGTGTGCGCCCGGGTGACGGGGGGAAGCAGCGTCCACCGAGGGTCGCCGACGACGGCGCGCACGTCGCGCTCCATCATCGTGAACCCGTCCCAGTACACGCGGCAGTGACCTCCGTCCTCGGAGAGGACGGCTTCTCGCTTATCCCGGTCGAAGCCGGAGTGGGCGACGGCCAGGTCCTGACCGATGCCCCTCCGGGGCACACGATGCCGGGACGAACTCCGGCGGTCCCCTCGCTGGATCCGATGGTAGCTCGCCGGTCCCGGAGGCGGCGGGAGCGCGGGTGCGGTGGAGACAGGGCGCGGCGGAGACCGCCGGTGAAAGTTTCACGCGTCGGGAGGCGTTGAGCAGCACATATGCGTATTTCTTCGGGTTGGGGGGTATCTCGGGGGGTGCCGGCCACTTGGCATGGGCTGCCGTGGCGTATTCCATAGGTGCTCGTGACGGAGATCCAGCAGGCCGGGGCCGCCCGTGAGCGGGGTGCGGACGAGGCATCGGAGAAGATGGCGCCCGTGGACACCTCTGGCGGGACGGCGACCGGTGAGCAGACGGGGCCGCTCTCGGGCCGGAGACGCTGGGCGATGTGGTGGCTCGGCCACTCGCCCGACCGCACGGCCCTGCTCATCTGGTTCTTCTGGCAGATCGCCTCGTACATCTATCTGATCCTCGCGGCGCCCGGCCGTACGGAGGACGCGATCCTCGACCGGTTCAACCGGTATGACTCCTACAACTTCATGGACATCGCGAAGTACGGCTACGACGGCCGGCCGGACGACCCGGACGCGCCGCGGCTCGTCGCCTTCTTCCCGGGTCTGCCGCTGCTGCTGCGCTCCCTGCACGTGTTCATCCCGGACCTGAGGCTCGCCCTCGTCCTGATCTCGCTCGTCGCGAGCGCCGTCGTGGCGGTGGCGCTGTCGCGGCTGAGCGAGTCGTACCGGGAGGGCAGCGGCCCCTGGGCCGTGCTGGCGTTCTTCCTCAGCCCGTTCGCGGTGTTCCTGCTCGCCGGCTACACGGAGGCGCTGTTCCTCGCGCTGGCCATCCCCGCGTGGCTGCTGGCGCGCCGGGGCCGGTGGGAGGCCGCCGCCGTGTGCGCCGCATTCGCGTCGTCCATCCGGATCACCGGGCTGTTCCTCGCCTTCGGCCTGCTCGTGCAGTTCCTCGTCTCGCGCGACGGGCTGCGTGCCCCGAGGGGATGGCGGAACGCGCCGTGGCTGGTGCTGCCGGGGGTGCCGGTGCTGGCCTACATGATCTATCTCTGGCACCGCACCGGCGACCTGATGGCCTGGAAGGCGGCGGAGGCGCAGTATTGGGGCCGCTATCCCGTGGCGCCCTGGAACGTGTTCATCGACACCTGGCACAGGTCGCTCAACGAGCCCGTCCTGGCGACGTCGTACCGCGAGGAGATCCTGTCGGCGCTCGTGCTGGTCCTGCTGATCATCGCGCGGCTGGTCCGGCGCAACTGGCCCGACGTCGCCTATCTGGCGCCGCAGGCGGTGGCGTTGCTGGCGATGTCGTCGTTCTACATGTCCGTGGGCCGGGCGTCGCTGCTGTGGTGGCCGCTCTACATCTCCGTCGGCGTCGTCGGCAGCCGAAGGCCCTGGGTCATGATGGCCTATCTCGCGGTCGCCGCGCCGGTGTGGGCAATCAATGTAGGAAATTTCACCACAGGCGCCTGGATTGGTTGATCCACCTCTGACTAGCTTCGCCACGTATGGGGGCATTTGTCGCAGGAGTGGCGGTCGTTGCGCTTGTGGTGGCCGGTCTGCCATCGGCGGCCGACACCTACCGGGTGAACGTCCTCACCTACAACGTGTGCGCGGCGGGCAACAGCGCCGGCACCTGCGTACGCGACCTCACTCCCGGGCACCGCAGGACCTGGGCCGGGCAGGTCTCCGCGCTGATCCGGTCGAGGGACGTGGACGTCGCCTCGTTCACCGAGATGTGCTATGCCCAGGTGGGCCTGCTCCGGCGTGAGCTGCCCGGCTACCGCCTGGTCTGGTACGGCTACGCGAAGGGCGGCGGGCCGGGCCGCGAGGACCGGTGCCGCACGTTGTGGAGCGACCTCACCCCGGACACGGCCCCGCCGGACGGCAAGACCTTCGGCATGGCGCTGGCGCTGAAGAACGGCGCAGAAGGCCCGCCGATGCGGCGGCTGCTGCGCGCCGACCACGCCCCGGCGGTGCCGGGTGAGACGATCCATCCGCGCGGCCTGCTGTGCGCCACCGGCCGGGTCGGCCCGCGCCGCTCGGTCTGCTGCGTGACCCACATCTCCGACACCGAGACCCCGCGGCAGGTCACCGGGCTGGTGTCGACGTACGCCGGGAACGCCCCGGTGATCCTCACCGGCGACTTCAACCGCGAGCCCGGCCACGACCAGCTGACCGAGGTGTACGGCATGGGCCTGGGCGAGGGCGGCTACACCGAGGCCGACGCCGAGGCGTGCGGGGTCGCGCGCCGGGGCGGCGAGCCCACCACGCGCGGCGGCCGGAAGATCGACTACATCTTCGCGACCGAGGCCGACTACCGCCCGGGCGGAGCCGAGGTCGTCGAGACCGACCCGGAGCTGTCCGACCACCTGGCGCTGCTCGGCACGCTCATCGGGACCGAACCGAGGCCGCGGCGTGACGGCGGGCCTTGGCGAGGTAGTTGTCCGGCGTGCGCGCGAAGGAGGCGCGGTCGTCGTCGGTGAGCTCGCGGACGACCTTTCCGGGCACGCCCGCGACCAGCACGCCCGCCGGGATGCGGCGGCCGGGCGGCACGACGGCCCCGGCCGCGATCAGGGACCCGGCCCCGACGACGGCCCCGCCGAGCACGACCGCCCCGATGCCCACGAGGGCGCCGGTCTCGATGTGCGCGCCGTGCACCATCGCCCGGTGGCCGAGACTCACCCGGTCCTCCAGGATCGCGGGCTCACGGGGATCGGCGTGCAGGCAGCACAGGTCCTGGATGTTGACCTCGGCGCCGACCTCGATGCGCTCGTCGTCGCCGCGCAGCACGGAGCCGTACCAGACGTTCGCGCCGCGTCCGAGCCGCACTCTCCCGACGACCACCGCCCCCGGGGCCACCCATGCCTCGGGATGGATGATCGGCGTGGCGTCGTCGTCCAGGTCGGCGATGTACGGCATGGGGCAATGATCCCACGAGCGCAGGTCGGGCCCGATGCGGCGTCCGGTTTCGCCGGCCGCTCGAGGCGTTCAGGTTGCGATGTGCGACGGATAGCAGGAAAGTCGTGTCCTGGCTGCGTTACCGTCGTTATCTCCAACCCCAGGGTTTCTCATGACGAATCAGACCGACAACTTCCCCGACCTGATGAGTGACGACTCCTTCGAAGTCGTGATGCGTGGGTACAGCCGCAGGCAGGTCCACGACTACATGGTCCGGACCCGCAACCAGATCCGGGACCTGGAGGAACGGCTCGCGCGCACGATCGACCAGGCGGAGCAGAGCCGCCTGGAGCTGGCCGACGCGCGGCGGAGGATATCGGAGTCGCCGCAGAACCCCGACGAGCTGGGGGAGCGGCTGAGCCAGATACTGAAGCTGGCGCAGGAGGAGGCGGCGGCCAACAAGGAGGCGTCCGAGGCGGAGGCCAGGAGGCTGCGCGAGACCTCGGCTGCCGAGGCCGAACGGCTGGTGACGTCGGCGCGTGAGCAGGCCGACGCGATCAGGGCCGCCGCCCAGGAGGAGGCCGAGCGCCGCGTCGCCGACGCCACCGCCACGTCGGAGCGGCTGCTGGCGCAGGCGGGCGCGGACGCGGAGGAGACGCTGGGCACGGCCCGCGCGGAGGCGGACGAGACCCTGCGCTCCGCCCGTGCGGAGGGGGAGCGCCAGCTCACCGCCGCCCGGATGGAGGCGGAGCGGCTGCTCGTCGAGGCGCGCGGGCAGGCCGAGGCCATGCTGGCGGCGGCGCAGCAGCGGGTGAACGCGCTCGACGAGCACACCGGCCGCCGGGTGGCCTACCTCACCGACACCCACGCGGAGGTCGTGCGCCGGCTCAACGAGATCGGCTCGGTGCTCGGCGACCTGATGCACCGCGAGACCGCGGCCGGCCCGCTGATCGACGAGGCCGCCGTGCTGCCGCCAGCGCCGCAGGTGCACGCCATCGCCGCGGGCGCGCCGGACCAGTACGATCAGCCGCACGAGCCGGTCGAGGACTCGCGGCAGGCCCTGGAGGCCGCGCCGTCCGGGCACGAGGCGAATGACGCCGCCACCGGTCAGGGGCGGATGGACGGCGACGAGGACGACGCGGTCCTGATCGTGGACGACGGACGCCACGAGAACGGTCACGACGTGACATCGTCGCCCGAGGACACCGACATCAACCTCGGCCGTGTGCGGCGTCCCATGCCGGACGGGGAGTCGGTCGCCAACACGTGAGCCGGCACGTGCGCCCGTCCGTGCCGGCGACCGCGTGGCTGTGTGACCGCGTGGTCGTGCGACGGAGCATGTGAGGACTGGTAGCGGAAGCCCCCGCCCCCGATCGGGTCGGGGGCTTCCGCGCTCATGGATCGGCGGCGCGTGCCTCCTGCTCGCGCAGCAGCTCACGCAGTCCGTCGGGCTCGTCGGCGTCGATGGTCATCGCGCATCCCGCCGCCCGCTGCGCCGAGGTGAGCGGGTGGTGCCGGGTCGCCCACCACCGGCCCGCGTCACTCCGCCAGATCGTCCACTCAGGAAACTCCCGGGCGATCTCGGCGAGGCGTCGGTCCAAGGACATCCGCACACCTTCCCTCGCCGTATGCCCGGGTGTTCTTGACGTCTCCTCCTCAAGGTGCGGGACATCTCTAGAGAAATCAATGATCGGGATGGTCAGGTCAACGTTGCCTCTTGACCTAGGCGTCGAAGTCGTACTGGAGTACATACGACGCCGCGTCCAGGATCATCTCGTTGACCTCGACCGGCATGCCCCCTTCCGCGAAGGCCACCCGGGTGACGGAGATCACCGGCGTGCCGGCCGGAAGGCTCAGCGACTCGGCCTCCCCGGGCAGCGGCATCCGCGCCCGCACCTCCTCGCTGAAGTGGACGGGAGGCCGGCCGAGCTCGCCCAGCCGGGCGTACACCCCGCCCGGACCGGTGTCGGGCAGGACGACCGCCGTGCCCTCCACGAGGTCGGCGGGAAAGTGGGAGGCCGCGAGCTGCACCGGACGGCCGTCCACCGAGTAGCGGCGGCGGCGCACCCACACCTCGCCGGTGCCGAGCACCCGGGCGACCTGCTCGCTCGCCGGCTCGCGCAGGATGGTCACCTCGTCCACGACGTACGACCGGCCCCGGGTGTCGGAGTCCCAGATGGCCAGGCCCTGGGCCCACTGCTCCCGCGAGAGCCGGCGGGACCCGTGGCGGCGGATGGGGCGGAACAGCCGCACATAGACGCCCGATCCCCGCTTCGGCACGGCGAGCCCTTCGTTGATCAGCACGGCGAGCGCCTGCCGCGCGGTGGCCCGTGCGACGCCGTGCTCCTTCATGAGCGCGTTCTCGCCCGGTAGCCGGTCGCCGTCACCGAGTGCTCCGGACAGGATCTGATCGCGCAGCCGGTCGGCGATGCGGCGATAGATCGGGGACTCGTGATGCACCGACGGGGATTCCGTCACGTTTGATCACCCTCTGTCACCAACGGGGGTTTGGCGTCTCCAGAGAACTTGCCCCGTCTTGTCCACGATCGCACAGAGTCTTGGGTGCGTCTTGTGCTTACTTTTGGCTGATCGTGCCGATGTGGCGATCTCTGGGGGTTATAGCCGTCCGCATCCGTGGAACGGTCCCTTCCGGTATTACCGACACCAGGAACGCTCTGTCATCACGACCACGACAAGATCGGATATTTCGGTACATAATGCGGTGACGAAGGAGTTGCCGATGGTTCTCAGCCGTGCCGAATGCCAGGACCTCGACGCCAAGGACCCGCTCGGGGAGTTCCGGGACGAGTTCTCGCTCCCCTCCGGGGTCGTCTACCTGCTGGGCAACTCGCTCGGCGCGCTACCGAGGCGTACGCCGGAACGCGTGGCCCACACGGTCGAGACCGAGTGGGGGGTGCATCTCGGGGCGAGCTGGAACACAGCCGGCTGGTGGGACATGCCGCAGAGCACCGGCGACCGCATCGCGCCCCTCATCGGCGCGCGCCCCGGCGACGTGCTGGCCGGCGACTCCACCTCGGTGAACATCTTCAAGGTGGTCACGGCCGCCCTCCCGCTGCGGCCCGGCCGCCGTGTGATCGTCTCCGACCTCGACAACTTCCCCACCGACCGGTACGTCGTGGAGGGCGCCGCCCGGGCGCTCGGCGCGTACGAGATCCGGGACATCGGCGAGGCCGGCCGTTCGCTGGAGGACGCCCTCGGCGAGGACGTCGCGCTCGTGCTGCTGTCGCACGTGGACTACCGGACCGGGGCGGCCAGGGACGTGGCGGCGGTGACGGAGCTGGTCCGGGCGGCCGGGGCGCTCATGGTCTGGGACCTGTGCCACAGCGCCGGGGCGCTGCCCGTGCGGGTGGGCGAGGCGGACTTCGCCGTCGGCTGCACCTACAAGTACCTCAACGGCGGGCCCGGCGCCCCCGCCTACCTGTACGTCGCGCCGCGCCACCAGGACGCCGTCCACAACGTGCTGTCGGGCTGGCACGGCCACGCCGCGCCCTTCGACTTCGAACCGCACTACCGCCCCGCCCCCGGTGTGCGCCGCTTCGCCACGGGCAGCCCGCCGATCCTGTCGTACGCCGCGCTGAACGCGTCCCTCGACATCTGGGAGCGGGTGGACCTGGACGAGGTCAGGGCCAAGAGCGTGGCCCTGACCTCGCTGTTCATCGACCTGCTCGACGATCTCGTCGACCCCGGGCTCGGGCTCGCCCTGGCCACCCCGCGCGACCCGGAGCGGCGGGGAAGCCAGGTCAGCTACCTTCACCCGCAGGGCTACCCCGTGGTGCGCGCGCTCGCGGACCGGGGGGTGGTGGGCGACTACCGCGAGCCGGACTTCGTCCGTTTCGGCTTCGCCCCGCTGTACCTGCGCTATGCCGACGTGCACGACGCGGCGACGGCGCTGGCCGAGGTGCTCCGCGAGGAGCTGTGGCGGGACGAGCGCTACGCGCGGCGGCTCACCGTCACCTGACGCGCGTCAGCGGCCGCGGCGGGCCAGCCCGGCGACGATGTCGCCGGCCAGTGCCACGCAGCGGTCGCAGATGCGCCCGCCCTCGCCGTGGACCATGTGGACGCGCGGGCCCGGCGGCCTGCGGCAGAAGGAGCAGGCGGCCTCGCGCTTCATGCGGCGGTTGACCAGGTGCCGGTGGGCGAAGGCGGGCGTGAAGCGCCTGCGCGAGCTCCGCCTGATGTACCCGAACCGCTCACCGATGGCGGTCCAGGACGCGCCGGCCTCACGGGCCCGGCTCACCGCGAGATCGAGCAGGGTGTCCACCTCGCCGCCCGGTTCGCCGGACAGGTCCCGGCACAGGGCGATCGCGGCGGACAGGACTTCCAGGGGGTTTTCGGGGTCGGATGCGCGCGAGCGGGCTCGCTCGAGTAACTCAGATGCCTCCATGGCGGACACCATAGGCCGCCGTACAAAGACGATCAAGCGTGCCTGGGGCGCGACCGGAGGCTCACTCTTCGTAGACTGGGCCGGTGAGAATGCCCGAGGGGCGGGCGCGCGAACTGTTCGCCGCGGCCCCGGTGGCCCGCCTCGCGACCGCCGGAGCCGGGGGCGCGCCGCGGCTCGTCCCGGTCACGTTCGCCGTGCTGCGGGACGGTGAGAAGGGCACCGTGGTGACGGCGGTGGACCACAAGCCGAAGGCCACCACCGACCTGCGGCGGCTGCGCGACATCCGCGACGATCCCCGCGTCTGCCTGCTGGCCGACCACTACGAGGACGACTGGGAACGGCTGTGGTGGGTGCGCGCCGACGGGCACGCCCGCGTCGTGGAGGGCGGCGACGAGCGCGAGCGGGCCGTGGCGTGGCTGGTGCGCAAGTACGCCCAGTATCGCGAGCGTCCCCCGGCCGGGCCCGCGATCCTCGTCCGGGTCGAGCGCTGGTCGGGCTGGTCGTACGGCGAGATGTAGGCCGGCCTGCGGGGTCAGGCGGGCGGGAAGGGGTCGTCCCCCCGGGCGATCGCGTCGAGCATGCGGGCCGTGAACGCCTGGGCCGCGCGGTGGATGCCGGGACCGAAGCTGACCCTGGCCACGCCGAGCGCCGCGAGATCGCGGATGGCCGGCACGCCGGGCCGGAACAGCACGTTGATCGGGCCGCCGATCTCCCGCGCGAGGGTGCCGATCACCTCGGGGTCGCTCGCGAGGATCGGGTAGACGCAGTCGGCGCCGGCCGCGAGGTAGCGGCCGCCCCGGTCGAGCGCCTCCGCGAGCCTCTCGCCGGGGGGCCCCGAGCCGTGGATGAAGGTGTCCACCCGGGCGTTGATCACGAGGTCGGTGCCGGCCTCGGCCGCCGCCGCCCGTACGGCGGCCAGGAAGTCCGCCTGCTCACCGGGGTCGATCAGCGCTCCGGTCGCCGGGTCGGAGTCCTCCAGGTTGCAGCCCACGGCGCCCGCGGCGGCGAGCCGTTCGACGAGTTCGGCGGGCTCCAGGCCGTAGCCGCGCTCGACGTCGGCGGTCACGGGGACCGCGACGGCCCGGGCGATACGGGCCACGGCCGCGAACATCTCGTCCACCGGCGTGTCCTGCCCGTCCTCGTAGCCCAGGGCGGCGGCGACGGACGCGCTGCCGGTGGCGACGGCGGGGAAGCCCGCCGCCTCGACGGCGCGCGCCGACGCGGCGTCCCAGGCGTTGGGCAGCACGACGGGCTCGCCGGGCACGTGGAGCGCCCGCAGGGCCACGGCCTTCTCGCGGATCTCGGTCACGAGGACACCCTAGAGAGCCCGGCAGGCGAGAACGCCACCGATTGACTGGAAATGAGGGGAACCGGTCCTGATTTGAGGGGGCGAGTCCGGTGTCGTGGCCCTCCTGCCATTGGATACGCTCGCGAAACCGGCCCCCCGATCCCCCGACCCCATTCGTCAGGAGAGTTTCATGAGCGACATCGACAGCGCCGCCGACCAGGCCGGAGCGGGCAGCCGTCCCCGAGTGGACTTCTACTTCGACCCCGTCTGCCCGTTCGCGTGGGTCACGTCGCGGTGGATTCTGGAGGTCGAGAAGCAGCGCGACATCGACCTGCGGTTCCGGGTGATGAGTCTTTCCGTGCTCAACGAGGGCAAGGAGGACCTGTCCGACTTCTACCGAGAGGCGGTGCCCAGGTGGCGGGGCCCGGTCCGGGTGTGCATCGCCGCCGCGCAGCACCACGGTGAGGGCGTGCTGCGCGACCTGTACACCGCGATGGGCACCCGCATCCACAACCAGGACAACAAGGACTACGGGGTCGTGGCCAAGGAGGCGCTCGCCGAGGTCGGGCTGCCGGTCGAGCTGGCCGACGCCGCCGGCACCGACGAGTACGACGAGGCCCTGCGCCGGATGCACCACGAGGGCATGGACCCGGTCGGCGACGAGGTGGGCACCCCTACGATCCACATCGACGGCGTGGCGTTCTTCGGCCCGGTGATGACCCGCATCCCGCGGGGGGAGGAGGCGGCCCGCATCTTCGACGGCGCCGTCGCCATGGCGAAGTTCCCGTACTTCTACGAGATCAAGCGCAGCCGTAACACCGACCCCGAATTCGACTGACCGGCGCCCCTCACCTCGGCGGCTCCTCCGGGGGCCGCCGGGGCGCCGCCTTGCGCGTGCTCCTGAACAGCGAACGCATGGTCGCCAGCGCGGGAGACCTGTCGTCGGACCGCCTGGCCAGGCTGATCGTCCGGTGCAGGCCCGGCGGGGCGAGCCGCCGTACGCTGAGGGGGTTTTCCGCCAGCTCGGCCACGGTCCCCGGCACGAGGGCGAGGCCCATGCCCCCGCTGGCGAGAGCGCACGACATGCCGTAGTTGGCCGTCTCGTACGCCACAATGGGCGGCGCGAGCCCCTCGCGGCGGAACAGCGCCTCGAGGGCCTCCCGGTTGGCCAGCCCACGCGAGCCGCTGATCAGCGGCCGGCCGGCGAGCTCGGGCCACGGCAGCGGCTCCGCCGGATCGGTGAGCGCGTGCCCGGGGGCGGCCACCAGCACCAGCTCCTCCACCAGCAGCGCCTCGACGGCGACCCCGGAGGGCAGCGCGGGGGCGGGCTGATGCTCGTAGGTGTGCGTGAGCACGAGATCCGCCTCGCCCGCGGCCAGCGCGGGCAGCCCTGACGGCGGTTCGTACTCCCTCACATTCACCTCCACGGCGGGGTGAGCCCGCCGGAACGCCGCGAGGACCGGCGGCAGCAGGTGGATGCCGGCGGTGGTGAACGTGCCGATCGTGATGTGCCCGCCGGACAGGCCGGCGAGCGCGGCCAGGCCGTGCCGGGCCCGTTCCAGCTCGTCGAGCACCCGCCGGGCGTGCTCCACCAGCAGCTCGCCCGCCGCCGTGAGCGTGGCGCCGCGACGGTGCCGGATCACGAGTGTGGCTCCCGCCTCCCGCTCCAGCTTCGCGATCTGTTGCGACAGTGCGGGCGGCGTGTAGCCGAGACGGGTGGCGGCCCGGGTGATCGAACCGGCCTCGGCGACCGCCACAAGCGCCGCGAGGCGCGTCACATCGTGCATGAAGCAATGCTTAACACCACCTCGCCAAATGTGACATACCTCACGAAGGCTCCGCTCCCGCATCCTCGACTCACGACCCGAGGGGAACTGGAGGAGCGGATGACCACAACACGATCGACCCGGCCGTTCGAGGTGTGCGTGATCGGAGCGGGGCCGCGCGGGATGTCGGTGATCGAGCGACTGTGCGCGAACGCGCGGCGGCTGCCGCCGCGGGCACGCGTCCTGGTGCACGTCGTGGATCCCTATCCGCCGGGCGCGGGCCAGGTGTGGCGCACCGACCAGCCGGGCCAGCTGCTGATGAACACCGTCGCCTCGCAGGTCACGCTCTTCACCGACCCCAGCGTCGACATCCGGGGCCCGCTGGAGACCGGCCCGAGCCTGTACGAGTGGGCGCGCCACCTGGTGCTCTTCCCGGACGGCGTCGAAGAGGACGTGCTCGCCGAGGCGCGGCGGCTCGGGCCCGACACCTACCCCACCCGCGCCTTCTACGGCCGCTACCTGCGCTGGGTGTTCGAGCGGGTGGTCGCGCGGGCGCCCCGGCAGGTGGAGGTGCGGGTGCACGCCACCCGTGCGACCGCGCTCGACGACGTGCCCGGCACCGGCGCGCAGCGGGTGGTGCTTGAGGACGGCACCGTGCTCGGCGCGCTCGACGCGGTGGTCCTGGCGCAGGGGCACCTGCCGGTCGAGCCCACGGACGCCGAGCGGGAGGCCGCCGCGTACGCCGCCGCCCACGGCCTGGTCCACGTGCCGCCCGCCAACCCCGCCGACGTCGACCTGAGCGACGTGCGGCCGGGAGAGGCGGTGCTGCTGCGCGGCCTCGGGCTCAACTTCTTCGACCACATGGCGCTGCTGACGATCGGGCGCGGCGGCCGGTTCGAGCGGGGGGAGGCGGGCCGCCTCGTCTATCGGCCCTCCGGCCACGAGCCCCGCCTGTACGCCGGATCGCGCCGGGGCATCCCCTACCAGTCGCGGGGCGAGAACGAGAAGGGCGTCGAGGGCAGGCACGAGCCGCTGCTGCTCACGCCGGGCAGGATCGCATCGCTGGCCGCGCGCTCGGCCGCCCGCGGCGGGCTCGACTTCCGCGCCGACCTGTGGCCGCTGATCGCCAAGGAGGTGGAGACCGTCTACTACGCCACCCTGCTGGCGCGGCGGGAGTGCGAGTGTGTGGCGGGCCGCTTCCGCGCCGCCTACCTCGCCCACTCCTGGGGCGACCCCGGGGAGGCCATGGTGCTCGACGCCTTCGGCATCGGCCCGGCGGTCCGGTGGGACTGGGAGAGCGTGGCCGAGCCCTACCGGGGGATCGGCTTCACCGGGCCGGACGACTGGCGCGAGTGGCTGACCGCCTATCTGCGCACCGACCTGACGCAGGCCCGCGCGGGCAACGTGAGCGGGCCGTTGAAGGCCGCCCTCGACGTGCTGCGCGACCTGCGCAACGAGGTCAGGCAGGTGGTCGACCACGGCGGGCTCACCGGACGCTCCCACCGCGACGACCTCGACCGGTGGTACACGCCGCTCAACGCGTTCCTGTCCATCGGGCCGCCGGCCGAGCGGGTGGAGCAGATGATCGCGCTCATCGAGGCCGGTGTGCTCACCGTCATCGGCCCCGACATGCGGGTGCACGCCCGCGACGGCGTCTTCGAGGCCGAGTCGGCCGCCGTGCCGGGCTCCGCCGTACGAGCCAGGGTGCTCGTCGAGGCGCGGCTGCCCGAGATCGACCTGCGGCGCACGGCCGACCCCCTGCTGCGCCACCTGCTGCGGACCGGCCAGTGCCGGGCGTACGTGATCGGCGGCCAGCGTGGCGACACCGGCCACGAGACGGGCGGCCTGGCGGTGACCCGCCGGCCCTACCGCCTTCTGGACGCGGACGGACGGGCCCACTCGCGGCGGTTCGCGTACGGCGTGCCCACCGAGTCGGTCCACTGGGTGACGGCCGCGGGCGTGCGGCCGGGGGTGAACTCCGTGATCCTGGGCGACTCCGACGCCATCGCCCGCAGCGTCCTCGCCCTGACGCCCGCCCGGGCCCTCCCGGCCCGCCGCCGCGTCCCGCACATGGTCGCCGGACCCCGTACGGCTCTCGCCGCCTCCTTCGGCCCGACCTGGGCGGGTGTGCGATGAACGAGCTGGGCGGTGACCTCGATCTGGGCCTGCTGTCCCCGGTCCGGGTGGGTTCGGCGGCGGAGCGTGCGACCGGCGACGGCGCGTGGCTGCGCGCGATGCTCGACGCGGAGGCCGCCCTGGTCCGCGCGCAGGCCCGGTTGGGGGTCGTCCCGATGGAGGCCGCGGAGACGATCGGCAAGGTGGCGGAGGCGGGCGGCCTCGACCTGGCGGCCCTGGCCCTGCGCGCCCGCGAGGCGGCCAACCCCGTCGTGGCGCTGGTCGAGGACCTGACGGCCGCCGTGGCGGTGGTGGACCCGGCCGCGGCAGAATACGTGCACCGCGGCTCGACGAGCCAGGACATCATGGACACGGCCGCCATGCTGGTGGCCGCCCGCACCCTCGATCTGATCACCGCAGACCTGGACCGGGCCGCGACCGCGCTCGCGGGGCTCGCGGCGCGGCACCGCGACACGCTCATGCCGGGCCGCACGCTGACCCAGCAGGCGGTGCCCACCACGTTCGGCCTGAAGGCGGCTGGGTGGCTGCACGCCGTACAGGCCGCCCTGGTGCGGCTGCGCCGGGTGCGCGCGGAGCTGCCGGCCGAGCTCGGCGGCGCGGCAGGCACGCTGGCGGGCTACGTGGAGTACGCGCGGATCGCCGGGCTGCCCGACCTGGAGGCGTACCCGGAGCGGCTGATCGCCGCGTTCGCCGCCGAGGTGGGGCTGGCCGAGCCGGTGGTCCCCTGGCACGTCCTGCGGATCCCGATCGCCGACCTCGCCGGGGCGCTGGCCCTCGCCTCGGGGGTGCTCGGGAAGATCGCGGTGGACGTGCAGTCGCTGTCGCGCACCGAGGTGGCCGAGGTCGTGGAGCCGGCCGCCCCCGGCCGGGGCGTGTCGTCGGCGATGCCGCACAAGCGCAACCCGGTCCTCGCCACCCTCGTCCGGTCGGCGGCGGTCCAGGTGCCAGCGCTCGCCGCGAGCCTCGGGCAGTGCCTGCTCGCCGAGGACGAACGGCCCGCGGGCGCCTGGCACGCCGAGTGGCAGCCGCTGCGCGAGTGCCTGCGGCTGGTCGGCGGGGCCGCCGCCGTGACGGCCGAGCTGGCCGAGGGGCTGGTCGTGTTTCCCGAGCGCATGCGGGCCAACCTCGCGCTCACCGGCAGCCTGACCGTCACGGAACGGGCGGCGGCCGTGCTCGCGCCCGTCCTGGGGAAGGGCACCGCCAAGCGGCTGCTCGGGGAGGCGTCCGCGGCCGCCGCCGCGTCCGGGCGCCCCGTGGCCGAGGTGCTTGAGGAACTCCTGCCCATGCCCGAGGGGCTGGACCTGGCCCGGCTGTTCGACCCCGCCGAGTACACGGGGGCCGCAGGAGCGCTCGTCGACCGCGTTCTACGCTGCTGTCCAGACGAGTGAGGAGGTCCCGTGACCGGTCGCGTCCTTCCCTTCGGGCCGTCGAGCCCGATCATCCAGGCGCCCATGGCGGGCGGCGGATCCACCCCGGCACTGGCGGCGGCGGTATCCGGGGCGGGCGGCCTCGGGTTCCTCGCGGCGGGCTACCGCACGGCGCAGGACGTGCGCCGGGAGATCGCGGCGGTGCGCGAGCGGACGGACCGGCCGTTCGGTGTGAGCGTCTTCGTCCCCGATTTCGGGGCCGTCCCGGATTTCGAGGCCGGCGGGGAGGAGCAGGGCGACGCCGCGGCGGTGGCCCGCTATCGCGACGAGCTCGCCCCCGAGGCCGAGCGGTACGGCGTGACGCTTCCGGAGGCCCCCGCATGGGACGACGACGAGTGGGACGCCAAGATCGACGTGCTGGTGGACGAACGGGTGCCGGTGGCGGGTTTCACCTTCGGCTGCCCGCCGCCCGAGGTGACGGCCCGCCTCCACGAGGCCGGGACCGTGGTCATGATCATGGTGAACACCCCGTGGGAGGCGGTCGCGGCGGCCGAGGCCGGCGCCGACGCCGTGATCGTCCAGAGCCCCGGAGCGGGCGGGCACCAGGCGGCCTTCCTCTCCCCGCCGCCCTCCTGGGAGGCTCCCGACGACCTGCCGGAGCTGGTGGCCGTCGTGCGGGAGGCGACCAGGGTGCCGCTCGTGGCCGCCGGGGGGATCATGGACGGCGCGGACGTGGCCGCCGTCCTCGCCGCGGGCGCGGTCGCCGCGCAACTCGGCACCGCGTTCCTGCGCACCCCGGAGAGCGGGACGCATCCCGTGCACAAGGCCGCCCTCGCCGATCCCCGGTTCACCCGCACCGCGTTCACCCGGGCCTTCTCCGGGCGTACGGCGCGCGGCCTGGCCAACCGGTTCATGGCCGAGCACGAGGCGTCGGCGCCCGCGTGCTACCCGCAGGTGCACCACCTGACGAAGGGACTGCGCCGGGCGGCGGCTGAGCACGGCGACCCCGAGGCGATGGCCCTGTGGTGCGGCAGGGGATACCGCCGCTGCCGCGACCTCCCCGCCGCCGCCCTCGTCGAGGCCCTCATGAAGGAGCTCGCAGCCGCCCGCGCCTGATGGTCCCCGCTTGATGGTCACAGCGTGACCACGATCTTGCCGTGGACGTGGCGTCCGGCCTGCAGCGCGACGGCGTCGCGGATCCGCTCGATCGGGAACGCCGCGGCGATGGGCACGGTGATCGTGCCGGCGAGGATCGCGTCGGTGATCCGCTCCAGGTCGGCCGGTCCGGCCTGCTCGCCTCCGGTCGCGCGCACGCCGCCGGGAGGGTTCGGGCCGGCGGCGATCGTGGAGATCCGCGCAGGCGGCACGCCGAGTGCGAGCGCGGTCTCGGCCGTCTCGGTGCCGAACAGGTCCGTCGCGGCGGTCACACCATCGGGTGCCAGCGTCCGCACCCGGTCCGCGAGCCCCGGGCCGTATGCCACGGGCTCGGCGCCCAGCCGCCGCAGGAACTCGAACGTGCTCTCCGACGCGGTCCCGATCACTCTGGCGCCGGCGAGCCTCGCGAGCTGTACGGCGAACACGCCCACGCCACCGGCGGCGCCGCCGACCAGGACGGTGTCACCGGACCGCAGGCCGATCGCGTCCAGAGCGGCGGCGGCGGTCAGGCCGGCCACCGGAAGCGTGGCCGCCACCTCGTCGCCGATGCCGTCCGGCGTGTGGAACAGCGCTCCGGGCTCCGGAGCCTTCATCACGAGGAAGTCGGCGGCGGCCTTCGCCATCGCGCCTCCGTATACGCGATCACCCACGGCGAAACCGTCGACGCCGGCTCCGACCTCGTCGACGACGCCGGCGAAGTCGTACCCGAAGCCGGACGGCAGGGTGACACCGAACACCGCCGCCGCCTGGGGGGTCGAGGAGATGATCCAGTCCATCGGGTTGAGGCCCGCGGCGGTCACGCGGACGCGCACCTCGCCCGGGCCGGCGTGCGGCTCCGGAACGTCTCGCAGCTCCAATACCTCGGGACCTCCGAACGTCTCATAGACGACGGCTCGACTCATGGGGGCCTCCAACGGACCGACTGATGGGACTTGGTCCCATCACCATACATGAATGATGGGACCAAGTTCCGTACACTGTTCTCATGGCCCGCTGGCAGCCCAACGCATCGGAGCGACTCGTCCTCGCCGCCCTCGAACTCTTCGAGGAGCGGGGCTACGAGAACACGACCGTGATCGAGATCGCGGAGCGTGCGGGGCTGACGAAGAGCACCTTCTTCCGGCACTTCCCGGACAAACGGGAGGTGCTCTTCGGTGGGGACACGATGGCCGGGCTGCTCGTCAGGGGAATCGCCGAGGCGCCGGCGACCGCCACGCCGTTGGAAGCGGTGGCGAATGCTCTCGACGCGGTCGGGAGGGAAGCCTTCACACCCGACCGCCGCGAATTCGGCGCCCGCAGGCAGGCGGTGATCGCCGCCCACCCGGAACTGCAGGAACGCGAGGCGCTGAAGGGCCTCGGTCTCACCGCGTCGATGACCGACGCGCTCAGGCGGCGCGGAGTGCCCGGCCTGACCGCGTACGTGGCCGCGGCGCTGGGCGCGCTCGCCCTGAAAATCGCCTACGAACGCTGGAGCGACACGACCGACGGCGACGACTTCGGTGAGGTCGCGCGCCGAACCCTCGGCGACCTGCACGCAGCCACCGCCCTGTGCTGACGCGGACGCAGCCCGCCGGTGAAGGCCGAGTTCGGCACAGACGCGCCCCGCCCGGCGGGTTCCGGCGTGTGCTGCGAGACATGGCTCAAGGAACGGGTTGGTTCAAGGTCGGAAGGAGGGCGGGGAAGACACGCGGGCTTAATGGGCGGGTAACCGGG
The DNA here is from genome assembly GCF_006874435.1 of Microbispora sp. KK1-11. NCBI lineage: Bacteria > Bacillati > Actinomycetota > Actinomycetes > Streptosporangiales > Streptosporangiaceae > Microbispora > Microbispora sp. KK1-11. The sequence continues at coordinate 59,296 of NZ_VIRJ01000036.1, read as the reverse complement.
AGCTGCGACCGTATAGCGCTGGAGGAGGGCGGAGGTGCTTGTTTTCGCCTCTGAACTAAGATGACCGTGTCGCGACGGGGAGGGTGGTCATGGCGAGGCCTCAGCGCAGGACGGTACGGGACATCCGCAGAGGCAACCGGGCCGTGTTGCTGCGCACGCTCTACTTCTCCGGCCCGACCAGCCGCAACGACCTCACCGCCCGCACCGGCCTGAGCGCCGCCACGGTCAGCACGATGACCGCCGACCTGCTGGGCGAGAACATCGTCGTCGAGGCGGGCCAGGTGGAGTCCGACGGCGGCCGGCCCCGCGTGCTGCTGCGTGTCAACCCCGAGTACGGCTTCGCGGTCGGCGTCGACGTGGCGGAGACGCACGTCCGGGTCGGGTTGTTCGACCTGGAGATGACCGAGCGGGCCAAGGTGGACTACATGCTGCGGCCGGCCCGCCACGACCCCGAGCTGGTCGCCCGGCACATCCTCGCGGGGGTCGAGGTCGTGCTGTCGGACGCGGGGGTGTCCCCCGAGCAGGTGCTCGGCATCGGCGTGGGGGTTCCGGGCATCGTCGAACCGGGCGCCGACGGCGTCATCCACGCCAAGACCTTCGACTGGGACGGCGTTCCGCTTGGAGCGCTCCTGCGCCGCGGGACCTCGCTCCCGCTGTACGTGGACAACGGCGCCAAGACGATGGGCCAGGCCGAGCTGTGGTTCGGCTCGGGCCGGGGCGCCTCGGAAGCGGTCATCGTGCTGCTCGGCGTGGGGGTGGGCGCGACCATCGTGGCCGACGGCACCACGTTCCGCGGGGTCAGCAGCAGCGCCGGGGAGTGGGGCCACACGAAGATCGTGGCGAACGGGCGGCCCTGCCGCTGCGGCGGGCGCGGCTGCCTGGAGGCGTACGTCGGGATCGAGGCCATCCTCGACCGGGCGGGCGTCACCTCGGGGGGCGACTGGGAGGAGGACCTCGCGGGTGTGCTGGCCTCGAAGTCCCCCGTGGTCGAGGAGACCGTCACCTACCTGGGCGTCGGCCTGGCCAACCTGGTCAACCTGATCAACCCCGAGAAGATCGTGATCGGCGGCTGGGTGGGGGTCCAGCTCGGGGAGAGCCTGCTGCCCGACATCCGCCGCGCCACCGCCGCCAACTCGCTGGCCGAGCCGTACGCCGCGACGTCGATCGTCCTGGGCCGCCTCGGCCCCGACGCGGTCGCGCTGGGGGCCGCCACGCTGGTCCTGGAGGAGTTCCTGAACGCGCCGCAGGTGGCCAGGATCACCGCCGCCGGCTGACGACACGGCAAGCCGCGCTGGAAGAGCGCGCACGCGACCGATGGCGACGGACGTCCTCGGCACGTTCGACATCGGTCTCCCTGCTCAGGTGGAGACCGATTCGCGCCCGCGGGCCGCACACCGGAGCGTCCCGTGGACGGCGCCGCGAGCATGGGGGAGGGCGCGGCGGCCGGGAGGGGGTGACCCGGCGGGTGGCGAATCGGTCAGGTCCAACGCTTGGAGAGCGCTCTCCAAGGGAGATTACCATCACTGTTACAGAAACAGTCAATAGATATTTCTGAGCGTGAACTAAGTATTGACATAAGCGGAGCGGGGAGCGCACGCTCATGCCGCTGGACCTCTCTCATCCCCCGAACCCTCGCCCGAGGGGCTCCGCATCAAGGAGACGTGTATGCCTCCATCCTCCCCGCCTCACCCCGCGCCCGGACGACCGCGCAGGCGGCGCGGACGTTCCGGCCTGGTCGCCGCCGGGCTCGTCGCGCTGTCGACCTTCGCGGCCGTGACCGGCGTCGTCCCCGCCACCTACAGCGCCGCGGCGGCGGCCTGCGGCACGACCAACGTCGCGCAGGGCAGGCCGTCGTCGGCCTCCTCCACCGAGAACGCCGCGTCCCCGGCGTCGGCCGCGTTCGACGGCGACACCGGCACCCGGTGGTCGAGCGCGTTCAGCGACCCGCAGTGGATCCAGGTGGACCTGGGCAGCTCGCAGCAGATCTGCCGGGTCGTGCTCAACTGGGAGGCCGCCCGCGCGCAGACGTTCAAGATCCAGGTGTCGCCGGACGGTTCGGCCTGGTCGGACGCGACCGCGACGGTGAACGGCGCGAGCGGGACGCAGTCCCTCGACCTGACGGCGACCGGCCGCTACGTCCGGATGTACGGGCTGACCAGGGCCACGGCGTACGGCTACTCGCTCTGGGAGTTCGCCGTCAACGTCGCCTCGGGCGGAGGGACCACCTGCGGCACCGCGAACGTCGCGCAGGGCAGGCCGTCGTCGGCCTCCTCCACCGAGAACGCCGCGTCCCCGGCGTCGGCCGCGTTCGACGGCGACACCGGCACCCGGTGGTCGAGCGCGTTCAGCGACCCGCAGTGGATCCAGGTGGATCTCGGCAGCTCGCAGCAGATCTGCAAGGTGATCCTGAACTGGGAGGCCGCCCGCGCGCAGACGTTCAAGATCCAGGTCTCGCCGGACGGTTCGGCCTGGTCGGACGCGACCGCGACGGTGAACGGCGCCAGCGGGACGCAGTCGCTCGACCTGACGGCGACCGGCCGCTACATCCGGATGTACGGGCTCACCCGCGCCACGGCGTACGGCTACTCGCTCTGGGAGTTCGCCGTCAACACCACCGGCGGCGGTGACAACGGCGGCCCCAATCTCCCGGGCGGCGGCGACCTCGGGCCGAACGTGAAGGTCTTCGACCCGTCGATGTCGAGCGCGAGCATCCAGAGCACGCTCGACACCATCTTCAAGCAGCAGGAGTCGAACCAGTTCGGCAGCCAGCGCTACGCGCTGCTGTTCAAGCCGGGCAACTACAGCGGCCTGAACGCCCAGATCGGCTTCTACACCTCGATCGCCGGTCTCGGCCAGTCGCCCGACAACGTGACGATCAACGGGGACATCACCGTCGACGCCGGGTGGTTCAACGGCAACGCCACCCAGAACTTCTGGCGGTCGGCGGAGAACCTGGCCGTCGTCCCGGTCAACGGCACCGACAGGTGGGCCGTGGCCCAGGCCGCGCCGTTCCGGCGGATCCACGTGCGCGGCGGGCTGAACCTCGCCCCCAACGGGTACGGTTGGGCCAGCGGCGGCTACATCGCCGACAGCAAGATCGACGGCACGGTCGGCCCGTACTCCCAGCAGCAGTGGTTCACCCGCGACAGCACCATCGGCGGCTGGACCAACGGCGTCTGGAACATGGTGTTCTCCGGCGTCGTCGGCGCTCCGGCGCAGAGCTTCCCGAACCCGCCGTACACGACGCTCGCGACCAGCCCCGTCACCCGGGAGAAGCCGTACCTGTACGTGGACTCGGGCGGTGCCTACCGCGTCTTCGTCCCGTCGCTGCGGACGAACTCCAGCGGCGTGAGCTGGGCGAACGGCGCGACCCCCGGCACGTCGATCCCGCTGACGCAGTTCTACGTCGCCAAGCCGTCCGACAGCGCCGCCACGCTCAACCAGGCGCTGAGCCAGGGCCTCAACCTGCTGTTCACGCCGGGCGTCTACCACCTCAACCAGACGCTCAACGTCACCCGGGCGGACACGGTGGTCCTCGGGCTCGGCTACGCCACGCTGATCCCGGACAACGGGGTCGTCGCGATGAACGTCGCGGACGTCGACGGCGTGAAGATCGCCGGTCTGCTGCTCGACGCCGGCACGGTCAACTCGCCGGTGCTGCTGCGGGTGGGCCCCGACGGCGCCTCAGCGAGCCACGCCGGCAACCCCACCTCGATCCAGGACGTGTTCTTCCGGATCGGCGGCGCGGGCCCCGGCTCGGCCACGACCAGCCTGGTGGTGAACAGCAACAACACGATCATCGACCACATCTGGGCGTGGCGGGCCGACCACGGCGCGGGCGTGGGCTGGAACACCAACCCCGCCGACACGGGCCTGATCGTCAACGGCAACAACGTCACGGCGTACGGCCTGTTCGTCGAGCACTACAAGAAGTACGAGGTGATCTGGAACGGCCAGGGCGGCAAGACGATCTTCTTCCAGAACGAGCTGCCCTACGACCCGCCCAACCAGGCGTCCTGGATGAACGGCTCGACCCGGGGCTACGCCGCCTACAAGGTGGCCGACAGCGTGACCAGCCACGAGGCCTGGGGCATGGGCAGCTACTGCAACTTCAGCACCGACCCCTCGATCGTCGCCGAGCGCGGCTTCGAGGCCCCCAACAGGTCGGGCGTGAAGTTCCACGACCTGCTCACGGTGTCGCTGGGCGGCGTGGGCACGATCGCCCACGTCATCAACGACACGGGCGGCGCGGCCCAGGGCACGGCCACCGTCCCGGTGAACGTGGTCAGCTACCCCTGACGGTTCACGACCCCTGACAGCCGGGCGCGGCGGGAGGCTCATCGCCTCCCGCCGCGCCTCGCACGTCCAGGGGATTCACTACATCCGGGCACCGGCGGGCTCGAGCGTGTGGATCCGCACCGCGTGCCGTACGCGCATTTCGAGCTCGTCCAGCTCGGCCGGGGTGGGCGCGTCGATGAGGAACGTCACGGCGCGGTCGTCCGAGCTGTGCAGCGGCCCGAGCTCGGCGCCGCGGTCCTTGAGCACGAGCACGGCGCGCAGCGTGGGCGGGTCGTCCGGGGCGCCGGGTGCGATCTCGGGCCACAGGCCGCCCTCGCCCACCCAGGCCGGCGAGACCCCCGGCCAGTCCACCGTCACGTCGCCGAGCCGCCCGGGCTCGTGCTCCAGGTAGACCTGCCGGGCGTACCGGCGCGGCGCGGGGTAGGCCGCGGGCTCCCCGAGGGCGATGCGAATGATCTCCGGCTCCATCGGGGCGCCGGTCGCGAGCGAGTAGAGGATCGACAGGCCGTCGCCGGGGGTGCGCGCGGCCACCTCCATCAGGTAGGCCCGGCCCGTGCCGTCCACGCGCCATTCGGCGTGCGCGATGCCGTTCGCGAAGGCCAGCCGTTCGAGCATGCGCCGGTTGGCGTCGAGGATGATCTCGTTCACGCCGTCGAGCTCGTTGGGCACCGAGTGGGACAGCTCGACGAAGGTGCGGGTGCCCGACTCGGTCGTCTCCTTGCGGGTGACCGAGGCGAAGACGAGCCGGCCGTCCTGCACCAGGCTCTCCACGGAGAACTCCTGGCCCACGACCTTCTCCTCCACCAGCACCGTCTCGTGCGGCAGGTACGCGTCGAGCTGGGCGCGCAGCTCGGCCGGGTCGCGCACGGTCTCCACACCCGAGCTGGAGTGCCGGCTCGCGGGCTTGACCACGGCGGGGAACGACACGTCCGCGGCGGTGAACGTCGCACGCGCGGCCGGGGGGACGACCATCGAGGCCGGGCTGAACTCGGGCAGATACCACCGCTGGAGGTATTTGCTGCGGCAGGCGCGGGTGGCCCGCAGGCCGGGGGAGGGCAGCTCCAGGGCGTCGGCGAGCAGGCCGGTCGGCTCGACCAGCGTCTCGCCGACCGCGTAGACGCCGGCGATGTCGTAGCGGTCCCGCCACGCCCGTACGCCCGAGATCACGCCGGCGGTGAACGAGTTGTCCGTGTTGACGTCGCCGTCGGTGAAGGCGACCTCCTCGATGACCGAGGCCGGGTGCGAGGGATCGCGCATCTGGGCCAGGGCCTGCTCCCGCCAGGAGGCCGGCGTGACCACGAGGATCCGCAGCCCCCGGCGGGACAGTTCGCGCAGATAAAGAGGGGCCCGGCAGATCACCAGGAATGACCCGGTAAGTACGAATGCTCGAGGTTTCACTTTCGTCACCGCCGTTTCTCGCACGTGCTCACAGGCACTTCGCGAACGGAGATTAGTTCCGGCATTTTCGGACGGTCAACCAAATTTCCCGATTGTTCGGGATGAGCCGTTTCCCGATAGGGGTGGACCGGGGTCGCCGGCCGCTCTTCGCCCCCGCGGCCTCGGGGGGTACCGAGAAGTCCGAGGTCATCCCGGATTGTCCGGCTGTGCTGTGGGGCCGTTAGGGGTTGTGAGAAATGCGCTCCGGATCGAATCCTGAATTAGCCCGACAGGGCCGGAACACCCGTGCACCCCCGATTGGAGGGCTGTTCACATGGCTGGCAACGGCGCCGGAGAAGACGGTCTGGAGACGCTGCGGGCCTCGCTCGACCGTATCGACGAGTCGCTGCTCGACACGCTGCGCAGGCGCATCGAGTGCTGCGTGGAAATCGCGCATTTCAAGCGCGAGCACAACGTCCCGATGATGCAGCCCCACCGCATCGGCATCGTGCAGCGGCGGGCCGCCCGATACGCGCAGGACCACGGAATCGACCCCGACTTCCTGCGCCGCCTCTACGAACTCGTCATCGCGGAGACCTGCAGGGTCGAGGACCTGGTGATCGGCGATGTCGCCGCTCGGTGAACGCGGCGCCGGCGGCTCACCCGGCTATTCCGACACGGCTTGGAGGAACCCCGGAATGAGAACGATCCTGATCGACAATTACGACTCGTTCACCTACAACCTCTACCAGCTCCTGGGCGAGGTGAACGGGCAGCCGCCGGTCGTGGTGCGCAACGACGCCGACTGGTCCCAGGTGCCGATCCACGAGTTCGACAGCGTCGTGATCTCCCCTGGTCCTGGCCGGCCCGAGCGGGCCCGCGACTTCGGTGTGAGCGCGCGGGCCATCCGCGAGAGCGGGCTGCCCGTGCTCGGCGTCTGCCTCGGCCACCAGGGCATCTGCCACCTGTTCGGCGGGACCGTCACCCACGCGCCGCAGCCGATGCACGGCCGCGTCTCGCAGGTGCGCCACACCGGCGCCGACATCTTCGCCGGCCTGCCCTCGCCGTTCTCGGTCGTGCGCTACCACTCGCTGGCCGCCACCGACCTGCCGGACGAGCTGGAGGCCGTGGCCTGGACCGACGACGGCGTCGTCATGGGGGTCCGGCACCGCACCGAGCCCATCTGGGGCGTCCAGTTCCACCCCGAGTCGATCAGCAGCGAGCACGGCCGCGAGCTGCTGGCCAACTTCCGCGACCTCGCGCTGGCCCACCGCCAGGTCAGGGAGGAGCGCGCCGCCGCCGCCCGCTCGCCCTACCGGGTGCACGTGCGCAGGCTGCCGCTGCTGCCGGACGCGGAGAGCGCCTACCGGGAGCTGTTCGCGGGCAAGGAGCACGGCTTCTGGCTCGACAGCAGCTCGGTGATCGAGGGGCTGTCGCGGTTCTCGTTCATGGGCGACGGCTCCGGTCCGCTCGCCGAGTACGTCACCTACCGGGTGTCGGAGGGAACGGTCACCGTACGCCGGGCCGACGGATCGCGGCAGCGCGTCGAGCAGCCGTTCTTCGAGTACCTGGACGAGCAGCTGCGTGAGCGTGCCGTGCCGACGCCCGAGGGCCTGCCGTTCGACTTCAACCTCGGGTACGTCGGCTACCTGGGCTACGAGCTCAAGGCCGAGGCGGGCGGCCAGGCCGCGCACCAGGCCGAGGAGCCCGACGCGGCGCTGCTGTTCGCCGACCGGATGCTCGTGCTCGACGACGTGGATCGCGTCTGCTACCTGCTCGCGCTGACGACAAGCGCGGACGGGGACACGGACGGCGGCGCGCTCGCCTGGCTGGACGAGACCGCGGCGCGGCTGTTCTCCCTGCCCAGGCACGAGCCGGCCGAGCCGGTCGCGTTCGCGGGAGTCGGCATGACCGACCCGGCGATCGCCGGCGCCGTGGAGATGCGGCACGACAAGCAGGGCTACCTCAGCCGGATCGGCGAGTGCCTGGAGGAGATCTACCACGGCGAGTCCTACGAGATCTGCCTCACCAACGCCGTCACCGTCCGCGCCGAGATCGACCCGCTGCGGACCTACAGCCACCTGCGGAGCATCAGCCCGGTGCCGTACGGCGCGCTGCTCGACTTCCCCGACGTCGCGGTGCTCAGCGCCTCGCCCGAGCGGTTCATGACGATCGGCCCCGACCGGGTCGCCGAGTCCAAGCCGATCAAGGGCACCCGGCCGCGCGGCGCGACCCCGGAGGAGGACGAGGCGCTCCGCCACGACCTGCTCAGCCGGGAGAAGGACCGCGCCGAGAACCTCATGATCGTCGACTTGATCCGCAACGACCTGAACACGGTCTGCGAGGTCGGGTCGGTGCACGTGCCCCGGCTCTTCCACGTCGAGACGTACGCGCCGGTGCACCAGCTCGTCTCCACGATCCGCGGCACGCTGCGCCCGGAGGAGTCGGTGGTGAGCTGTGTGCGGGCCGCCTTCCCCGGCGGGTCGATGACGGGCGCTCCCAAGATCCGCACGATGGAGATCATCGACCGCCTGGAGGAGGGCCCGCGCGGCGCCTACTCCGGCGCGCTCGGCTGGTTCTCCCTGGGCGGGGCCACCGACCTCAGCATCATCATCCGCACCCTGGTCGCCACCGGGGACCGGGTCAGCTTCGGCGTCGGCGGCGCGATCGTGGCCCTGTCGGACCCCGAGGAGGAGTTCGAGGAGACGGTCGTCAAGTCCCGCGCCATGATCACCGCGGTGCTGGCCACCGCGGCCCAGACCGTGGGGGCCTGACGATGACTCGCGGGGACCACACGACGGACCTGCTGCGGCGCTGCGTCGTCGTCGGCGGCGCGGGCGCCGTGGGCGGCCTGTTCGCCGAGCACCTGCTGCGGGCCGGCGCCGAGGTGCTCGTCGTCGACCCCGGCGCCGGGGAGGCACTGCCCGGCGGGCTGAAGACGGGGCCCGGCGAGGCGAGGTTCCTGCGCGGCGACATCACGGACATCGGGCCCGATCTCCGCGAGGAGATCGGGCGGGCCGACCTCGTCCTGCTCGCGGTGCCCGAGCAGGTGGCGCTGGCGGCGGTGAAGCAGGTGGCCGCGGCGATGCGGCCGGGCGCGCTGCTCGCCGACACGCTCTCGGTCAAGGGCCCGGTCGCCGACGAGATCCTGGCGCACGCCGGGAACGTCGAGGCGGCCGGTCTCAACCCGATGTTCGCCCCGTCGCTCGGCTTCGCGGGACGGCCGGTCGCCGCCGTCGTGCTCCACGACGGTCCCCGCACGAGGGCGCTGCTGCGGCTGGTCGAAAGCTGGGGCGGCCGTGCCGTACGGCTCGGCGCGCACGAGCACGACCGGCTGGCCGCGGCGACCCAGGCGCTCACCCACGCGGCGGTGCTGTCGTTCGGGCTCGCGCTGGCCAGCCTCGGCGTCGGCGTCGCCGAACTGGCCGCGGTCGCCCCGCCGCCGCACGCCACGATGCTCGCACTGCTGGCCCGGATCGCCTCGGGCACCCCGGAGGTCTACTGGGACGTCCAGTCGGCCAACCCGCAGGCCGCCCCCGCCCGCGAGGCCCTCGCCGAAGGCGTGCGCACCCTCGCCGGCCTCCTCGACGGCCGGGCGGACGGGGAGGCGGAGTTCGCGGCGGCCCTGGGCGGGCTGCGCGACCTCCTCGGCCCCGACCTCGACTTCTACCGCGACACCTGCGCCGAGATGTTCGGCGCACTGCGCCCCTACAGCTGAGCCCCTACAGCTGAGCCCCTACAGCTGAGCCCCTACGAGCACCCCCTGACCCCGTACGAGCCCAGCCCCACCACGAGCACGTCATCTCCAGTCACGACCGAAAGGTGAGATCGATGACCATCTCCATCTCCCACGAGACCGTCCTCACGCCGGAGCAGCGCGCCAGGTTCGCCGCGGACCCGGACCTCGGCGGCGGCAACCTGCTGACGAAGGCCATCGAGGCCAACCCGCACCCGGAGCTGCCGTTCATCCACCTGGGCCGGCCGCTCACCAACACCAAGGGTGAGCAGCAGACCGAGTTCAGCCTGCTCGATCTGGACGAGCTGGCCCAGAGTTGGTCGGTGTGGTACCTGCGCCAGGGCGTTCGGCCCCGCGACCGCGTGGCCATCTACCTGGAGGACTCCTTCGCCTACTCCCTGCACTTCTACGCGCTGTCCCAGATCGGCGCGGTGGCGGTGCTGGTCAACAGCAAGGCGTCGCGGTACATCGCCACCGAGCTGTGCCGCCAGACCAACCCGGTCGGCATGTACACCGACCTCGCCCACCTGGAGATCCTCGGCGAGGAGTTCCACCTGCTGCCCGGCCTGCGGTGGACGCAGGTGGCCGAGGAGCTGCCCGCGCCCCCGCACGCCGCCCTGCCGCAGGAGGCCCGCTTCCGTCACGTCGGCGAGGACCCGGTCTCGATCCTGCACTCCTCCGGCACCACCGGGCGGCCCAAGCCGGTCATCCAGACCCACCGCTCGTGCGTGGCCGGGCCGCGCTTCCGCCTCGTGGACCACCACGAGCAGCCGGGCGCCGTGATGATGACCGCGCTGCCGCAGTCGCACCTCGGCTGCATCGCCTACACGACGTACGCCGTGCTGGGCGGCACGCCCATCGTGCCCTGGTTCGACACCAGCGGCCCCGAGCTGGCCAAGGCCGTCGAGCAGTACCGCCCGACGACCGTCATGGCCTTCGGCCACGCGTACGCCGAGCTGGCGGGCGCGGACCTGCCGGACGGGGCGATCGACTCCGTCAACGTCTGGATCTCCATCGGCGACGCGGTCCACGAGAAGCACATCAAGGGGATTCTGGCCAAGCGCGACCCGTCGCTGCCGCCGGCCGCGTTCTTCGACCGCCTCGGCACCACCGAGCTGGGCTGGGGCGTGCTGCTGAAGGTCCGCACGCTGGCCGACGAGCGCAACGACCGGTGCGTGGGCAAGCCGGTCGGCGTCGCCGAGGTCGCCGTGCTGCGCAGGGACGGCACGATCGCCGACGTCAACGAGGTCGGGCTGCTCGGCGCGAAGGGCCCGGCGATCACCGCCGGATACTGGAGCGACTCCGACACCACCTACCGCAGCAAGCTGTCGGGCTACTGGCTGACCGGCGACATGGCCTACCGCGACGAGGCGGGCAACTACTTCCAGGTCGACCGCGCGGTGGACGCGATCGAGACACCGACCGGCACCGGCTACTCGGTCTTCATGGAGGAGCTGCTGCTCAACGACCTGCCCGAGGTCCTCGACTGCGCCGTGGTGGCGGGCATCCACCGCGGCCGCACGGTCCCGGTGGCGGTCGTGACGTCCAGCGCCGCCAGGCCGGACGCGCAGAAGCTGCTCAACGAGGCGAACGAGAAGCTGAAGGCCGCCGGCCACCCTGAGCTGACCATGCTGGAGGTCGCCCGGAGCGAGGAGGACTTCCCGGTCGGCGTCACCGGCAAGGTCCTCAAGCGCCGGCTGCGGGAGAAGTACAGCTCGCTGTCCACCTACATCCGGGAGAACAGCGGCAGGCAGCTCGGCACGATCCTCACCGACGTCTTCGTCTGATCCCGCGCCGGCCGACGCCCCCCGATTCCGCGATCCGCACGCGGATCAACGGCGATCCGCACCCGATCCGCGCCGCCGGGCCGGAGGTTCCCCCCCAGGCCCGGTCCGGCGGCGCACACGCAGACGACACTCCGACCCGACCACACGGATGTGGAGAATTGCCATGACTGACGCCGAGCTGTTGCTGGTGTTCGACCCGACCATCGATCCGTCCGGCATCACCGGGTGGGCCCAGCACTTCGACTCCACCGGCACCACGGTCACGACGTACCGGCTGGGCGGGGCGGACGTGATGGTGGCCCAGGGGCCCGGCGCCCTGCTTCCCCTCCCTGCCGACCTGCCCCGGCCCCGGCAGACGGCACGGGCGAGCGGCGGCTTCCGGCTCGGCCGGCGCGAGCTGTTCCCCTCGGGCACCGCCGTGACCATCGGCTCCGCCGTGGTCGGGGACGGGGACATCGCCGTCTTCGCCGGACCCTGCGCGGTCGAGAACCCCGGACAGATGATGTCCACGGCCAGGGCCGTCGCCAGGCACGGCGCGGTCGGCCTGCGCGGCGGCGCGTTCAAGCCGCGCACCACGCCGTACTCCTTCCAGGGCCTCAAGTGGGCGGGCCTGGACCTGCTGGTGCAGGCCAGGGAGGAGACCGGCCTGCCGATCCTCACCGAGGTGGTCGACCCCCGGCACGTCGACCGGATGGCCGAGGTGATCGACGGCTTCCAGATCGGCACCCGCAACATGCAGAACTTCGAGCTGCTGACCGAGGTGGGCCGCAGCGGCATGCCGGCCGTGCTCAAGCGCGGCTTCGGCTGCACGGTCGACGAACTGCTCACCGCCGCCGAGTACATCCTCGCCGAGGGCAACGACCAGGTCGTGCTGTGCGAGCGGGGGATCAGGACGTTCGAGGGGGCCACCCGCTTCACGCTCGACCTGTCGGCTGTGGCGCTGCTGAAGCGGCGCACCCACCTGCCGGTGATGGTCGACCCCAGCCACTCCCTCGGCATCCCCGAGCTCATCGAGCCGCTCACGCTGGCCGCCGTGGCGGCGGGCGCGGACGCCCTGCTGATCGACGTGCACGTCCAGCCCGAGCAGGCGCTGTGCGACGGCAAGCAGGCGCTGCTCCCCGAGGACTTCGCCCGGCTGATGAGCCGGCTGGAGATGCTCGCGCTCGGCGTCGGCCGCCGGCTGGCCCCGGCCCCGGCAGCCGACTACTCCGAGATCCACGACGCCCTCACCCCCGACGTCGTCTAGACCGGCCCGGCTGCGTACGAGTGCCGGTCGAGGAGGTGGAGCGATGCGCGCGGCGACGAGCACGCGCCCGGCGGACGCCGCTGTCGGTGCCGACGGCACCGCCGCCGGCGCCACTGTCGACACACACTGCCCGTACTGCGCGTTGCAGTGCGGCATGACCCTCAGCCCGGCGGGCCGCGCCTCGGTGCGGGTGCGGCCCCGCGACCCGTCCGCCGGCGGACTGTGCCAGAAGGGCTGGACCGCCGCGGCCCTGCTCGGCTCGCCGGCCCGGCTCACCACTCCGCTCGTCCGGGACGGCGGGACCCTGCGCCCGGCGAGCTGGGACGAGGCTCTCGGCCTGGTCGCCCGCAGGATCAAGGAGATCGCCGCGGAACGCGGGCCGGACGCCGTCGCGGTCTTCGGCGGCGGCGGGCTCACCAACGAGAAGGCATATCTGCTCGGCAAGTTCGCCCGGGTGGCGCTCGGCACCTCCCAAGTGGACTACAACGGCAGGTTCTGCATGTCGTCGGCGGCGGCCGCGGCGCACCGCGCCTTCGGCCTCGACCGGGGGCTGCCGTTCCCCCTGGCCGACCTGGAGGGCGCGGACGCGGTGCTGCTCGCCGGGGCCAACCCGGCGGAGACGATGCCGCCGTTCCTGTCCCACCTGCGCCGCGCCATGGACGCCGGAGGGCTGATCGTGGTCGATCCCCGGCGCACCCCGACGGCCGAGCGCGCGGCGCTGCACCTCGCGCCGGCCCCGGGCACCGACCTCGCGCTGGCGCTCGGCATCCTGCACGCCGCCGTGGCCGACGGCCGTCTCGACCACGCGTACGTCGCCGATCGCACGACGGGTTTCGACGAGGCATGGCGGGTGGCCGCCGCCTGGTGGCCCGAGCGGGTGGAGCGGGTGACCGGTGTCGCCGCCGCCGACCAGCGCAGGGCCGCCGCGATCCTGGCCGAGGCCGCGAGCGCCTACGTGCTGACCGCCCGGGGGGCGGAGCAGCACGCCACGGGCGTGGACACGGTCGGGGCCTGGATCAACCTGGCGCTCGCGCTGGGCCTGCCCGGCCGCCGCGGCTCGGGCTGGGGCTGCCTGACCGGCCAGGGCAACGGGCAGGGCGGGCGCGAGCACGGGCAGAAGGCCGACCAGCTGCCCGGCTACCGGCGGATCGACGACCCGGCGGCCCGCGCGCACGTGGCGCGGGTGTGGGGGGTCGAGCCGTCCGCGTTGCCCGGCCCGGGACGTTCGGCGTTCGAACTGCTCGACGCGCTCGGCACCCCGGACGGCCCGTCCGCGCTTCTGGTCTTCGGCAGCAACCCGGTCGTGTCGGCGCCGCATTCGGCCCGGGTGGCCGACCGGCTGGCCGCGCTCGACCTTCTCGTGGTCGCCGACATCGTGCTGTCGGAGACCGCCAGGGCCGCCGACGTGGTGCTGCCGATCACCCAGTGGGCGGAGGAGGACGGCACGCTGACCAACCTCGAAGGACGTGTGCTGCTGCGCCGCCGCGCGCTGGCCCCGCCGCCCGGGGTGCGCACCGACCTGGAGGTCCTGCACGATCTGGCCGTACGGCTCGGGCAGCCGCCCGAGCGCTTCCCCACCGACCCCGAGACGGTCTTCACGGAGCTGCGGGCCGCGTCGGAGGGCGGCCCCGCCGACTACTCCGGCGTGACCTGGGACCGGCTGCGCGCCGGGGAACGACTCCACTGGCCTGTGCCGCGAACGCCGGGACATCAGGGGACGCCGCGGCTGTTCCTGGACCGGTTCGCCCATCCCGACGGGCGGGCCAGGTTCGCCGCCGTGGACCACAAAGGGCCGGCCGAGCCGCCGGACGAGGAGTTCCCCCTGTACGCGATCACCGGGCGGGTGCTCCAGCACTACCAGTCGGGCGCGCAGACCCGCCGGGTGGAGGAACTGCGCGCGGCCGTGCCCGAGGCGTACGTCGAGGTGCACCCGGACACCGCGCGGCGGGCCGGGCTGAGCGACGGCGCGGCGGCGGCGGTCGTCGGCAGGCGCGGGCGGGTCCTCGCGACGGTGCGCTGCGTGCCGTCGATGCGGCCCGACGTGGTCTTCCTGCCGTTCCACTTCCCGGGCGCCCAGCGCGCCAACCTCGTGACGAATCCGGCGCTCGATCCCGTCAGCCGGATGCCCGAATTCAAGGTCTGCGCCGTACGGCTGTCGCCGGCGGGTGAACGGGAGGCGCAGTGAAAACCAGGGTCGTGATCGCCGGCTACGGCATGGCCGGCGCCCGGCTGGCGGAGGAGATCCGCCGCAGGGACCCGGCGGGAGAGCGCGTCGCGATCGTCGCGATCGGGGACGAGCCGCACCCGCCGTACAACCGGGTCCTGCTGTCCAACGTGCTGGCGGGCGCGATGTCCGCCGAGTCGGTGCGGCTGCAGGAGGAGGGCTGGGCCGTCGCGCACGGCGTGGAGGTGCGGCGGGGCCGCGAGGTCGTCTCGATCGACCGCGACGGGCGCCGCGTCACGCTCGACGACGGCACGCTGGTCGGCTACGACGTGCTCGTGCTGGCCACCGGCGCCCGCGCGTGGGTGCCGCCCGTCGAGGGGCTGATCGGCGACGACGGCGAGCTCGCCCCCGGCGTGACGACGTTCCGCACGCTGGACGACTGCGCCGCGATCGCGGCAGGAGCGCGCGGCGGCGTGCGGGTGGCCGTGCTCGGCGGCGGCCTGCTCGGGCTGGAGGCGGCCAGGGGCCTGGCGGCGCGCGGCAACGAGGTCACCGTCGTCCATCCGAGAGGCCACCTGATGGAGCGCCAGCTCGACGACGGCGCGGGCCAGGTGCTCGCCCAGGTCCTGCGCGGCCTCGGCGTGCGGGTGCTGCTGAACTCGCGGGCGGCCCGCTACCTGCCCGGCGACGGGCTGAAGCTGGACGACGGCCGGCTGGTCGAGGCCGACCTCGTCGTCGTGGCGGCAGGAGTGCGCCCGCAGACCGCGCAGGCGTGGGCGGCCGGGCTCGACGTCGACGGCGGCGTGCTGGTGGACGACGAGCTGCGCACGAGCGACCCGTGGATCCACGCGATCGGCGACTGCGCCCGGCATCCCGGCACGGTCCCCGGACTCGTGCAGCCCGCCTGGGAGCAGGCCGCCGCGCTGGCCGCGCTGCTCACCGGCACGCGGTCGCCCTACCGCGGCACGAAGGTGGTGACCCGGCTCAAGGCGAGCGGGGTGGACCTGGCCTCGCTCGGCGACGTGCACGCCGCGCCGGACGACCCGCGAGCCGAGGTGCTGTGGCTGAGCGAGCCGGCCCGGGGCCGCTACGCCAAGCTCGTCGTCCGCGACGAGCGGGTCGCGGGGGCCATCGCGCTCGGCGTGCCCGACGCCGCCGCCGCGATCACCCAGTTCTACGACCGCGGCCTGCCCGTGCCGCCCGACCGGCTCGCGCTGCTGCTCGGCCGGGCCATGCCGTACGGCGAGGGCGCGGCCCCCGGCGGCGGGAACGCGGCGGAGCTGCCCGGAACGAGCGTGGTGTGCCGCTGTAACGCGGTCAGCAAGGACAAGCTGGTCGCCGCGTGGCGGTCCGGAGCCCGTGACCTGACCGCCCTCGCCTCCGCGACCCGGGCGACCACGGGCTGCGGCACCTGCACCGACACGGTGTGCGGCATCGCCCGCTGGCTCGCCCAATCGGAGAAGGCGGAAGCCGCGGGGACGGCGCATGCCCAGTCCTGATACCCCGACCCCTACCACGCTGACGAGGAGTTGCCCATGAGCGGAACGAGGGCGGCCGCCCGGCGCGGCCGCGGATGGATCGAGCACTGGAACCCGGAGGACGAGGAGTTCTGGGAGACCACCGGCCGGCGGGTGGCCAGGCGCAACCTGATCCTGTCGGTCTTCACCGAGCACCTGGGCTTCGCGATCTGGGTGCTGTGGTCGGTGGTGGTGCTGAGCCTGCCCGCCGCCGGGCTGCCGATGAGCGTGTCGGAGTCGTTCTGGCTCGTCTCCGCGCCCAACCTGGTGGGCGCGGCGATCCGGATCCCGTACACGTTCGCGGTGCCGCGCTTCGGCGGCCGGGTGTGGACGACGATGTCGGCGGCACTGCTGCTGGTCCCGTCGTCGCTGCTGGCGTTCGTCGTGCCGAGCGGCTGGCTGGCCGCACAGGACCACGACACGAGGTTCTGGGTCCTGCTCGCCTGCGCCGCCGTGGCCGGCGTCGGCGGCGGCAACTTCTCCTCCTCCATGGCCAACATCTCGTTCTTCTATCCCGAGCGGCGCAAGGGCTTCGCACTCGGCCTCAACGCGGCCGGCGGCAACCTCGGCGTCGCGGTCGTCCAGCTCCTGGTGCCGCTGGTGGTCGTCGCCGGCGTGCCCGTGGCGGCGTCGGGCACGCAGGTCCACCTCGCGTACGCCGGCCTGGTCTGGATGCCGTTCATCGTGGTGGCCGGGCTCGGCGCCTGGCTGTTCATGGACAGCCTCGCCGAGGCCAAGGCCGACCCCCGGTCGTACGCCGCGGCGCTGCGGCACGGGCAGACCTGGATCGTGTCGCTGCTCTATGTCGGCACGTTCGGCTCGTTCATCGGGTTCTCCTTCGCGCTGCCGCTGGTGATCAGGACGACGTTCCCGGAGTTCCTCGCCCAGCATCCGTTCGTGCGCGACTACCTCGCCGGGCTCGGCTTCGTCGGAGCGCTGGCCGGGTCGGTCGCCCGGCCGTTCGGAGGCCGGCTGTCCGACCGGTACGGCGGGGCCCGGGTCACGCTGGCCGTGTTCGCCGGGATGGTCGTGGCGACCGTCGCGGCGGCGGCGGGGGTGATCCGCCACGACTTCGGCCTGTTCTTCTGCGCCTACCTGGTCGTCTTCGCCTGCTCCGGGGTGGGCAACGGCTCGACCTACCGGATGATTCCGGTGATCTTCGGCGAGCTGGGGCGCAGGGAGGCGGCCAGGCGCGGCCTCGACCCGGCGCTGACGGCGACGGACTACAAGCGCAGGGCCGCGGCCGTGATCGGCATCGCCGGGGCGATCGGCGCGTTCGGCGGGTTCCTGATCCAGCAGGTGTTCCGCCTGGCGAGCCTCGACGCGGCGAGCGCGATGAAGGGCATGACCGGCGCCGCCGCCGCCCGCGTCGCCCAGGAGCACGCGGGGTGGTCGCTGCCCGCCCTGTGGATCTTCGTCGGCTCCTACGTGCTGCTCGCCGGGCTCACCTGGTGGACCTACCTGCGGCGCGGGCCGAGCCGCGCGCCGAGCTTCGCCTACGCGCAGGTGTGAATTTTCGTAGCACTCCGGCGTAACCAAAGTTGTAGGCCGTCTGCCCCTTCCGTCATCCGGCCTGGTCATTAGGGTGCGCGGCCGTTGTGGCGGCCATATCCGCGTGCCAGCGTGCTGGTCAGAGGGCCCGTGAAACGGCTCGTAGGGGACTTGGAGGGATTTCGATGGCACGTCGCATCCGCGTGAGCAAGCCGGCCAGTAAGCCCCAGTCGAACGCGCCCGATCTCCGCACGCCGTCGGGCCGCGAGCTGCCCTACTGACTCATCCGTATCCACCACAGCCGCTTCCAGCAGAAAGAGGGGAGGATCCCGGTGAGCGATCTCGTCATGGTCATGCCCTACCGGGCGTTCGTCATCAAGGCCCGAGAGGAGGGTCACCGGATCTGCGCGGTCTGGGATCCCACCCTGCAGACGCCGGAATACCTGGCCGGCATCGCCGACCTGGCCGACGCCTTCGTGCTCGCCGACTTCGCCGACCCCGTCGCGTTCGACCGGGCCGTACGGCAGGCCGTGCGCGACTTCGGCGCCGACCTCGTCTACCACATCGGGGCCGAGGAGAGCATGCTCGCGACCTACCGCATCGCGGAGGACCTCGGCAAGGCGGTCAACCCCGCACGCTCGATCGAACTGCTCAACGACAAGCTCCAGCTGCGGCGGCTGCTCGCCGAGCACGACCTGTCGCCGGTGCGGTTCGCCCACGCGGCGCGCTGGCAGGACGTGCCCGCCCTGCTCGACGGCTTCGAGCTGCCTGTGGTCGTCAAGCCGACCGAGCTGGCCGGTAGCCGGGGCGTTTACCTGCTGCGCGAGCCCGGCCAGGTCGACGAATGGGGCGCGCTGCTCGACTCGTACGGCTACGGCGGCCCGGTTCTCGTGGAGGAGTACCTGCGCGGTCCCGAATACAGCGTGGAGTCGCTCAGCGACCACGGCCGCCACCAGGTGGTCGGCGTCACCCGCAAGGTGCTCGGCCCGCCGCCGCTGTTCGTCGAGGCCGGGCACGTGCACCCCGCGCAGGCCGGGCCCGACACGGCGGCGATGGCCGAGCTGACGATCGAGATGCTGCGGTTGACCGGCTACCAGACCGGTCCGGCCCACACCGAGATCATCTGGACCGCCGCCGGTCCCCGGATCGTCGAGTCACAGGCGCGGCTCGGCGGCGACCAGATCCCGCGCCTGGTGCAGCTCGCCACCGGGCTCGACATCGAGCGGGCCGTCTTCCGGATCCTCGACGGCCGGTCGCCGGGCACGGTGGAGCGCCGGGCGGTCGCCCACATCTCGTACTTCAGCCTGACCCCCGGCGAGGTCCGCGCCGTCTCCGGCGTGGAGGAGGCCAGGGCGCTCGACTTCGTGGACATGCTGGAGTTCCCGTTCCGGCCGGGTGACCGGATCCCGGAGACGGTGGACTGGCGCACCCGGCACGGCTTCGTCGTCGTGACCGGGGAGACCGAGGAGCAGGCCGTCGCGCGGGCGCGGCACGTCCACTCGCTCGTACGGGCCGAGGTGGGCGAGCCCGTCGTGGCCGGGGCGGGCGTGACCTCATGAACCTGGCCGCCCTCCACCCCGCAGTGCTTCATCCAAACTTGCGCGTCCGCATCGCGGTCGGCTTCCTGCAGCGCCTGCTCGACTCGATGGTCATGTCGTTCATGGCCATCTACCTCGCCTTCGAGTACGGCGTGGCGGTCGCGGGCGTGCTGGTCGTGACCGTCATGGTGCTCGGCGTCGTGGGCACGCTGGCGGGCGGGCACATGTCCGACGCACGCGGGCGGCGGCGCACGCTGCTGCTCGGCGAGACCGGCGTCTGCCTGACGTTCGCGCTCATGGCGGTCGCCGACTCGTCCGCCTGGCACAGCCCGGCGATCGTCTACTGCGGCTACCTCGTCAACAAGTTCGCCGCGAGCTTCGCGATGCCGGCGAACGACGCGATGATCCTCGACGTCACGACCCCCGAGAGCCGCAAGCTCGTCTACACGATCAACTACTGGTCGATCAACCTCGCGCTGGCCTTCGGCGCGCTGCTCGGCGGCTTCCTCTACAACGGCCACTTCACGCTGCTGCTGACCCTGGCCGCCGTGGGTACGGTCGCGATCGCCGCGGCCACGTACTTCCTCATCGCGGAGACCAAGCCGGAGGAGACCGGGCAGGGGGAGACCGGGCAGGGGGAGACCGGCGTCGCGGCCGAGCCGCGCGGGTCGATCCTGCGGGACTTCGCCAACGGCTACCGGCTGGTGCTCCAGGACCGCGCCTTCGGCCGGCTGCTGGTGGCCGCCACGCTGTTCATGTCCATCGAGCTGCAACTGATCAACTACATCGGCGTACGGCTGGCCAGGGACCTGCCGGCGCAGAACCTGCTGTCGATCGGCTCGTGGTCGGTCCGCGTGGACGGCGTGGAGATGCTCGGCATCCTCCGCGCGGAGAACACCGTGCTGGTCGTGGCGCTCGCGCTCGTCGCCCACCTGGTGCTGCGCCGGGTGCCCGACCGGGTGCGGATGTACGCCGGGGCGGGGCTGTTCACCGCCGGATACATGGTGCTGGCCGTCAGCGACACCGGCTGGATCCTGCTCGTGGCCGCGCTGGTGCTCACCGTGGGCGAGCTGATGGACGTGCCGGTGCGGCAGGCCCTGCTCGCCGACATGGTCCCGGCCGCGTCCCGCACCCGCTACATGGCGGTCTACAACCTCAACATCCGCGTGGCCCTGGTCGTCGCGTCGCTGTGCATCACGATCGGCTCGGTCCTTCCTCCGTGGGGCATGGCCGCGCTGTACGGCGTCTTCGGCCTTGTGATCATCTGGCAGTACCACGCGATCCTCACCCCCTCCGCCGCCCGCGCCGAACTCGCGCGGGCGTGATCAGGGAGAGACCCGATGAACCTGACCACGCAAGCGATCGGCACCAGGCAAGAGACCGGCACGGTGGTGCGGGGCGCGGACCTGGAGTATCGGCGGCACGGCGACTGCTGGGTGAGCCCGGTTGTCGGCCCGGACATCGGTGCGCGGCACTCCGCCGTCGACGCGGTCCGCATCCCCGCGGGCCGCCAGTGGTCGCCGCCGAACGCGGCGGCGGCCGAGCAGATCGCGGTCGTGCTGGCAGGCGCGGGCGTCGGCACCGTCGGCTACGAGATCAGCCGGATGCGCGCCGCCTCGGCGCTGTACTCGCCCATGGGCAGTACGTACTCCCTGTCGGCCGGCGACCGGGAGATGACCGTCTACATCTGGAGCGCCGTGCCGTCCATGGGCGGCACGGCCAGCACCGGCCGACCCGGCACCGGCCGGCCCAGCACCGGCCCGGCCCGGTTCCGCTCGCTGTGGAACGGCGAGACCTGGCTGACCCCGCCCGCCGCGAACGTCCTGTTCCGGCCGGCGGCCGGCCATGCCGGACTCTGCCTGCGCTGCGGGATCATGCTGCCGGGGGAGACGCTCGGCGTCCGCCCGCACGAGGGGAGCGAGGCGGCGTACTTCGTCTTCGAGGGCGAGGGACAGTTCTACCTGCACGACCGGTGGGTGGACCTGGGGCCGGGCGACGGCGTCTACGCGCCGCCGGGCGTCCGGCACGGCGCCCGCAACCCCCACGCGGGCCACCTCGCCAGCCGCTTCGTCGTGTTCGGCGGTTCCGTGGCCGAAATGCCATCATATCTGGCCGATGATTTGCCAGATTTGTAGCGCGAACGGCCGTAGCGGTAGGGAAAAATAGGGGTGGAAAATCCGCCTCGTGCAATCTGAGTGGTATCGGGTGCATCCTCGCGTTTCTCGTACCTCCATTACTTCCAGCGGTGTCCACGTGAATGACGAAGCGATATCGAAACCCTTCAAACGGTCACGGCCACGCCGGTCCCGGGTGGCGTCATGCGGCGCGTGAGCCTCGGCGGGCAGGGCCTGGTCTCCACGAGCCTCGGGCTCGGCTGCACCGCGCTGACCGGCGCGTACGGCCCGGCGGACCCCGATGAGGCGATGCGGGTCGTCCTGCGCGCGCTCGACGGCGGCGTGTCGCTGATCGACCTGATCGACGCCGACGGCGAGGCCGAGCGCCTGGTCGGCAAGGCCGTCGCCCACCGGCGCGACGAGGCCCTGATCGCGGCCGGTCCCGGTGCGGTTGGAGGGGCTGGCGCGGTTCGCTGGGACGGTGCCGCCCGATGGGAGGGGCGGGACTGTGTGTCCCGTCCCGAGGACCTCGGCCGCGCCTGCGACGCGTCGCTGGCCCGCCTGGGGATCGAGCGGATCGACCTGTTCGTGGTGGACCCCGGCGCCACCGGCGCGCCGATCGAGGAGACGATGGGCGTGGCCGGCCGTCTCCAGGACGCCGGGAAGATCGCGCACATCGGCGTCCGCGGGCTGGACGGAAACCGGTTGCGGCGCGCGCACGCGGCGCGGCCCGTCGCCGCCGTCGCGGTGGAGTACTCCCTGTGGCAGCGCCGGGCGGAGCGGGAGCTGCTGCCGTTGGCGCGCGAGCTGGGGATGGGCGTCGTCGCCGGCAGGCCGCTCGGCCGGGGCTTCCTGACCGGGCGGATCACCTCGCCGGTCCAGCTCGGCCCGGGGGACGTGCGCCGCCTGGACCCGCGTTTCTCCCCGGAGAGCCTGGAATCCGAGCTGCTGCGGCTGCGCGACGCCCAGCGGGTGGCGGCCGACATGGACGTCGGAATGGGACGGCTGGCCATCGCCTGGCTGCTGGGGCGGGGCGACGACATCGTGCCGGTGCCGAGCACGCGCGACCTGGTTCACCTGGAGATGAACCTCACCGCGACCGGCATCCTGCTGCCCGAGCCGGTCAAGGCCAGCCTCGCCAGGGCATTTCCTCTGGAGGAGGACTGAGGGCATCTCCTCTGAAGGAGGACTGGGCTTCCCTTGGAGGAGGGCTGAGGCTCAGGGGAACGAGCGCTGCCCCCGTAGCCCCGGGGTGTTCGGCCGGGGGCGGGGCGCCGGCTGGTCGCGGCGCGGCGAGATGAGCGAGGCGGCCAGCGCCTTGTTGACCGCGTCGATCCGGGAGACCGCGCCGAGCTTGGTGAAGATGTTGTGCAGGTGCCGCTTGATCGTCGCCTCGGTGAGCGTGAGCCGGGTGGCGATCTGGTAGTTGCTCAGCGCCTGGGCGGCGAGTTCGAGGATCTCCCGCTCCCTGTCGGTCAGCACCACCTTCGACCCGCCCCCCTGCACCTGGGCGAAGGAGTCGCGCGAGACGGCGAGCACGAGCCGGTCGGGCTCGTCCCTGACGCTCCTGACCGCCGACACCAGCTCCTGGCGGTGCACGCTCTTGAGCAGGTAGCCGCGGATGCCCGCCGCCAGCAGGCGGCTCAGCAGCTGCGGGCCGTCGTACATGCTGAGGATGATGATCTGCGACTCGGGCGAGATCGTGCGCATGCGGGCCACGGTCTGCGTGGCGTCGTCGCCGGGGATCTCGACGTCGAGGAGGACCACGTCGGGCCGCTCCCGCTCGACCAGGGCCACCGCCCCGTCGGAGTCGCCCGCCTCGCCCACGACCTCGAAGTCGTCCTGGGCCTCCAGGATCTCGCGCAGGCCCTCCCGGAACAGCGCATGGTCGTCGACGACGGCGATGCTGATCATTCTGTCCGATTTGCTCATTTTGCCCCCTCGCCTGGCGGCTCGGGGTCGCATGGGCGAATCACACTGCTCCGCTCGCTCATGCGGTGAGCCCCGAGAACGGCACGTACAGTTCGACGTGCGTGCCGTTGCCTGGCCTGCTCGTGATGGTGGTCGTTCCTCCGATGATCGCGGCGCGTTCCTGCATCGACATCAGGCCCACCCCGTCCGACCGCCTGCGCCCCTCCGCGAAGCCCAGGCCGTCGTCCTCCACCGACGCCCGCAGCTCGTGGGGGGCGAAGTCGACGCGGATCAGCACCTTGGTGGGGCTGCCGTGCTTGAGCGCGTTCCTGGTCGCCTCACGCAGGATGAGGAAGGACTCGTCGCGCACGGCGGGAGAGGCCCACGTCTCGTCCCCGCTGACCCGAAGCCGGATGTCCACCTCTTCCATGTCCGCGGTCTCGAGGTAGTACAGCAGGGCCTTCTCCAGGCTGTTGAGCGGCTCCTGCGGGTGCAGATCGCTGGTGACCGCGCGCAGGTTCTGCATGGTCTCCAGGATGGCCTGCTGGGCGGTCTCCACCTTGGCGGTCGCCGTCGCGGGCTTGCTCGCCCGGTGCAGGTCGTACAGCTCCAGTTGCCGGTGGGCGACGCTGAGGCCGTGCCCGAGCCGGTCGTGCAGTTCGCGGGCGATCCTGCGGCGCTCCTCGACCTGGGCCTCGTGGACCTTGTCGAGCAGGAAGCTGGAGTAGCTGGCCGAGGCCTCCCTGATCCGTGTCGTGATGCTGCGCTCCAGCCCCAGCACGACCAGCGTGAGCAGCCGCATGGACTCGGCGTCGCCGGGCATGCGCTCCAGCAGGCAGGTCACGACCGCCTGGAACCACACCGACGCCGCGCGGAGCGACTCGTCCGGATGAACCCCGCTCGCCGCCCTGGTCGCCCCCACCTCCCAGGCGATGATCTTGGAGGAGTCGCCCACCCTGATGCTGCCGGCTCGCAGCGTCTCCGCGACGTCGTCGAGGATCTGCTCCGCGTTCGCCAGCGCCTGCCGCAGGGCGATCGGATCGCGGCTGATCGGGCTGTTCAGTGCCGCAAGGTTCCGTGCGTACGCTTCCAGAATCTCGGAGCGATGCGCTTCGAGGAATCCCTCGAAGTCCGGGACCGCCGGTCCCAGTTCTCCATCTCCCGCCAATGGACCCTCCGAGAGGAAGCGGACGAGTGCCTCCATCCTGGACTAAGCCGAACGCCCAGACAATAAGAATTGTGACACCAGCGGGAGAAGAACAGCCAAATGCACAGCGTATTGCGTCGTCATGAACGCCCGGTAGGGCAGGCGGCGGCGCACCCGGGACCCCCGGGAAAGCGGAGTAAGGGTGACGACGACGAGCAGCGAGGCGCCGGTGAGCATCGCGGCCGGCGCCATGCCGAGCGGCACCCGCAATAGCAGCTCGACCGCGCAGAATGCGAGCGCGACGGAGGTGGCGACCGCCGACAGCAGCAGCCTGACCGGCCATTCTCCGCGGCTCACCGCGAACGTCACGCGACCGGCGGAGCGGTCGCCCGCGATGTCGGGCAGGTCCTTCGCCGGTGTGCCGACCAGGCCCATCCACAGCGAGGCCGCGACGGCGAACGCGGGCAGCGCGATCACCGCCTGCCCGGCGGGGCCGGTCCCGCACGAGGTGTAGCCCGCGCAGTAGGAGAGCAGTCCGGACAGACCGCCGACCACCACCGTGGCGCTGGACCACTTCTTCAGCTGGAAGGGCGGCGCCGAGTAGAGGTAGCCGAGCGCGAGCACCGCGATGACCAGCCAGATCATCGCGCCGCCGAGCAGCAGCGCGCCGAGCAGGGCGGCCGCGGCGGCGGCCCAGGCGATGATCCGGGCGAGGGCGGGGTCGAGGTCGCCGCGGGCGATCGGCCGGCGCGAGCCGTTCACGCGGTCCTCCCGCACGTCCATCACGCCGTTGAACAGGTAGACGAAGAAGATCGCGCACTGCCACACCAGGGCCCCCGCCACCAGGCGGAACGGGTCGGCGGGGGCGAGTCCCGCGTCCAGGGCCGCGCCGGCGGCGAACCGCAGGAAGAAGATGGCCAGAACGGACGGGCGCGCCTCGGTCACGCACATTCCCAGGATTCGGAAAGGCGAAATCGAAATTGCCGGGAATGCTGCTCTGCTGATCGACATGACTCGGAGTATGTGTCCGGTTCAGGGGGGCGTTAAGAGGGCCGCCCGGGAGGTTGTACCGGGCCTACAACTTTCGATACCCCTACCGATCGTACGGGTGACACGGGGCGCACTCTAGTTGCTTCTCCCTTGCCCCTTGACCAGGGCGCTTGTAGCTTCGGCGACGTACCGGTCAGCGAATCACCAGCAATATGGACGGCCTTCCCGGAAGGAAGTCGGCGCGATTCGCGGACAGCTTTTCGGAAAACGGTCGGTCGCGAATTCGGTGGCACGGTCGCCGATGAGAAAGGAATTCCTCATGAGCAGCTCTCCTTCCCGTTACTCGGCCTTCACCCCCGTCCGCCTGGCGGACCGGCGCTGGCCGGACCGGACGATCGAGGCCGCCCCGCGATGGCTGTCCACCGACCTGCGCGACGGCAACCAGTCGCTGGTCAACCCGATGAGCCCGGAGCGCAAGCTCGCGATGTTCGACCTGCTCGTACGGATGGGTTACAAGGAGATCGAGGTCGGGTTCCCGGTGGCGAGCCAGGACGACCACGACTTCGTGCGCATGCTCATCGAGCAGGACCGGATCCCCGACGACGTGCGGATCTCGGTTCTGGTGCAGGCGCGGGACGAGCTGATCCGGCGGACCGTGGAGAGCCTGGCCGGCGCTCCCCGGGCCAACATCCACCTCTACAACGCGACCGCCCCGCTCTTCCGGCGGGTGGTCTTCGGCATGACCCGCGACGAGTGCAGGGACCTCGCCGTCGAGGGCACCCGCCTGATGATGAAGTACGCCGAGGCGACCCTGGGCGACTGCGACCTGGGATTCCAGTATTCGCCCGAGCTGTTCAACGAGACCGAGCCCGAGTTCGCGCTCGAGGTCTGCGAGGCGGTCATGGACGTGTGGCAGCCCGAGGAGGGCCGGGAGATCATCCTCAACTTCCCGACCACGGTGGAGCGGTCGCTCCCGCACGTCTTCGCCGACCAGATCGAGTGGCTCGACCGCAATCTGTCCCACCGCGAGCACGTCTGCCTGTCGATCCACCCGCACAACGACCGGGGCACCGGCGTCGCCGCCTCCGAGCTGGCGCTGCTGGCCGGCGCCCAGCGGATCGAGGGCTGCCTGTTCGGCAACGGCGAGCGGGCCGGCAACGTCTGCCTGGTCACGCTCGGCTTGAACATGTACACCCACGGTGTCGACCCCGGCATCGACTTCTCCGACATCACCGAGATCCGGCGCACTGTCGAGTACTGCAACGAGATGCAGGTCAGCCCCCGCCACCCGTACGGCGGCGACCTCGTCTACACGGCCTTCTCCGGCTCCCACCAGGACGCCATCAAGAAGGGCTTCGACGCGCTGGCCGTGGAGGCCGGCGAGGCCGGCGTCAGCGTGGACGACCTGCCGTGGCGCATGCCGTACCTGCCGATCGACCCCAAGGACGTCGGCCGCACGTACGAGGCGGTGGTGCGCATCAACAGCCAGTCGGGCAAGGGTGGCGTGGCCTACATCCTGAGCGCCTGGCACGGGCTCAACCTGCCCAAGAACCTGCAGGTGGAGTTCGCCCGCGTCGTGCAGGCCCACGCGGACGGCTCGGGCGGGGAGATCACCCCGGCCGTCGTCCGTGACCTGTTCGACGAGGAGTACCTGTCGCGGACCGAGATCACCGTCCCGCTCGGGCTCGGCGGCCGGCCGCTGCAGACCACGTTGTACGTCGACGGCGCGCGCTTCGACGTCGCCGGGCCGCGGGCCGACGCCATCCGCACCCTGGGCGCCCGGCTGGCGGTCTGGAACGTGGACGTGCAGATGGTCCACCGCACCGGCGTGGAGGCCGCGGCCGGGAGCGCGGAGGACCGGGAGGTCGCGGTCTACGCCGAGTGCGTGATCGACGGGCGGCAGGTCTGGGGGGTGGGCCTCGACCACGACGTGGTCGCCGCGTCCTTCGCGGCCGTCCGCTCGGCGCTGGCCCGCGCCGGCGAAACGGACGCGGAAGGCGCGGGGGAGCGGGCCGGCGAGAGCGTTTCCCCGCGAATGAGGCTCGTCGCCTGAACGCGGCTCAACCCAGAACCTTTACACAAGTCACGGCAATTGTGAACCGGCCGTGCGGCCGAGAATCGAACGGAATTCGGGAGGCTCATTATGGCCCTGGTGGAGCGGGAAGAGGTGTTGGCCTCCCTTGAGGACATGCTGGCCGACGCCGTCACCGGCAGAGGAAAGATCGCGATCGTCGGCGGACCCGTCGCGACGGGGAAGACCGCACTGCTCAACACTCTGGTCGAGGACGCGCTGGAGCACGGCGCGCTGCCGCTGACCGCGACCTGCTCGCAGTCGGAGTCGGGACTGGCGCTGGCCGTGCTGTCGCAGATCCTGCACAACGCGCCGCTCACCCCCGACGAGGAGGAGCGCACCCGCAACCTGCTGCACGAGGGCGCCCGCTGCGCCATGTCGGCCGACCCGCTGGCCGACTACGTCGACCAGGTGGACGCCCACATCGTGCACGCCCTGTGCATGGTGCTGCTGGAACTCGCCGAGCGGCACCCCCTCATGATCGTGGTGGACGACATCCAGCACGCCGACCGCGCCTCGCAGCTCTGCCTGGCCTACCTCGCCCGTAGGCTGCGCTTCGCCCACATCCTGGCGATCTTCAGCCAGTCGGAGGAGACGTGGAACGCCCCGTCGCTGTTCCAGACCGAGCTGCTGCGCCAGCCGCACTGCCGCCGCCTCCCGCTGTCGGCCCTGTCCCGCGAGGGCGTAGAGATCATGGCCGCCGACATCGTGGGTGACGAAGTCGCCCGGCGGCTCGCCGCGGACTGGCACGCGGTCAGCGGCGGCAACCCGCTGCTCGTGGGCGCGCTCATCGAGGACCACCTCGCCGCGGCCGACGCCGGAGGCGCCCCGGCCGAGAGCGAACCGGCGGCGGAGCCGGACGAGATCGTCGCGGGCGACGCCTACCGCCAGGCCGTGCAGTCGTGCCTGCGCCGCGGGCACCCGCTCGCGGCCCGCGTCGCGCGGGGCCTGGCGGTCGCCGACGACCCCGGCCACCTCGACCGGCTGCTCGACCTCGACGCCGGCGTCGTCGTCCAGGCGCTCAACTCGCTGCACAACGCCGGGCTGGTCGGCGCCGACCTGCACCTGCGCCACCCCCAGGCGCGCGCCGCCGTGCTCGCCGACCTCGACCGGCACGACCGGACGGACCTGCACCGCAGGGCCGCCGAGCTGGCGTACGGCCAGGGCGCCCCGGCCGCCGTGATCGCCGAGCACCTGCTGGCCGCCTCGCACAACGGGGGCTCGTGGGCCGTACCGATCCTGGAGGAGGCGGCCCGGCAGGCGCTCAGCGAGGGACGGGTCGAGCCCGCCGTCGACTACCTGCGGCTGGCCGACGGCGCGTGCACCGACGACCAGCGCAGGGCCACCATCAAGACGACGCTGGTGCGGGCGGAGTGGCGGCTCAACCCGAGCGCCCCCGCGGCCCACCTCGACGAGCTCACCGACGCCATGCACCGCGGCCACCTGCGCGGCTCCGACGCGGTCGTGCTGGCCAAGGCGCTGCTGTGGCACGGCCGCTTCGACGACGCCCGTGACGTGCTCGACCACCTGGGCAGGATCGGCTCGATCATGGACGCGGAGACCGTGGCCGAGATCCGCGCCGCCCGGCCGTGGCTGCGCTGCTCCTACACGCCGTTCCTGGCGCACATCCCGAGGGTCACCGACATGAGCACGCAGGCGCCGCCGTCCGCGCCGGTCATCGGCCGGCTGGAGGCCGCCACCGCGCTCGCGGCCGTGCTGACCAAGGGCCCGCACCCGCAGACGCTGGCCGACGTGGAGCGCATCCTGCGCGGCTCCCGCCTCGACGACATGTCGATGGACGCCGTCGAGTGCGCGCTGCTCGCGCTGATCTACGGCGAGCGGTCCGACCTTGCGGCCCCCTGGTGCGACCTGTTCTTCGAGGAGGCCGCCAGCCGGCGCGCCCCCAGCAGGCAGGCCCGCCTCGCGGCGCTGCGCGCCGAGATCAGCCTGCGGCAGGGCGACCTGGAGGGCGCCGAGGGCCTCGCCCAGATGGCCGTACGGCTCATCCCGCCGACGAGCTGGGGGGTCGCGGTCGGCGGCCCGCTGTCGGTGCTGCTGACGGCGGTGACCGCGATGGGCCGGTTGGACGAGGCCGTGCAGCTGGTGAACCAGCCGGTGCCCGAGGCCATGCTCCAGACCCGATACGGCCTGCACTACCTGAACGCGCGGGGCCGCTACCACCTGGCGACGGGCGACCTCGGCATGGCGCTGCGCGACTTCCAGACGTGCGGCGAGCTGATGGGCTCCTGGAGCCTCGACTCGCCGGGGCTGGTCTCCTGGCGGACGGGCGCGGCCGAGGCGCTGATCGGCATGGGCCGCGCGGAGCGGGCCCGGCCGCTGCTGGACGAGCACGTGGCGCGCTGCGCCCCCGGCCCGGTCCGCGCCCGCGGCACCGGCCTGCGCCTGACAGCCGCCGCGAGCGAGCCCCGGCAGCGTCCTGCGCTGCTGCGCCGCGCCGCCGACATGCTCCAGGCGAGCGGCGACCAGTACGAGCTGGCCAGGGCCCTGGTCGACCTGGCCGACGCCTACCAGGCGGTGGGAGAGCTGCGCCGCGCCCGTACGGTCGCCAGGCAGGCCCAGCGGATCGCGGAGGAGTGCGAGGCCGTCCCGCTGGTCAACGCGCTCACCCAGGGCGGTCCCGGGCAGCCGGCCGAGCCGCCCCGCACGGACAGCGGCCCCGGGACGCTGAGCGAAGCCGAGCGCCGGGTGGCCTCGCTCGCGGCGGTCGGATACACCAACCGCGAGATCGCCGACAAGCTGTACATCACGGTCAGCACGGTCGAGCAGCACCTGACCCGCATCTATCGCAAGCTCAACGTCACCCGCCGTTCCGACCTGCCCGCCAGCCTCGAGTTCAGCACCTCCGCCTGAGACAGCTCCACGACCTGGGCCGGCCGGGACATTCCCGGCCGGCCACTTCCCTGACTGGAAGGTGAACGCGCATGACTCAGACGAGCGTCACCCCTGCTGTCACACCCGCCACCGCACCGGCGGGCCGCCTCACGGCGGCCCAGGGCACCGCCATGTACGTCGGTGCGGTGCTCGGCACAGGCGTCATCGCCCTGCCCGCGCTCGCGGCCCAGGCGGCCGGGCCGGCGTCGCTGCTGGCCTGGCTCGGCCTGGTCGTGCTGTCGGCCCCGCTGGCCGCGGCGTTCGCGGCGCTCGGCGCGCGCCACCCCGACTCCGGCGGCGTGTCGACCTACGCCCGCCTCGCCTTCGGGGACCGGGCCGCGGTCGTCGTCGGCTGGTGCTTCTACTTCGCGATCCCGCCCAGCGCCGCCGCCGCGGCGCTGTTCGGCGGCGAGTACGTCGCCGCGGCGGTGGGCGGCGGGACCGGCACCGCGACGCTGACGGCGGCGGGGCTGATGGCGATCGTGACCGTGTCGAACGCCTCCGGTCTGCGGGTGACCGGCCGGGTCCAGCTCGGGCTGGCCGGGCTGCTCGTCGCGTTGCTCGTCGTCGCCGTCGCGCTGTCGCTGCCGCACGCCGATGTGGCCAACCTGCGGCCGTTCGCCCCGCACGGCTGGACGGCCATCGCCCCGGCGGCGGCCCTGCTCGTGTGGAGCTTCGCCGGCTGGGAGGCGATCACGCACCTCGCCGCCGACTTCCGCAGGCCGTCCAGGGACCTGCCCAGGGCCGCCGCGGCCGCCGTCGTGCTGGTCGGCGTGCTGTACCTGTCGGTCGCCTTCGCCACCGTCGCCGTCCTCGGCCCGGCCGCCGGGAGCGCGCGGGCGCCCCTCGGCGACCTGCTGGCCCTCGGCCTCGGCGGCAACGCCCGGCTGCTCGCCGCCGTGGCCGCGCTGCTGCTGACGCTCGGCGCGATGAACGCGTACTGGGCCGGGGCGGCCAAGCTCGGCTCTGCCCTCGGCCGCGACGGCGCCCTGCCCGGCTGGCTCTCCCGCGGCAGCGTCGCCGGGGAGGTGCCCCGGCGCAGCCTCGCGGTCGTCGCCGTGCTGTCCTTCCTGGCGCTCGCCGTCGTGTACGCGGCGGAGACGGGCATCCGTCCCCTGGTGCTGATGACCAACGGGTCGTTCGTGGTGGTCTACGCGATCGGCGTGGCGGCCGCCATCCGGCTGCTGCCGCGCGGCCGGGCCAGGGCCGCCGCCCTGCTCGCGCTCGTGGCGGTCGCCCTGCTGGTCGCCGCGTCGGGCGTCTACCTCGTCTGGCCGCTGCTGGTCGGCGGCGCCGCCCTGGCGTACGCGCGGTTCACGCGCAGGGGGGCGGCGGTCCCGGCGGAACATTGACGAAAGTGAAGGGTCACCGGCGACTTTCCGCGAGTGCCCGCCGTGCGTCCGGTCCCTAGGGTCGAGGGGCCGGACGGGCCGGCGGGACGCAGCACGGAGGGGAACCGGTGGGCAACGAGATCGAGGACGTCCCGGACATCAGCGCCGAGTGGTACCGGGAGGTCACCGCGTTCGCCCTCCACACCCCCGCGTGGGTGCGCGACGCGGCGGAGATCGCGACGGACGCCGTCCCCGCGATCCTCTTCGCGTTCCTCGTCTTCGGCTGGTGGCGGGCGCGGCGGGGGGACGACCGCAGGATGGCGCTCGCCCTGCTCGCACCGGTCGCGGTGGTGACGGCCTACCTCGCGAGCGAAGGCGTCAAAAGCGTCCTGCGGCTGCGGCGCCCCTGCTGGGACCTGCCCGACGTGGTCACCGTGGCGCACTGCCCGCCGTACGGCGACTGGTCGCTGCCGAGCAACCACGCGACCTTCGCCGCGGCGGCGGCCGTCGCGCTGGTCGCCCTGTGGCGCGGCATGGCGGTGGTGGCGCCGGTGCTCGCGCTGCTGGAGGCGTTCTCCAGGGTCTTCGTCGGCGTCCACTACCCCCACGACGTGGCGGCGGGGCTGCTGTTCGGCGCGCTGATCGCGCCGCTGGTCCTGCTGGCCCTGCGGAACCCCGCGACCGCCCTGGTCTCCGCGATGCGGCGGCGACCGGCGCTGGCGGCGGTGCTGACTACCGCCCGCCCGCCAGTCCCGCCTCATGGGCGATGACCGCCGCCCGCACCCGGTTGGGCACGCCGAGCTTTCCCATGATCGTGCTCACGTAGGTCTTGACGCTGCCCTCGGCGAGGTGCAGGCGGGCGGCGATGCCCGCGTTCGACATGCCCTCGCCGACCAGGGCGAGCACCTCGCGCTCCCGGCCGGTCAGCGCCGCGACCTGCTCCCGGGCCGCGGCCGCGCGCGACAGCCGGTCGCCGGCGAGTCCCCGGATGACCCGCGCGGCCACCGGCGGCGACAGATACGCCCCGCCCTCGGCCGCCGCCCGCACCCCGAGGGGGAACTCGCGCGGATCCCCCGTCTTCAGCAGGAACCCCGCCGCGCCGTCGCCCAGCGCCCGCGCGACGTAGGCGTCCTCGCCGAAGGACGTCATGATCAGCACGGCGGTGCCGGGGGCGGTCCTGCGCACCTCGGCCGCGGCGGCCAGCCCGTCCAGGCCGGGCATCCGGATGTCGACGAGCGCGACGTCGGGCCGGTGCGCCAGGACGGCGTCCACCAGCGCACGCCCGTCGGCGGCCTCGGCGACCACGTCGATGCCCGGGTCCGCCGCCAGGATCGCCCGCACCCCGGCCCGGATCACCGGTTCGTCGTCGGCCAGGACCACCCGGATCGCCTGCATGCCTTGATGGTACGGAAGCGCGGAAAGCCTCCGGGCGCCGCTCAGGAGGGCAGGAAGGCCTTGGCGACCAGCCGGCCCCCGGCGAAGCACAGCCGGTAGAGCTTCAAGTCGCCGAACGGTTCGGGGCTGGTGCTGTAGTAGCGGCACCGGGCGCCCGGCGGGATCGGCGGCTCGGGCCACGACGGATCGTCGATCCTGGTCCTGGCCGGCAGCGCCGCCGCGACCTCCGACTCGGCCTGCCCGACCCGCAGCTTCGCGAACTCGGCCGGCGGCAGGACCGAGGTGACCGCCTCGTAGACCGTGAACCCCAGCACGAACGCCGCCACTCCGGCCGCCGCGGCCAGGCAGACGAGCGCCGCGGCCAGCCGCGTACGGCGCACCCGCCGCCGGGCCAGCGCCAGATCCAGCTCCACGGGCCGCGACGCCGTTCGCGAGGCAGCGGTGCGGGGGAGCCGTGCGGTCAGGGTGAATCCGCCCTCAATGGGGCCGCTCTCCAGGGACCCGCCCCGCAGGCGGACCCGCTCCGCCAGCGCCCGCAGTCCGTGTCCGCCCGTCACGCCGCGCCCGGGCCGGTGCGGTGCGGCGTTGGCGACGGTGACCACGGTCTCGCCCGGTGCGTGCGCGAGCCGTACGGTGACCGGGGCGCCGGGCGCGTGCTTGGCGGCGTTGGTCAGCCCCTCACGGACGACCCGCCGCACGATGGCGAGCGCGGGCGCGGGGATCCGTGCCTCCTCCTGCGCGCCGTGCAGCGTCACCGGCATTCCGGCGGCTGCGGCGCGCCGGACCAGTGCGCCCACGCTCTCCTCGGACGGATCCGCCGTGTCCTCGTCTTCCGGGCCAGGGCCAGGGCCGGGGCCGTCGCCGTCGCCGTCCCTCAGCACGGCGACGATGTCGCGCAGGCGCTCGGCCGCGGCGGTGACCGCCTCGCGGGCCTCGCCGGCCGCCCGGCGCCGGCTCTCGGGGAGGCCGGCGTCGACCTCCAGGGCCCCGATCCGCAGCGCGACCAGGCTCAGGTCGTGACCGAGCAGGTCGTGCATGTCCCTCGCGATGGTGGCCCGCTCCCGCAGCCTCGCCTGCTCGGCGAGCATGCGCCGCTCGCGCTCCAGATGCCCGGCGCGTTCCCAGCCCGCCCTGGTCAGGGCCAGGCTCTGGTGGCGGGCATGGCCCGCGAGCCACGGGACGAGTCCGAACAGCGCGATGCCCGTGACGGCGAAGAACCACGCGCCCAGATCCCACTGCGCCGCGAGAAGCCACCGTACGAACGGGACGACGGCGGCGGCGACGGCCGCGGCGGCCGACAGGCCGAGCAGGGCGGGCCGGGCCCGGGCCATGCGCACCCCGGCCAGGTAGCTCGTCACCGCCAGGGCCGGGAAGAAGACGGTGGGGTCGCCCCGCACGGCCACCGAGCCCGCCCACAGCGCGGCCGCCACGAGCATCGCCGCCGGCGGCCGGGGCCGGGCGAGCGCGACGGCGACGCCGATCACCGCCAGCCCGGCGATCACCTCGGGCCAGGTGTACCTGTCGGCCAGGATGCGCGTGAGGCCCGCCCACAGCGCCGGCAGGCCGAGGACGGCCCAGAGGACGGCACAGAGCAGGACGTCCTTGAGGTATGCCGCTTTCCTCCCCACTCAGGCAACGGTATCCGCAGGTCGCGGGACCCTGACGAATCCGTGCAGGGTCCGCGCGCTGGCGTGGCCGGACAGGGACATCAGCATCGGCGCGGACCAGCCGTCCTCGCCGAGGTGGGCCAGGCGCGAGTGGCGCAGGCGGTGCAGGGTGCAGCCGCCGCCCTCCGGGTCGAGGTCCCCGGTGGCCCGTTTGAACAGGTACTCCGCCCGCTCGTACGACAGGCGGCCCCGGCCCGTGTGCGGGCACAGGTCGGCCGCCGCGGGCATGCGGCCCGGCCCCGGCCTGCGGTCGGCGAGGAACAGCGGGCCCCGGCGGCGGTCCGCGACGAGGAGGGGCAGGAGCGCGGCCGTGCCGGACTGCCAGCGCAGCCAGTGCCCTCTGGCCTTCACCTCGCCGCGCATGCCGGGCAGGTCGAGGTCCTCCACGTTGAGCGAGAGCGCCCACTCTGCCGGGGCCGCGCTCTCGTACAGCAGCAGCCACAGCGTCCGCTCGCGCAGCGGGATGTCCGGCCGCTTCCACAGGCTCTCCAGCCGGGACCGGTCGATGGGGCGGGTGCGGGCGCGGGGTTCGGGCCGCCGGTCGAGCGGGGCGGCGAGGCCGGCGGCGGCCCAGCCGCGCTCGGCCGCCCACGTGGCGAACGACCGCAGCGCCGCGCGGTGCCGGTTCCAGGTCGCGCCCGCAGCCGTGCCCCACGCCGCGGCGAAGACCTCGGCGACCCGCTGGGACGTCACGTCCCGCAGCGGGGCGTCCTCGCCGAGGTGCCGGCACAGCCGCGTCAGGGTCTGGTTGTAGGAACGGACGGTGTCGGCGCTCAGATCGGGCCGGGCGAGGAAGAGGCCCATCGCCCCGCCGAGCGTGACGTCCCCGACCGTCGGGCCGGCCTCCGTGTGCCCCGGTTGGGCCTCCGTGGCCGCCTTGTCGGCGCAGGTCGCGGCGCGCCGCAGCAGCACCGCCCGTTCCGGGCTGTTGCGGGTGAGGGAGGCCGCCCGTTCGAACTCCGCCCGGGCCTCGTCGTGCCGGCCCAGCCGGGCCAGCAGATCCCCGCGTACGGCGGGCAGCAGGTGGTAGCCCTTGAGCGCCGGTTCGCCGGTCAGCGTGTCCACCAGCGTGAGACCGGCGCGCGGCCCGTGAGCCATGGCGAGCGCGACGGCGCGGTTGAGCTGGACGACCGGCGTGGGCAGCACCCTGACGAGGGCCTCGTAGAGCGCCGCGATCTGCGGCCAGTCGGTCTCCTCCGGCGTGGCGGCCCGCGCGTGGCAGGCCGCGATGGCCGCCTGCAGCACATAGGGCCCGAGGGGACCGCCGGCCTGCCGCGCCCGCAGCAGCGCCGTGAAGCCGCGCCGGATGAGCAGCGGGTCCCAGCGCCCCCGGTTCTGCTCGTGCAGCACGACGGGCTCCCCTGACGGGCCGGTACGCGCGGCCGAGCGCGACTGCTGCAGTTCCATCAGCGCGACCAGGCCGTGCACCTCGGCCTCGTCCGGGGTCAGCTCGGCCAGGACGCGGCCCAGGCGCAGCGCCTCCAGGCAGAGGGACGGGCGCATCAGGTCGTCGCCCGCCGTCGCCGCGTATCCCTCGTTGAACACGAGATAGATCACTTCGAGCACCGACGACAGCCGGGCCGCCCGTTCCGGCCCAGACGGGACCTCGAAAGGGACCTGCGCGTCGGCGAGCGTCCGCTTGGCCCGCACGATCCGCTGGGCGACGGCGCTCTCGGAGACGAGGAAGGCCCGCGCGATCTCGTCGGTCCGCAGGCCGCCGATCAGCCGCAGCGTGAGCGCGACCCGGGCCTCGGTGGACAGCACCGGGTGACAGGAGACGAACATCAGCCGGAGGACGTCGTCGCCGACCTCCCCGTCGAGCGCGTCCACCACGTCGTCCACGTCACGCTCGCCGTCGCCGGGGCGGGTGGCGAGATCGTGGGCGAGCCGCTCCTGCCCGCGGTCCCGCCGCTCCTCCCGGCGCAGGTGATCGACGGCGCGGCGCTTGGCGACGGCCATGAGCCATGCGCCCGGGTTGTCCGGGACGCCCCCCTCGGGCCACTGCTCCAGCGCGGCGAGGACGGCGTCCTGCGCCAGTTCCTCCGCCAGGCCGACGTCGCCGACCATTCGCACGAGGCCGGCGACGATCCTCGCGGACTCCATCTTCCAGACCGCGTCCACGACGCGATGGGCGTCCAGCGACGTCATTCGACCGATGACAGCACCGGCCCGCCCACCGCGCAACCCGGCGCGTACGTCTCCGGGGGCGCCTGCGGGCCGGACACCTGCCTGATCACGCCGTCAGCGGGAGCCGGTCCCGGGGCCGTCTTCGGGGCCGAACACCTGCTGGATCGCGCTCTCGCCGTCGCCGACGATCTTCCAGAAGCGGCGGGCCAGCTCCACGGCCTCCTCGCGGGAGCGCGCCTCGATCAGGGCGAAGCTGACGATCGCCTCCTTCGCCTCGGTGAAGGGTCCGTCGGTCACGGTGATCTCGCCGCCGGAGGAGACCATCCGCAGGCCGCCCGGCTCCAGCCCGCCGGTGGCCAGCAGCACGCCCGCCCTGGTCATCTCCTCGATGAAGGCGCCCATCTCGGCCATCATCGCCGCGTCCGGCGTCCGGGAGCCGCCCTTGGTGGTCATCAGGAACCGCATCGTCGTTCTCCTTCTTTCTGAGCCTGTGGCCGGCCGGGCCGCTCGCCGGTCCCCGCCGTCACCTCCACGTCGTACGGGACGAGCCGGAATCGACAGTCTCCGATCCTCACACGTCGTGACCTGGCCATCTGCCGAGATGTGACAGGGAATGCGCATGTGACAGGGAATGTGCAGTCGTGGCTGACGCCGCAGGTGGGCGGGGCAGGCGGCAGGCGGAGGGCACGGCCGGGCACGGGTGGTCGAATCGCGCGGCCGCCGTTCGACGCGTAAGCGAGGCCGGACACCGCACCGGCCGGGACCACCGAAGACCGGACCACCGAAGACCGGACCACCGAAGACCGGACCACTGAAGACCGCACCACCGAAGACCGGGACCCCGGAGCCCCGGGGCGCTGACGCCCGGGACACCGAAGACCGGGACACCGAAGACCGGGACACCGAAGAAGGGAACGGCCATGACCGCCACGCAGGACACGACCCAGCTCACCACGGAGCTCGCCACGGAGCTCGCCACCGAGCTCACCGTGCGCCCGGCCGCGCGGCCGGGCGCACGGCGCCCCGCGCCGGGCTCGACGGGCTCCACAAGCGCGACGGTCTCCACGGGATCGACGCGTGCGCTGCTCACCTGCGCCGTGCTCTCCACGCCCGTCTTCGGGATCGTCTCGCTGACGCAGGCGTTCACCCGCGAGGGGTTCGACCTGCTCCGTCACCCGCTCAGCATGCTCAGCACCGGCGACCTCGGGTGGCTGCAGATCGGCAACTTCTGGATCACCGCCGTCCTGACGGTCGCCGGGGCGATCGGACTGCGCAGGGTCATGCGCGGCACGCCCGGAGGGACCTGGGCGCCCAGGCTGCTGCTCGTCGAGGGCGCCGGACTCGCGGCGGCGGGGGTCTTCACCATGGACCCGGGGGACGGCTTCCCCGCGGGCACCCCGCTGGGGGCCCCGGCCGGGATGAGCTGGCACGCGATGCTGCACATGGCGTCCGGCTCGGTGGCCTTCACCGCGCTCATCGCGGCCTGCTTCGTCCTCGGCCGTCACTTCGCCCGCGCGGGGCGGGCCTGGCACGCGGTCGCCTCCCGCCTCGGCGGCCTGGCCCTCCTGCTGGGCAACGGATGGGCCATGTCCGGCGGGCGGGCCGGCTCCCTCACCCTGTGCGTCGGCGTGCTGGTCGCCATGGCCTGGGTCTCGGTGGTCGCCGCCGCCAAGCGCGCGGACCTCGGGCGGCGCTGACAGGCTCGACGGGGAAGCCGCGCAGAGCTCCTGGTGCCGGATAAATCACTGTGCCGGATAAATCACTAGGGGCTCTGCGCGGTGTGGTGATACGTTCTGCGTCGCCGTGCACATCGCCGCGACCTGAGGAGGTGAGACCGATCAACGCTGTGACAGGTCGGGGCTCCCTCCGTTGCATGGCCTAGGGAGCGCCCGCAGCAGGCATCCCGAAAGGCGTGAAACGCTTTGCGCTTCATCTCCCGGACGTCGTCGGACGGCGTCACCGAACAACTTTTCACCCTCGGCGAGGTTCCCGGTGTGTTGTGGACACCGGAAGACGCCGCCGGGGCTCGTCCCCTGATCCTGATGGGCCACGGCGGCGGGCAGCACAAGAAGGCCCCCGGCATCGTGGCCCGCGCGCGCCGCTTCGTCACCGAGGGCGGTTACGCGGTGGTCGCGGTCGATGCGCCCAACCACGGCGATCGGCCGAAGACCGAGGAGTTCGCCCGGGTCGCGGCCGCATTGCGGGCCGGCATGGCCGCGGGTGAGGACATCGCCCCGCATCTCGCCACCATGCATACGTTCCTGGCCGACCACGCCGTGCCGGAATGGCAGGCGGTCCTGACCGCGGTGCGGGAACTCGACGTCGTCGGCGGCGGCCCTGTGGGCTACTACGGCATGTCGATGGGCTGCGGGCTCGGCGTGCCCTTCGTCGCAGCGGAACCCCAGGTCCGCGCGGCGGTGCTGGGCCTGCTCGGCGTGGACGGGCTGGCCGAGACCGCCGCCCGGGTCACCGTCCCGGTGCGGTTCCTGCTCCAGTGGGACGACGACAAGGTGCCGCGGGCCCAGGGCCTGGCGCTGTTCGACGCTCTGGGGTCGGCCGACAAGACGCTGCACGCCAATCCCGGCAACCACGGGGAGATCCCCGAGTTCGAGATCGACAGCTCGCTGCGGTTCTTCGCACGGCACCTCGGCCAGGGCCTGTACGGGTTCGGATCTTCAGGGGGTGCCTAGGGCTCCGTGTGTTCGATACACGTCGGCAGTATCAGCCGCAGTAACGCGCCGCTTTGACACGGCACGGCTTCGGCCGTCCCGCCATGCGCCTCGGCGACCTGCCGGACGATGGCCAGGCCCAGTCCGGAGCCGGGGTGCGCGCGGGCCGCGGGTGATCGGTAGAAGCGGTCGAAGACGAATTCGAGGTCGCTGTCGGGGATTCCCGGGCCGGCGTCTGCGACCTCGAGGGTGCCCGCCTTGACGCTGATCCTGATCCGGCCGTCGGGCGGGCTCCATTTCACGGCGTTGTCGACGAGGTTCGCGACGGCGCGTTCCAGGGCGTCGGGGTCTCCGTGGACGAGAGTGGGCGCGCAGGTCAGCTCGAACTCGATCTGCGACGCCCGACGCGCCGCGCGGGCCGCGACGCGCTCGGCGACGAGGTCGAGGCGGACGTCTTCCGTGTGGAACGGGGCCTGGCCGTAGCGGGCCAGGTCGATCAGGTCGTTGACCAATGTCGTG
Organism: Microbispora sp. KK1-11; assembly: GCF_006874435.1. Lineage (NCBI taxonomy): Bacteria > Bacillati > Actinomycetota > Actinomycetes > Streptosporangiales > Streptosporangiaceae > Microbispora > Microbispora sp. KK1-11. Next base: position 19,308 of record NZ_VIRJ01000036.1, on the reverse strand, counting down.
AGTTCGCCGGCCTGGCCGAGCGCTTCGGCGGCGAGGAGTGGGGCCTGCGCGTCGGCGGGGTTTTCCGACAGCAGCTCGAGGTTCACCGTCAGGCTCGTCAGTGGTGTGCGCAGCTCGTGCGAGGCGTCGGCCACCAGACGGCGCTGGGCGCCGACCGATTCGTCCAGGGCGGCGGTCATCGCCGCGAACGCAGAGCCGAGCCGGCCGATCTCATCCCGGCTGTCGGCGGGGATCGGGATGGCCAGGTCGCCGGTCGTGCGGATCAGTTCCACGGTCTCGGTGAGCTGGTGCACCGGGCGTAGGACGCGGCGTGCTGCGAGGCGTGAGGCCAGTGCTGCCAGAAGTCCGGCGGCCACCGTCGAGCCGGCGAGCAGCCAGGCGAGTTCGCGTAGCGTGGGTGCGGGATCGGACTCCGGGATGGCCGTGCGTACGAGCGTCCCCGGAGCTTCGGGCAGTTGGGCTGTGAAGACGCGGTAGGCGACGCCGTTGTAGACCGCGTCACGGAAGTAGGCGTCGGCGGTGCCGTTCGCGACGGCGACGTCGCGGGCGGTGAGGTCGACGAACTCCGTCGACGGCCCGATCTGGACCGGGCCCGGCACGATCTGCAGCTTGGTGCTTCCGATCCCCAGCGGAACAGCCGGGAAGCCCGGCTCCCCGTTGACGTCCCTGAACTTGGTCTTGATGGCCGCGGCCACGTCCGGTGCCTGGTCGGCGGCCACGACCAGCGAGCTGTCGATCTGGCCGCGGAGGTTGGCGTTCACGGCCGGATACAGGACCACCGACACGAGCACCAGGGCGCCCGCGACCACGGAACCGCCGGCGATGGCCAGCCGGGTGCGCAGGTTCATGGCTCCTCGCGCAGGACATACCCCAGGCCGCGCACCGTCTGGATCAATCTGCTGCCGCCGTCCGCTTCGAGCTTGCTTCGCAGGTAGCTGATGTACACCCACAGTGCGTTCGACTCCGGGCCGAAGTCGTAGCCCCAGACGGACTCGAAGATCTGGGTCCGGCTCAGCACCCGGCCAGGATTGCGCAGGAACAGCTCCAGCAGGGACAGCTCCGTCTTGGTCAGATCCAGGCGCCGGCCGGCACGCTCGGCCCTGCAGCCGCTCAAGTCCAGGTCGACGTCGGCGAAGCGCAGCACCTCGGCCCTGGCACCGCTGCGCCGGAGCAGGGCCCTGAGCCGGGCCCGCAGCTCCTCCAAGGCGAAGGGCTTGGCCAGGTAGTCGTCGGCCCCCGCGTCGAGCCCGGCGACCCGGTCGGTGACCAGGTCCCGGGCCGTGAGCATCAGGATCGGCGTGTCGTGCCCGCCCGAACGTAGCGCCCGGCACACCTCCAGCCCGTTCGGTTCGGGCATGAGGACGTCGAGAACCACCGCGTCCGGGCGGAACACGCCGTGCTCGGCGAGGGCGGACGCCCCATCAGCGGCGGACGACACGTCGTAGCCGTCCCGGCGCAACGCATGCTCCAAGGACCGCCGCACAGCCGGGTCGTCGTCCACCACAAGTATCCGCATGGTCGCCCATCCTCGCCGTCGAACCCTGTAGCTGTGTGAGACGCGGTGGCCGTCAGCCCTTGATCAGTGACCGCTTCAGATCGCTCAACGCGGCATTGAGCTGGTCGGCGCTGACCCCGAGCGAGGCGGCGATGTCACCGAAGGCCTTGGACGTCGGGTCGACTCTGCCCCACGCCACCACAGTTTCGAGAGCGGCCTTGGCCTTGGCTTGATCGACACCGAGCGCCGCGGCCACGGACGCCGCCGCGGCGTCGGTGGTGAACGGCGAGTCCTGCGGGCCGTCCAGGGCCTTCTTGTCCATGCTGTCGGGCTTGCTCTGGTCGTCACGACCTGGCGCGGGCTCGGCGACCATCGGTCTCAGAGCGTCCTGAACCTGCGGGACCGGCAGCCCCAGGTTGGCCGCGACCGCCGCGACGAAGGCGTCGGGCGTCACGCCGGCCGAGTTGGCCAGCGACGTCTTGGCCGCGACCAGCGCGGCGTCGAGCCGCTCGGTCGTCACTCCGAGCTTCGCCGCGATCGCGGCCACATCGGCATCCGCGCCCGCCCTGGGCGTGCCTGACGACTTCTGCGGGCCGTCCAGGGCCTTCTTGTCCATGCTGTCCGGCTTGCTCTGGTCGTCACGACCTGGCGCGGGCTCGGCGACCATCGGTCTCAGAGCGTCCTGAACCTGCGGGACCGGCAGCCCCAGGTTGGCCGCGACCGCCGCGACGAAGGCGTCCGGCGTCACGCCGGCCGAGTTGGCCAGCGACGTCTTGGCCGCGACCAGCGCGGCGTCGAGCCGCTCGGTCGTCACTCCGAGCTTCGCCGCGATCGCGGCCACATCGGCATCCGCGCCCGCCCTGGACCTTCCGTCCACCTTGACCGTCGCGGGGTCGGATTTCGCGGCGCCGGGTGTCGGGGTCGGACCCGCCGCCGCTGCCGTGCCGGTCGCGGCCAGCGTGGCGAGCGTGACCGTGGCCACGACCAGCCGTGTGCGTTTCGTCATCGTGATGCCTTTCGTCCACTGAGCTCGCCGGACGAGAACCGGCGTCTTGTGGGCAACACAAACATCGCGGCCTCTGGTGTGGTTTCAGGCACCTTTAAAGGTTCCTTAGAACGGCTACGTTCTCCCAATCGCGCGATTGATCCGTCATGTCGCTGACGATACGCCGCACGGCGAGCAGTCACCGGTTTGCACGAGATGGCCAGGCGACGTGCGTACGCCAACGACACGCTGCACCTCCCACGTAGAAGCCGGCAGGCTCGGCCTTGCCGTGGGCACCACGTGGCCTTCGGCCAGGGTCACCCGCAGGGCAGCTCGGCGCTCACGGTGGTCGGGCCGCCGGGCGGGCTGTCCACCCGGAACCGGCCGTCCAGTGCCGCGACCCTGCGGGCCAGCCCGGACAGGCCGCCTCCGCCGGGGTCGGCGCCGCCACACCCGTCGTCGCGGACCCGTACGACGATCGTGTCCTCGTCCTCCAGGATCTCCACCCGGACCTGCCCCGCCGCCGCGTGCTTGGCGGCGTTCGTCACGGCCTCCCGTACGACGAAGTAGACCGCCGTCTCGACCTCGGTGGGCGGGCGCGCGGTCAGGCCGTACGCGACCGTGACGGGCATCCCGGCCCGCTCGGCGACGGCGGCCAGCGACTCGCGCAGCCCGAGCGTGTCGAGCTCGGCCGGGTAGACCCGCCAGGCGACCTCGCGCAGCTCGCGCAGGGCCTCCTGCGCCTCCTCGTGGGCCTGCTGGAGCAGGTCGTCGCGCAGCTGCGGGGTGCGCCCCCGCCGGGCCCGCCCGATCAGCACGGCGAGGGCCACCAGCCGCTGCTGCACGCCGTCGTGCAGGTCGCGCTCGATCCTGCGCCGCTCCTGGTCCACCGCGCTCACGATCCCGGCGCGGGTCCTGGCCAGCTCGTCGATGCGGCGCTCCAGCAGCTCGGTGGGGCTGGGGCCGAGGAAGCGCCGGGCGACCCGCAGTTCCAGGGCGGCGACGCCCTGGATGCCCATGATGTCGAGGAAGAGCAGCACGATCCCGAGCACCCCGATGTAGGCGAGGATGCCGGGAGTCGGCGGGATGCCGTCGGGGTTCTGCCCGTGGGCCCAGCTCCACGCGAAATACACGCATGTGCTCACGCCCACCGCCAGCAGGAAGAGCACGAGGCCGCCGAGCAGGCCGACCGGCCATCGGGCCGCGAGATACCCGGCGACCCGGCCGGTCCCGACGGTGAGATCGAGGACGCCGAGCAGGCCGAGCCTGCGCATCTCGACCTGGGCCAGCGGCACGGCCACGGCCCGCAGCGCCCGCTCCCCGGCGCGTCGCGCGCTGGCGTGCGGCAGGCAGAGCAGGGCGAGCGGCGCGGCCACCAACAGACAGGCCAGCTCGACGACCGCCGTCAGCGTGCCGATGACGAGCGCCGCGAGGATCCTGAGGGCGCGTGCGACGTTCATCGGCTTCTTCGCGGCGATTCGCGCCGCTCGGGGCAGCAGGCGGACCTGCCCGGGGAGCGGCCGGTCAACGGGCATGGGGTCCCTGGCCGCGCCGTTCCCGCAGCCGTACGGCCGCGAACCGGACGACGACCAGCACGACGGCCGCCACGACCACCTTGGACACGATCCCCATGTACTCCTCGACGAGGTGCCAGTTCTCGCCGAGCAGGTAACCCGCCAGCACGAACACGGTGTTCCAGATCAGGCTGCCGAGCGTGGTGAACAGCAGGAAGGTGCCGAGCGGCATGCGTTCCACACCGGCGGGGACCGATATCAGGCTGCGAAAAATCGGGATCATGCGCCCGAAGAACACCGTCTTCACGCCATGCCGGGCGAACCACGCCTCCGCCTTCTCGATGTCGGAAATCCTGACCAGCGGCAGACGCGCCGCGATGGCCACCGTACGCTCCCGGCCGAGCAGTGCGCCCACACAGTAGAGCGCGAGCGCCCCCACGACGGAGCCCGCGGTCGTCCACAGGAGGGCGGCGACCAGGCTCATGTCCCCGCGGGCGGCGGTGAACCCGGCGAGCGGCAGGATGACCTCGCTGGGCAGTGGGGGGAACAGGTTCTCCAGGGCGATCGCGACGCCGGCGCCCGGCGCGCCCAGGCGTTCGGTGAGCTCCATCGCCCACCCGGCGATCCCTCCGACTTCCGCGGTGTCCATGCCGCTGACGCTAGAAGCCGGGCGATGCGGTCACCATGAGGGGCGCCGCCGGGCTCCCTCTGGTGCGCCGCATCCCCAGGGGTGCGGAAAACCTCAGGGGGGGAAGAGCGCAGGGCCGTGTGGTCGTCCACAGGCTGTGGACATCGCCGCGTCGCTCCTGCCCGCCGCTTCGGGGAAGGATCCGAGCGCATCGCCTGCCACGGGCTCAGAGATCGTCCTTCGGCGTCTGGGCCAGCACCTGGTCGGCGGTCGCCGTCACCACCGCCGCGGCCGCAGAGATGTCCCTGACCTGCTCCGCGGGAAGGTCGCGCAGCACCCTTTCCAGCCCTTCGAGATCCGCCTGGTAGGCCGCCGCCATCGCCGCCTGGGCCTTGGCTGTGCGTCCTGCCTGCTCCACCGCCTTGCCGAGTGCCCGGCCGGCGCGTTCGACGGCCCTGGCCGCCTCGATCGCCGCTTTCTCAAGATTCCTCGCCCACTCGGGCGGCTGGTCGCTCATCGCTGTCCTCTGGTGAGGGTGGGTTCCGCGGGCATGAGTCGCCCACGAAGAGTGCCGAATCAGGCCCTTATTGCCCTCCCAGCGCGCTCTACACTTCGCGGGTCCCAAGCTCTCATCAATCTCCCAGAGACAGTGCGAGGGCCCCCGCGCGGTGCGGCGCGCGGGGACCCCGGATCATGCTGCGGGCCATGCTTCGGACCGATGCCGGAAGGGGTCAGCCGCAGTGCTCGAACGGACTGTCGTAGCCGGACGAGCCCGCCTTGCCTCCCCACTTCACGCATTTGTCCGCCGCGGACGCACTGACCGGCCCGGCGTAGTAGCCGTAGTTGCCCGAGTCGGTCACCCGGCTCTTGCCCTGGACCTCCAGGTAGGCGCTGGTCGCGGTGGCCGTGCCCAGCGACGTCTTCTTCAGAGTCACGACGCAGTTGTTGCCGTTGCCGGAGTTGTAGAGCAGGTAGACCGTGCCCGCCGTGCCGAGGGCGGCCGAGTCGATCACCGAGTAGCCGCTCCCGCACACCTGCTCCGGCGTGTACGGGTTCCCGGTCCCGCTGCCGCCCGTGACGTACTGCATGTACGTGTTCCAGTCCCAGTGGGGCCCGGGGTCGGTGTGGTCGCTCCCGGGGACCTGGTAGTGCCCCACGATGTGGGACCGGTCCTTGGGGATGCCGTACCGCGCGGCGATGGAGCGGACGAGGGCGGCCGAGGAGTGGTACATCGCGTCGGTGAACCAGGACGCGTCGTCCACGTATCCCTCGTGCTCGATGCCGATGGAGTGGTGGTTGTAGTCGGAGTTGCCCGCGTGCCAGGCCCGGTCCTTCTCCCGCACCATCTGGGTGATCGCGCCGTCGGAGGACCGTACGACGTAGTGCGCGGAGACCTGGGCGGCGGGGTTCTGGAACCAGGAGATCGTCCCGGCGTACGAGCCCTGGGTGACGTGGATGACGATGCGGTCGATCGTGTCGCTCGCCGGCCGGTCGGACACCGCGTAGTTGGCGGTGCTGGCCGCCACCCACGTCGCGCCGGGGTAGTCGACGGCCGCCGCGGCGAGCGTGCGGTTCGCCGGCTGGTCGAGGTCGCGAGCGTTCGCGAGGGCTCCCCGGTCCGGGTTCACCGGGCGGGCGGCCACCGTGATCGTCTCGCCCGCCGGCGTCTGCGCGGTGAACCCGGCCGACAGCAGGTCGTAGACGGCGTCCGCGTACAGCCGGGCGACCTCGGGCGTGCTCGCCCCGCCGTAGCGCGCGACGGCGGTGTACCAGCGACCGGGCTCGGCGCGGGCGGCGGCGTCCAGGCCCAGGGCGTCGGCCCTGGCCCGCAGCACGGCCGCCGCGCCTGCCACGTTGGCCGCGTCGTCGGCCTTGAGCGAGGCGACCGGCGCTCCGGTGAGCCGCGCCGCCTCCTCCAGGGTGTGCGCCGTGGGATTGCTGACCAGGTGCGCCACGCCATACCCGCCGCTCGCGCTCGGCTTGCCGCCATGGCCGTCGAGGTGGGTCTCGGCGTAGGCGAGCGCGACGAGCAGGTCGCGGGGGACGCCGTGGGCCGCGGCCGCCCGCGTGAAGGCGGTGGCGAGCGGGCCCTCGGCGGCCGAGGCCGGCCCGGCCGGGACGAGCCCGGCCAGGCACAGCAGGAGCGTCACGACGCCGACGGCGGTCAGGGCCGTACGTCGGGACCCGCGGACGATCAGGGGTTCGGCCATGGGGGTCAGCCGGTGAGGGTCAGCCACAGTGCTCGAAGGGGCTGTCGTAGCTGGACGAGCCCGCCTTGCCGCCCCACTTGACGCAGGTGTCGGCGGCCGAGGCGCGCACCGGTCCGGCGTAGTAGCCGTAGTTGCCGGAGTCGGTCACCCGGCTCTTGCCCTGGACCTCCAGGTAGGCGCTGGTCGCGGTGGCCGTGCCCAGTGACGTCTTCTTCATCGTGACGACGCAGTTGTTGCCGTTGCCGGAGTTGTAGAGCAGGTAGACGGTGCCCGCCGTGCCGAGGGCGGCCGAGTCGATCACCGAGTAGCCGCTGCCGCAGACCTCCTGCGGGGTGTAGGGGTTGGCCGATCCGCCGCCGCCGCAGTTGTGCGAGGTCACGGTCTGCACGGGGTAGCCGAAGGTGACCCCGTTGAACACCGCCTTCTGGATGTTGGCGGGGTAGGACGTGTCGCTGGTGCGCACCTCGTAGTGCAGGTGCGGGGCGATGTTGTTGCCGGGCTTGCTGGTGTTGCCGACCTCGCCGATCTTCTGGCCCTGGGTGACGTGCGCCCCCTCGCTCACCGAGCGCACGCTCAGGTGCGCGTAGTAGGTGAACCAGCCGCCGCCGTGGTCGATCTTGATGAGGTTGCCGAAGCCGTTGGTGGAGCCCTGGTGGGCCGAGATGACGACGGTGCCGGCGGCCGCCGCCACGACCGTGTCGCCGTAGTCGGCGTCGGCGGTGCTGCCACGGTTGAAGTCGATCTCGTACGACTGGTGGGCGCTGCTGGCGTTGGAGTTGCCGGTCCAGACCTGGCCGCAGGGGAACGGCATCTGGAAGTCCGGGCGTGGACCCGCCGCGGAGGCCGCCGGGGCGGTCGCGGCGCCGAACGCGAGGCCGAGGACCATCGCGAGGCCCGCCGTGACAAGCGATTTGAGTCTCATGACCAAAAAGAGTCGGAATCTACTGCACAAAAAACATCAAGACTCGGTACAAAGGGTGGGCGAGTCATGGCGAACCGGTCCTTCGACAGGGGGAGCAACGCGGTCATGACAGTCGATAAGCCCACGTTCAGGGTGCTCGGTCCCCTGGAGGTCCGCCTGCCGGGCACGGCGCCACGGCTCGGCGGCCCGAAACCCCGCATGCTCCTGGCCACCCTCCTCCTCCACGCCAACCACACGGTCGGCGGCGACGAGCTCGCCGAGGTGCTGTGGCCGGGCCACCGCCCACGCTCGACCGCGGCCAACCTCCGCACGTACGCGAGCGCCCTGCGCGCGGAGCTCGGGCAGGCCCCGGCCCGCATCCGCGCCCTCGGGGCGGGGTACGCGATCGAGCTGCCGCCGCACGAGCTCGACCTGCTGCTGTTCGACGAGCGGGTGACCGCCGCGCGGGAGTGCCGGGCGCGGGGCCGGCCGGACGAGGCGGCCGACCTGCTGGCACGGGCGCTGGCGCTGTGGCAGGGCGTCCCGCTGTCCGACCTGCCCGGCAGCCCGCTGTGGGACCGCCGGCTCGAACGGCTCGCCCAGGCGCGGCTGCGCGCCGCGGAGGACCTGGTCGAGCTGCTCATGGCGGCCGGGGACTACGGCGAGGCGGTCGGGGAGCTGCGGGCACTGCTCGCCGACCATCCCTTCCGCGAGGACCTGTGGCGCAGGCTCATGCTGGCCCTGCACTGGTCGGGGCGGCAGGGCGAGGCGCTGCAGGCCTTCGCCGCGATCCGCGAGCACCTCGTGACCGAACTCGGCGTCGAGCCCGGCCCCGAGCTGCGCCGGGCGCACGAGGCCGTGCTTGCCGGGGAGCCGCCCCCACGACCGCCCGGCCCGCCCGGTTTCCCCACCGCCTCCGGTTCTCCCGGTGCCGCGTCGCCTCATGGCGCGTCCGGTCTCCCCGCCGATCCCGTCTTCCCCGGCGATCCCGCTCTGCCCGGCGTCCCCGGCCTTGTCGTGCCGCGTCAGCTGCCGCCCGACCTGGTGGACTTCACCGGGCGGGCCGCCGAGGTGGCGGCGCTGACCCGGGCGCTCGCCCCCGGCGGGGTCGCCGTCGTCACCGGGCCGCCGGGCGTCGGCAAGACCGCGCTCGCGGTGCGCTGCGCGCACGCCGTCCGCGAGGCGTACCCCCACGGCCAGCTCTTCCTGTCGCTGGGCGGCACGGCGCAGCGTAACGACGCCGCGCAGTCCAATGACACCGCACAGCCCAGAGACACCGCGCAGCCCGGAGACACCGTCTCGCCGGTCGAGCCGGGGGAGCTGCTGGCCGAGGCGCTGCGCGCGCTGGGCGCGGCGGAGCCGTTGCCGCCCACGGTTCACGAGCGGGCCGCGCTCTACCGCACGCTGCTCGCCGAACGGCCGATGCTGGTCGTGCTCGACGACGCGGCGGGCGCCGCGCAGGTGGGGCCGCTGCTGCCGGGCGGCGGCAGCGCCGTCGTCGTGACCGGCAGGCGCCGCATCACCGAGCTGCCCGGCGCCGCGCGGATCGACCTGGACGTCCTGCCGCAGGCGGAGGCGCTGGGGCTGCTGACGGCGATCGTCGGCGCGGAGCGGCTGGAGCGGGAGCCGGAGGAGGCCGCCGCCATCGTGCGGGCCTGCGGCCGGCTGCCGCTCGCGATCCGGGTGGCCGGGGCCCGGCTGGCCGCCCGTCCCGGCTGGTCGCCTGCCGTGCTGCGGCGGCGGCTCGACGACGAGACGGCCAGACTCACCGAGCTGCGCGCCGGCGACCTGGAGGTGCGGGAGTCCTTCGACCGCAGCTACCGCCTGCTGCCGGACGACGCCGCGCGCACGTTCCGCGCGCTCGGCCTGCTCGGCACCCGGCCGCTGCCCGGCTGGGTGGTCGACGCCGTGCTCGACCGGCACCGCAGCGACGACGTGACCGACGTGCTGGTCGACGCGAACCTGTTGCGCCCGGTGGGGACCGACCCCCTCGGGCAGCCCCGCTACCGGCTGCCCGACCTGCTGCGCGTCGACGCCAGGGACAAGGCGGGCGAGGTGGACATGCCGGCGCTGGCGCGCGTGGTCGCGGGCTGGACGGCCGCCGCCGAACACGCCACGGCCCTACTGCCCACCACGGTCTTCCGCCTGACCTCGCCCGCCGCCCGGCGCTGGCGGCTGCCCGAGGACGCCCTGCGCCGGGTCGCCGCCGACCCGGTCTCCTGGTTCGGGGCCGAGCACGAGACCCTGGTCGAGGCCGTACGGCTGGCGGCGGAGGCGGGGCTGGCCGGTGCCGCCTGGGGTCTGGCGGCGGCGCTCGTGCCGTACTTCGACCTGCGTTGTCACCTCGGCCCGTGGGAGGAGACCCACCGCGTCGCCCTGGAGGCCGCCCGCGCGGCCGGAGACCGGGCGGGCGAGGCCGCCATGCTGCGGGGACTCGGCCAGGTGGCCCTCTATCGGGACAGGTACGTCCAGGCGGCCGGCATGTTCCGCCGCTCCCGGGTGATCTTCCGTACGCTCGGCGACGTCAGGGGCGAGGCGGTCTCGGTCTGCGGGCTGGGCGCGGTCGGCCAGTTCCGGGGCGATCAGGCCGCGGCCTCCCGGTACTTCCGCAGGGCCCTCGGGATGTTCGTGTCGCTGGACGACCGGTCGGGCGAGGCGTACGCGCGGCAGGCGCTCGGGCGCACCTGCCTGAGCGCGGGCGACCTGAACGGCGCCGCCGACTGGCTCGGCGGCGCGCTGCGCATGGCGCGGGAGCTCGGCGACGCCCACAGGGAGGGCTGCGTGTCGCTTCAGATCGGCCGCCTGCACGACCTCGCGGGGGAGACCGGGCGGGCGATGCGCGCCCAGGGCCGGGCGCTGACGATATTCGAGGGCTTCGGCGACCGGCACTGCGCGGCGTACGCGATGCAGGGCCTGGGCGGGCTCCAGGCGGCCAGGGGCGACTGGCGGCACGGCTCGGCCCGGCTGGAGAGCTCACTGGCGATCTTCCGGCAGCTCGGCGACCGGAGCGGGGAGGCGGCCACCCGGCGGCTGCTCGGCGAGCTGCACCGCTCGTCCGGGCGTCGCGCGCTCGCCCGGGGCTACCTCCACGCGGTCACGTCCCGGCGGGGGGGGGAAGACACGGCGATTTCTCATGATTAGACCGTCACCGCTGGGGCATCAGAGGCGTCGTGGGTGGTGGATGGCTCTCCCGCTGGCCGGTGATCCGGCAGCTCAAGGGAGAGGACGGCAGAGGGCAGGCGGCGCGCTCGGCGCGTACGGACGCCCTGAGGCCCCGCGTCGAGGGGGCCGAGACGGTCGCGCGTTCCGTCTGTCCCTACTGCGCCGTGGGCTGCGGCCAGCTCGTCTACGTCAAGGACGGCAAGGTCACCCAGATCGAGGGCGACCCCGACTCGCCGATCTCCCGCGGGCGGCTCTGCCCGAAGGGATCGGCCAGCAAGCAGCTCGTCACCCACCCCGGCCGTCAGACGAAGATCCTCTACCGCAGGCCGTACGGCACCGAGTGGGAGCCGCTCGACCTCGAGACCGCGATGGACATGATCGCCGACCGCGTGGTGCGGACCCGGCGCGAGACCTGGCAGCAGACGCACGAGGGGCAGGAGGTCAGGAGGACTCTGGGCATCGCCAGCCTGGGCGGGGCGACGCTCGACAACGAAGAGAACTACCTGATGAAGAAGCTCTACACCGCCCTCGGCGCGATCCAGGTCGAGAACCAGGCGCGCATATGACACTCCTCCACCGTCCCCGGTCTGGGGACCAGCTTCGGGCGTGGCGGCGCGACCCAGTATCAGCAGGACCTGGCCAACGCTGACTGCATCGTCATCCAGGGCTCCAACATGGCCGAGTGCCATCCGGTGGGGTACCAGTGGGTGATGGAGGCGCGTGCGCGCGGCGCGAAGGTCTTCCACATCGACCCGCGCTTCAGCCGGACCAGCGCGACCGTGGACAGGTATCTCGCGATCCGCGCCGGCACCGACATCGTGCTGCTCGGCGCGCTGATCAACTACGTGCTGTCGAACGGGCTCGACTTCCGCGAGTACGTCCTCGCGTACACGAACGCCGCGACCCTGGTGAACAGGAACTTCCGCGACACCGAGGACCTCGACGGCCTGTTCTCCGGCTACGACGAGGAGACCGGCAGGTACGACCCGTCGAGCTGGGCGTACGAGGGCGACGTGCCCGAGGAGGAGGAGCCGGTCGAGGGCGACATGCGCCACGCCGAGGCGGCGGGGTCCGACTCCTATGGCGCGCGCGGCGCGGGCGCCAGTGCGACGCCGCCCGAGGACCCGACGCTGACCGACCCGCGGTGCGTCTACCAGATACTCAAGCGGCACTACTCCCGCTACACACCCGAGATGGTCGAGGAACTGTGCGGCATCCCGCCGGAGCGGTTCCACGAGCTGGCCGAGGCGATCACCGCCAACTCGGGCCGGGAGCGGACCACGGCGTGGGTCTACTCGGTCGGCTGGACGCAGCACTCGGTCGGCGTGCAGTACATCAGGGCCGCCTCGATCCTGCAGCTCCTGCTGGGCAACATGGGCCGGCCGGGCGGCGGCATCATGGCGCTGCGCGGGCACGCGAGCATCCAGGGCTCCACGGACATCCCGACGCTGTTCAACCTGCTGCCGGGATACATCGCGATGCCGCACGCCCACCGGCACGACGGCCTCGACCACTATCTGGAGCGGGAGGGCGCCGACACCGGCTGGTGGGGCAACCGGCGGGCGTACGTCGTCAGCCTGCTCAAGGCGTGGTGGGGCGACGCGGCGACGGAGGCCAACGACTACTGCTTCGACTACCTGCCGCGCCTGACGGGCGACCACGGCCACTACGCGACGGTGATGGGCCAGATCGACGGGACGGTCAAGGGCTACTTCGTCGTGGGCGAGAACCCGGCGGTCGGCTCGGTCAACGGCAAGGCGCAGCGGCTCGGCCTGGCCAACCTCGACTGGCTGGTGGTCCGCGACCTCGTGCTGGTCGAGACCGCGACGTTCTGGAAGGACGCGCCCGAGATCGAGACGGGCGAGCTGCGGACCGAGGACATCGGCACCGAGGTCTTCTTCCTGCCGGCCGCGAGCCACGTGGAGAAGGAGGGCACCTTCACCAACACCCAGCGGCTGCTGCAGTGGCGGGAGAAGGCCCTCGACCCGCCGGGCGACTGCCGCAGCGACCTGTGGTTCTACTACCACCTCGGCAAGCGGATCAGGCAGCGGCTCGGCGACGACGAGATCGACCGGCCGGTCATGGAGCTGACCTGGGACTACCCGGAGATCGGTGAGCAGCGCGACCCCGACGCCGGGGCCGTCCTGCGCGAGATCAACGGCACGGCCGCCGACGGCCGCCTGCTGGCGTCGCTGCGCGAGCTGAAGCCCGACGGGTCGACGAGCTGCGGCTGCTGGATCTACTGCGGGGTGTACGCCGACGGGGTCAACATGGCGGCCCGGCGCAAGCCGCACACCGAGCAGGGTCCTGTCGCGCTCGAATGGGGCTGGGCCTGGCCGGCGAACCGGCGCATCCTCTACAACCGCGCCTCGGCCGACCCGCAGGGCCGCCCGTGGAGCGAGCGGAAGAAGTACGTCTACTGGGACGGGACCAAATGGACCGGACCTGACGTGCCGGACTTCGAGGAGGACAAGGCGCCCGACTACGTGCCGCCCGAGGGGGCCAAGGCGCAGGACGCGCTGGCCGGCACCGACCCGTTCATCATGCAGTCGGACGGCAGGGGCTGGCTGTACGTCCCGTCAGGACTGTCCGACGGGCCGCTGCCCACCCACTACGAGCCGCACGAGTCGCCGGTGCGCAACGCGCTGTACGGCCAGCAGGCCAACCCGGCCCGCCGGACCATCGACCGCCCCGAGAACCCGTACAACCCGGCGCTGTCGCCCCGGTTCCCGTACGTCTACACGACGAGCAGGCTCACCGAGCACCACACGACGGGCGCCATGAGCAGGCCCCTGCCCTACCTCGCCGAGCTCCAGCCGGAGGCGTTCTGCGAGGTGTCCCTGGACATGGCGGAGGAGATCGGGCTGGACAACGGCGGCTGGGCGACGATCGTCACCGCGCGGACCGCGATCGAGCTGCGCGTGCTCGTGACCGGCCGGGTGCGCCCGCTGCGGCTGAACGGCCGGACCGTCCACCAGGTGATCATGCCGTATCACTGGGGATACAGCAGCGGCGGGGTGATCACCGGGGACGTCGTCAACGACCTGCCGTCGATCGTGCTCGACCCGAACGTCTACATCCAGGAGAGCAAGGCCGGCACCTGCGACGTCCTGCCGGGGCGCCGCCCGCGGGGCAAGGCCCTGCTCGACCTGATCGAGAGGTATCGCCATGGCTGAGCGGGTGGGGTTCTTCACCGACACGTCCATCTGCATCGGCTGCAAAGCCTGCGAGGTGGCCTGCAAGGAGTGGAACCAGGTGCCCGACGACGGGTTCGTCTTCCGGGCCACCTCCTACGACAACACCGGCGCGCTCGGCGCGAGCACCTGGCGGCACGTGGCGTTCGTCGAGCAGGACGGCCGATGGCTCATGTCGTCGGACGTGTGCAAGCACTGCACCCACGCGGCCTGCCTCGACGTCTGCCCCACCGGGGCGCTGTTCCGCACCGAGTTCGACACCGTCGTCGTCCAGGCCGACGTCTGCAACGGCTGCGGCTACTGCGTCCCCGCCTGTCCGTACGGCGTGATCGACCGCAGGGAGGACGACGGCCGGGCGTGGAAGTGCACGCTCTGCTACGACCGGCTGCGCGGCGGCATGGAGCCCGCCTGCGCGAAGGCGTGCCCGACGAAGTCCATCCAGTTCGGGCCGCTCGACGAGCTGCGGCAGCGGGCCGAGGAACGGGTCGAACGGCTGCACGCCGAGGGCACGACCGAGGCCCGGCTGTACGGCGCGAACCCGGACAACGGGGTGGGCGGCACGGGCGCGTTCTTCCTCCTGCTGGACGAGCCGGAGACGTACGGCCTGCCGCCGGATCCCGTGGTGACCACGCGCGACCTGCCCGCGATGTGGCGCTGGGCGGGCGGCGCGGCGCTCGCCCTGGCCGCCGGCGTCGCCGCCTCCTTCCTGCGGAGAAGGACATGACACTGCCTGCGGAGAAGGACATGACACTGCCTGCGGAGAAGGACATGACACTGCCTGCGGAGAAGGACATGACACCGTCCGGGGAGAAGGTCGTGATCGTTTCTGTGGGGAGGATCTGATGCCGAGGCGCCGGGACGAGATGGTGCCGGACGCCGAGTTCCGGTCCTACTACGGCCAGCCGGTCCTCAAGCAGCCCATCTGGCATGAACCCCACATGCCGGCGTACCTCTATCTGGGCGGGCTGTCCGGCGCGGCGGGCGCGATGGCGGCGGCCGCCCGCCTCACCGGGCGGGATCGGCTGGAACTGGCCGCCCGGATGACCGCCTTCGCCGGGGCGAGCGCCGGTGCGGTCTTCCTCGTGGCCGAGCTGGGCCGGCCGATGCGCTTCCTCAACATGCTGCGGGTGTTCAAGGTCACCTCGCCGATGAGCGTCGGCTCCTGGACGCTGGCCGCCCACAGCGGGCTGACCGGCGTCGCGGCGGGCTCCGCGGTGACCGGCCTGCTGCCCCTCGCGGGCGACGCCGCGTCGGTCGCGAGCGGCCTGAGCGGTCTGGCGATGGCCACCTACACGGCCGTCCTGCTGGCCGACACCGCCGTCCCCGCCTGGCACGAGGGGATGCGCGAGCTGCCGTTCCTGTTCTCCGGGAGTGCCCTCGCCTCGGCGGGTGCGGCCGTCATGCTGACCACGCCACGGGCGCAGGCCGGGCCCGCCCGCGCCGCCGCGGCGGCGGGCGCCGTGGCCGAGGTCGTCGCCGGCGGGCTGATGGAGCGCCGTCTCGGTCTCGTCGGCGAGCCGTACCGCAAGGGCAGGGCGGGCAGGCTCATGCGGGCCTCCCGCGTGCTCACCCTCGGCGGCGGCCTGCTCGCCACGGTCGCCGGACGCAGCCGGGCCCTCACCGCGCTGTCCGGGCTCGCGATCACGGCCGGAGCCCTGTGCACCCGATTCGGCGTGCTGGAGGCGGGCCGGGCCTCGGCCAAGGACCCCGAGTACACCGTCGTGCCGCAGCGTGATCGCCTCGACGCCGGCCGTCCCGCCTCCGTCCCCGGCCGCTAGGCCGCGTATCTACTCGGCCAGGGCGGCCTCCGGTCTGGCTTCGGCGGCGGTCTCCGGCACGGGTCGCTCTCGAAGCATGACGAACGAGACCACGGCCCCGGCGACGCCCAGGAGCCCGGCGACGGCGAGAAGCGCCGCGATGCCGTTGGCGGCCGCGGCGTGGACCGCCTCGTCGACCAGCCGGCGTGCCCCTGCGGGCACCGTGCGCGCCAGGTCAGCACTGCGCGCACCGGCGATGTCGTGCGCGACCGAGCCCGTGGATTCGATGTGCCGGTCGGCGAGAGTGTGGTGCGCGCCGGCGGTGAAGACGCTGCCGAGGAGTGCGATGCCGAAGGCGAAACCCACCTGCCGGGCGGTGTAGACGGCACCGCCCGCCATCCCGGCGCGCCGGGCCGGCACCGCGGCCGTGCCGGTCGAGCTCAGCAGCGGCGTGGCCAGACCGACCCCGAGCCCGACGACGAAGAAGGCCGGCAGCATTGCCGGCCAGGATGCCCATACGTGCACGAGCGCGAAACCGAGAAGGTCACCGACGCCGACGAGCAGGATCCCGCTGCCGATCACCCGCCCCGGCGGCAGCCGGTGCATGACGCGTCCGAGCGAGGCGGAGACGACGAACGCGGCTCCCGACATCGGCAGCGCGACCAGACCGGCGGTCACCGGCGACAGACCCAAGACCGACTGCATCCAGATCGAGGAATAGGTCAACGACACGTACGCGGAGAAGTTCAGCACTACAGCCGCGATGAGCACGCCGCTGAATACCCGGTTGCGCAACAGGGACGGTTCGAGCAGCGGCTCGGCGATCCGCGTCTCGACGACCACGAACGCGAGCAGCAAGGCCGCACCGACGCAGAGCGCCACCCAGCAGCTCGTGGTGTCCCAGCCGAGTTCGCCGGCGCGAATCATCCCGAACGTCAGGAAGCCGATCGCGGCCGAGAAGAGCACCACTCCCACCACGTCGATGCGATGCGCCTGCCGGGTGTGCTGGTCGCGCAGCAGGAGCACGCCCATGGTGATCGCCACCACGCTCACCGGGAGGTTGACGAAGAAGATCCAGCGCCACGACAGGAATTCTGTGAGAGGGCCGCCGACCAGCGGCCCGACCGCCGAGGAGGCGCCCGACACGGCCCCCCACATCCCGTACGCCATGCCTCGCTCCCGCCCGGTGTAGGAGTTGTTCAGCAACGCGAACGTCGTGGCGATCATCGCCGCGCCGCCCACGCCCTGCACAGCCCGAGAGACGATGAGCACCGCGGGGTCCGGCGCGATGCCGCAGGCCAGCGAGGCAAGCGCGAACACCGCCAGCCCAGCCAGGTAGGTCCGCCGGTGACCGATCCTGTCCGCCAGCCCGCCGACACCGATCAGCAGCGCGGCCAGCGCCAGGGCGTACCCGTCGACCACCCACTGCAACGAGCTGAGCGAGGTCCGCAGGCCGCTGGCCATATCGGGCAGGGCCACGTTCACGATGGTCACGTCCACCAGCAGCATGAACGTGCCCAGACACACCGCGACGAGCGGTAACCACTTACGCATCGAACACTCCCTCACGTCTGTGACCCCAGTGTCATCGCGCGGGTGCCGGACACGCCTCAGATCCACCCCCTGGTTGTACGATCGTCGATATGACAGCGGTGCAAATGGTGGATTCTTTCACCCTGGAGGCCGCCGACCTGCAAATCATCCGTGCCTTGCAGATCGACCCGCGCGTCCCCTTCGCGACGATGGCGGCGGTGCTCGGGCTGTCCGAGCCGACCGTGTCCCGCCGGTACGCGCGGATGCGGCGCACGGGCGTGCTGCGGGTGACCGGAGCCGTCGACCCGGGCGCGCTCGGCCAGAGCCAGTGGATGGTGCGGCTGCGGTGCCGGCCCGGCAGCGGCGCCGCCATCGCCGTAGCGCTCGCGCACCGCGATGACATCAGCTGGGTCGCGCTGAGCGCGGCCGGCGCCGAGGTCACCTGCGCGGTCCGGTCACGATCGCAAGAGGAGCGAGAGGACCTCCTGGGACGCAAGCTCCCCCGCGCGGCCGCCGTACTCGACATCGAAGCATCCGTGATGCTCCGTAAGTTTCTCGGCGGACGAGGCCGGTACTGGGCCGCGCTCGCCGGAGTGCTGACGCCCGAACAGGAAGCGCAGTTCGGCCTGACCGGAAAGCCGTACAAGGAATCGGCCATGGTCGTGAACCGATCGCCACATCTTCACGAGCACGACGAGAAGCTGCTGACGGCCCTTACCGCTGATGGTCGCGCCAGTCTCGTCGACCTCGCGTCCGCGGCCGGTCTCACTCCCGGCCGGGCGTCCCGGCGGCTTCAGGCACTCATCAGCGACGGCGTCGTGCACATCCATGTGGAGCTCACGCCGGCGGCGTTGGGGTTCCATGCCTGCGCGAACCTGTGGCTACAGGTACACCCCTCCGAGACCAAGTCCGTTGGGCGCGCATTGGCCGAGATGCCCGAAGTGGGCTTCGTCGCCGCCATGTCCGGGAGGAACAACCTCCACGCCGCCGTCCACTGCAGGGACCTGGACGAGCTCTTCGAGTTCACCTCCGACCGTGTCGGAACCCTGCCCGGCGTCGAGTCCGCCGAGGTGAGCCCCATTCACCGCCAGATCAAGCAAGCCGGAACGCTCGTGGCGGACGACGGGTCCGTCCGATCAACGGCGTAACTCGATCTGGATAGGTCGCCGGCGCGTCGCCGGTGGTGGCCATGTCCTTCTTCCTCCTGCTCGTCGTGGTGCCGACGCTACGGAGCGCGTGGGCGGCGCGGCACGCGTCTGGACGTACGGAGGGTACCTGGCAGCGGATCTTCAATGCGCGTTCTTGTGGCGGCCATCAACGAGTGGCTGTGACCAGCACTTTCGCCAGGGACACGGGAGGGCCGTCAGCGGTGACCCAGCACGTTTACAACCCGTCCGCTGGGGTCACGGACGAAGAACCGCCGCACGCCCCACTCCTCGTCCTGCAAGGGGTGAACGATCTCCGCGCCAGCTCGCCCGCATGACCGCATAAGCCGCATCCACGTCGTCCACCTCGACACTCATGTCGGGGGAGACAGGCGCGGTCTTATCGCTGGTCATGACGCTGACCTGCGCTGCCGGGCTGGACGGGGACGCGAGCGTCATGATCCGACCGTGGTTCATGACCTCCTCGAAGCCCAGCAGGCCATAGAACTCCCGGCTCTCCCGCGCAGCCTCCGACTGGATGTTGGGCACGACACGGCGAACGGCCATCTACGACTCCAAACAAGAACCAAGGTGTCTCTGTCTCCCCAGGAGTACTGCGACACGTCCACCACCGCACGCACTTTCGATACACGCCCTAGTAGTGCTTTGTTAGGTGCTCAGGGTGGGCGCTGTGAGCAGGTGGGGCAGCGGCCGGTCCAGGTGGCCAGGAGTATCTGGAGTTCTTTGAGGATCGTGTAGAGGGTCAGGCCGCGGCTTTTGGGTC
>NZ_VIRJ01000035.1:0-100060 GCF_006874435.1 Microbispora sp. KK1-11 | reverse complement strand
GCGGTGGCCTGTCGACCAAGCTGCACCTGGCCTGCGAGCAGGGCCGGCGGCTGCTGTCGCTGGTACTGACCGCCGGACAGCGGGGCGATGCCCCACAGTTCGAGGCGGTCATGGCCGGCATCCGCGTCCCCCGGCTCGGACCCGGCCGGCCCCGCACCCGGCCCGAGATCGTCCGCGCCGACAAGGCCTACTCCTCCCGGGCGATCCGCGCCCACCTACGCAGTCGCGGGATCAGGTGCACCATCCCCGAGCCAGCCGATCGCATCGCCGCACGCCTACGGCGCGGCAGCCGCGGCGGTCGACCCTTCACCTTCGACGCCCACGACTACCGCGCCCGTCATGCTGTGGAATGCGGCATCAACCGGCTCAAACGCCACCGCGCCATCGCAACCAGATACGACAAACTCGCCGTCCGCTACCAAGCCGCCATCCACATAACCGCCATCAACGACTGGCTCACCAGGCTTTGAGACAGGCCCTAGTCGTTGTTCGTGAAGTAGCTGATGAAGCGGAGGATCTCCAGGTAGAGCCAGACGAGGCTCAGGGTCAGGCCGAAGGCCATCAGCCACGAGTAGCGCTCCGGCACGCCGGCCCGCACCCCCTGCTCGATCTCGCTGAAGTCGAGCAGCAGGAAGAAGCAGCCGAGCAGGATCATGCCGATGCTGAAGACCCAGCCGATGGGGCTGTCGGTGCGCAGGCCCAGGCCACCGCTGACGAAGAAGCCCGCGATCCAGTTGATCAGCATCAGGCCGACCGCGCCGAACGCGGCGGCGATCACGTACTTGGCGAACTTCGGAGTGGGCCGGAAGATCTTCAGTGCGTACACGGCCAGCGTGCCGCCGAACGCGACCATCGTGCCGAGCACGGCCTGCAGGACGATGCCGTTGTAGACATAGTCGTACATGTGGCTCAGCACGCCGATGGCGACGCCGTAGCACACGGAGTAGCCGAGGATCAGCGCCGGATTCGTGCTCTGCCGGAACGACACGATGAGCCCGAGGATCAGGCCCACGATCATCGCCGGCGCCGCCAGCCCCCAGCCGACGTTAAAGTACCAGGCCAGGGCCGCCGACACGACGAGCGTGCCGAGGGTCATGAAGCCGCGCACCACGACGTCGTCGATCGTCATGGTCCGCGCCGCCGGGGGAGCGTACGAGGGGGTGGCGTACATCTGGTTCAGCTGCTGCACGCTGGGCGTCGGACCGGCCCACGCCTGCTGACCAGCCGCCCCGCGCCGACTGAATATGGGGTTCTTGCTCTCCATTCGCTTCCTCCAGGACGCGACTCACTGATCAGCCGCTGCGCGGCCTAGTGGGATGGTGCCCGAGGAGCGGTACCCCTACAAGTGGGAGCGCCACTCCACCATAGTGGCAACGATCAGACTTCCGGGCGAGTTCCCGCCGTCGCCCACGGACGGAAACGACCGACGCCGACCACAGAACAAACTTGAACATTTCCTTTACTTGAGTTCTTAAAGTCTAGTGCTAGCGTGGTGCGGAGCCGAGAAGTAGCGGCCTGACCAGGCAGAACGCCACAGCGACCACTCCGCCTGCCGTTGCGAGCCTCATTCCGAACAGACCGGCACAGCAGGCCGTCCGGACGGCCACCTCGACACCGGAGACCCGTCCGCCGCCAGTGCCGCAAGGGAATGTCATCGCGAGGAGGACGGCGATGAACGTCAGCGGCCCACCGCTATTGCGAAGGTTTCGGCCTCATTCCATCCGAGGACGCATCACCGTCCTCATCACGGCGCTCGCCACCCTGCTGCTGATCCCCACCGGGATCCTGGGCAGCATGCTGGCCCGGCAGGCGTTCTCCACCGCGGTCTGGCTGGACGCCCGGCAGGAGGCGGCGCTCACGGCAGCCGCGTGGCGTGCGGGCCATTTCCGCCACATCATCACTCCGCAGGTCGCCGGGATCGACCTGGTCCAAGTGGTGGCTCCGAATCGGCGGGTGCTCGCCGCGTCGCCCGCCGCCCGGGGGAGGCCCCCGCTGACTTCCTTCTGACCGTCCCAGCAGGACCCGATGCAGGACCTGCAGGCCTGTACGCACGACGGGTTCGGCTGCCTGCGTCTGTCGGCGCTGCGGGTGACGCCGGGGCCCGACTCCCCCGTCGTGTACGCGGGACGCCCCGTCGAGGGCTTCACTCCCGTCGCGATGTTCGATCTGCTCTTCACCGCGGAGGTCGCCGTGCTCGTGCTGCTCACCGCCTGGGCCACCTGGAAGGTGGCCGGACGCACCCTGCGCCCCGTCGAGGCCATCCGCAGCGACCTGGCCGCCGTCAACGTGAACGACCTAGACACCCGGGTGCCCGTACCGGCCGGGGACGACGAGATCGCGCGGCTCGCCCGCACCGTGAACAGCACGCTCGCCCGCATCGAGCAGGCGAAGCTCACCACCGAGCGGGCGCTGCGGCGGCAGCGCGAGTTCGCCGCGGACGCCTCCCACGAACTGCGCACTCCGCTCGCCGGCCTGCGCACGCAACTGGAGGAGGCGCAGCTTCACCCCGACGAGACCGATCTGCGGTCGCTGCTCAGGGACGCGCTGCTCGACGTGGAGCGACTGGAAGCGATCATC
Source organism: Microbispora sp. KK1-11 (assembly GCF_006874435.1). Lineage (NCBI taxonomy): Bacteria > Bacillati > Actinomycetota > Actinomycetes > Streptosporangiales > Streptosporangiaceae > Microbispora > Microbispora sp. KK1-11. The sequence goes on along the minus strand of NZ_VIRJ01000035.1, from coordinate 97,483 downwards.
GACGACCTGCTCCTGCTGGCGAAGGTGGGGGCGACGGCCCCGGGCCGCAAGCCCGTGGACGTGTCGGCACTGGTCAGGGAGGAGGTCGCCCGCCGGACCGACCGGATACCCGTGCGCCTTCTGCTGGAGGACGGCGTCAGGATGCACGCCGCGCCGCGCCACCTCGCCCGGCTCCTGACCAACCTGCTCGACAACGCGCAGCGGCACGCCCGGAGCGTGGTCGAGATCGGGCTCCGGCGCGACGACGGCTTCGTCAAGCTGTGGGTCGGCGACGACGGTCCCGGCGTCCCGGTGCGCGAACGGGAGCGGATCTTCGAGCGGTTCGCCAGGTCGGACACGGCGCGCAGCCGGGGCCGCGGTGGCGCCGGGCTCGGCCTGGCCATCGCCCGCGACATCGCCCGCGCCCACTGCGGCACCTTGGTTGCGGCCGAGTCGCCGTACGGCGGCGCCATGTTCGTGCTGTGCCTGCCGGTCTCCGGCTGCCCGCCGAACACCGACGCCGCGCCCTCGCGGGCGGCGGTCCGCCGCACCGCGGGCCCGTACGCCGAGCCGCCGCAGGTGGAGGAGGCGTCGGCGCCGGTGAACGAGGGACATGCCTGACGGCGGTCAGAGGCGGGCGAACCAGTCGCGGACGGCGCGCCGCCCACCCCCGCCGAGCGCCACCATCAGGGCGTACCGGGCCTTCACCGGAGCCAGCCCGCGCGCTCCGATGGCGCCGACCTTCGCGGCCAGCCCCAGGGCCGGCGGCAGGTCCTCCAGCGCGACCGGCCGGGTGCGGCACCGCGAGGCGACCACCACGGGGATGTCCCACTCCGCCAGCTCACTCAGGGTCGCGTACAGGGTGATCGGGATGTTCCCGGCGCCGGTGCCCTCCAGCACCACACCCCTGGCTCCGGCGTCCACGACGGACGTGACGAGCACGGGGTCCATCTCCGGATAGGTCTTGATCAGCGCGACGTGCGTCTCCGGCTCTCCCCGCGCGTCCGGGGGCCGCGGCGGCGGCGTCGCCGTCATCTCGGCCCTGCCGTCCGCCACCCGGCCGAGGATCGGCGCGGGCGCGGACGAGAAGGCCGCCACGCCCGTCGCGTCGGCCATCGTGACCCAGCGGGCCGCGTGCAGTTCGTCGTTCACGCAGACCACCGCGCCGACGCCGCGAAGGGCGGGATCGGCGGCGGCGACCAGGGACGACGCGAGGTTGCGCGGGCCGTCGCTCGACAGCTCGTCCAGCCCGCGCACGGCGCCGGTCAGCACGATGCCACCGCGTAGAGCGGCGGGGCCCGCGAGCAGGTCCGTGAGGAAGGCCGTCTCCTCGATCGTGTCCAGGCCGTGGGTGACGACCACGCCGTCGAACCCCTCGTCGACCAGGGCCGAGCGGGCACGCCGGGCCAGCCGCAGCATGGTGGAGGGCGAGGTGTCCCAGCTCGGCTCGGCCTGCACGTCCTCGGTCACGACCTCCACACCGAGATCCACGGGTATGGCCGCCAGCAGATCGGCCGCCGTCGCGAGCCCCGGGCGGCCGGTGTGACGGGCGTACGCCATGACGTCGCCCGTCGCCACCAGCAGCACACGTCCGGTCACGAGGCATCGTCCTCGGCGGGCGCGGCGACTCCGGCGTGCTGCTCGAGCCGCTCGATGCGCCGCAGGAGCGGAGCGATCTCCTGACGGACGACCGCCGCCACGGCCTGCGCGGCGGTCTGGGAGGCGGCCTGAGGGGCGGCCTGGGATGCGGAGGCGTCCTGCGCCTGGGCCCGGAGGTGGACGTAGCCGGCGAGCGCCGCGACGACCGCGCGCCGCGTGAGCCGCGGCTCGGCGCCCCGATCCCGCAGCACCTGCCCGCCGATCCCGTCGGGCTCCGCGACCAGGCCGAGTAGCAGGTGCTCGCACCCGATGTAGTTGTGCCCCAGCGCATGGGCCTCGGTGACCGCCAGTTCGAGGGCGTTGGCCGCGTGCGCGTCGAACCGGCTCGGACCGTCCTTCCGCGTTCCCTCGTCCCCGGGCTGCTCTGGGCCGGCCGCTGCGGCGGGTACGGACGGGTGGCGGCTCGCGAGGTCGCGCTCGACCAGGGTGGGCTCGACCTCCATGGCACGCAGGACGTGCAAGGCGAGGTTCTGCCCCTCGGCCAGCATCGCGGCGAGCAGGTGCTCGGTGCCGATGCCGGCGGCGTTCTCGGCCCGGGCCCGTTCCAGCGCCATCCGGAAGACGGCGCGGGTCCTGGGCGTGAAGTGCGACAGCCGGGGGTCGTCGATCTCGAAATCGCCGAGGATGCTCTCGCGGATGGCGCTCACCCGGCGCACCGCCTGCTCCAGCGCCCGCTGGCAGATCGCGGACACCGGCAGTGCCGCTTCCTTGACCGCCTCCGCGAGATCGTCCGGCAGATACACGTTGATCTTAGGCATGCATAATTCATACCCCCATTGGGGTTATCCGTCTACCCCCAACTTGGGATCGAGGTCAGGGAAGCGTGACGTACTTGCCGATGAACTCCCGGACCTCGGGGATGTCCAGGCGGTAGTCGACGTTGGTCGTCCGGCAGGCGTCGTCCACTCCGCTGATCGTCGTGGCGACGAGCAGGTTCGAGTCGGGGCCTCCGAGGTAGTTGGGGCCGCCCGAGTCGCCGTAGCAGGTTCCACCCTCCCCCCGGGAGGGGTTCGGCGTCAGGTCGAGCCACCTGCTGCCGAGGCGCTTGAAGGAGATGGAGGTCTGGCTGCGCGTGTCGATGTAGTGGTACCGCCATCCGTGCCGCTTCTTCGTGGGGTCCAGCGAGCCGTACCCGACGGGGGTGAAGCGCGCCGTCTGCAGAGTGCCGTCGGCCTTGAGTTGGTCGAGCAGGCCCAGAGTGGGCAGCTTGGCCGGCGTGATGCCGCTGACGGGCTCGGGGAAGATCACCACCGCCAGGTCATAGGCGTCGCCCTTGTATCTCGAGTCGGCCACGTACCGACCGGTGTACAGCTTCTCGCCGGGCTGGTAGTGGCTGGCGAAGGAGACCCGGGCGGTCTTCTGGCCCTTGTTCCCGCAGTGGGCCGCCGTGAGGAAGACGGTCGGCGAGATGAGGGTGCCGGTGCAGTACGACCACGTGCCGTCGCTTTCCGGCTTGTCACCGATGAGGGCTCCCACTTCCGGGTGATTGGTCTTATCGACCGAGCCGTGGGTGATGGCCGACGCAGGCGAGGCAACACCTGTCACCAAACCCACAAGAATCATGACAAAAGGGACGAAACGCATGCACGAATGTATCCGAGCATGGGCTCCCTATGACAAAAGTGGACGAAAAGATCTACGGTCGGCCGTCAGGGGCGAACCTCCGGAATCAACGTCCGCGGTGCCGGAACACGTAGCGGGAGGCCGCCACCCACAACCCCCGCACACGCGAAGACCGCCCCTCCGATCGAAGGAGGAGCGGCCATGGTGATGCGGTCCGAGTCGCCTACCTCGACATCCGGCCCCGGTGGTCATGCCCGCGATGGTCGTGACCCCGGTGGTGATGCCCACGGTGGTCATGCCCGCGATGGTGGTCCCGGCCGCGCCCGTCGTCCTGCGGCGATGTCGCCGCCACCGCAACCGCGAGACCAGAGACCGTCGAGGGCGAGGCCAGGGCACCCTGTGTCGGCCACAGCACGAGCGTGCCGAGGAGGGCCGCACCTAAGATGCCGCATCGTTTCCCGTACATGTGATTCCTTCCGGCGGGGGCCTCTGTAGCGCCGCACGAGCGCGGCCCGGTAACAGCGGTGATCTCGCCCGCGGTTCGCCATGACGGCCTATGGCCTCGGGGACGCCACTCGTTGACGTCGCGGCCGACCGGACCGGAACGGACGCGCCCACCGGTCGGGCAACGACGATTTTTGCCGGCCGATGAACTACAGTCGTCCGCCGTGGCCGAATCCTCCCCCTATCTGACCGCGACGGCGGACGCCTACGACGCCGTAGCCGACCTCTACGCCGACCTCGCCCGAGACTCGCTGGACCGCCTGCCGCTGGATCGCGCGATAGTCGCCGTGTTCGCCGAACTCGTACGGGCCGCCGGACCCCGGCCCGTCGCCGAGGCCGGCTGCGGTCCCGGGTACATGACCGCACACCTGCGTGACCTCGGACTGGACGCCTTCGGCGTCGACCTGTCTCCCGCGCTGATCGACATCGCTCGCAAAGACCATCCTGACCTGCGTTTCGAGGTCGGTTCGATGGGCGCCTTCGACGTGGCCGACGGCGAGCTGGGCGGTCTGCTCTCCTGGTACTCCGCCATCCACATCCCACCACCGGAGCTGCCGCCGTACTTCGCCGAGTTCCGCCGGGTGCTGGCCCCGGGTGGCTACCTCCTGCTCGGTTTCTTCGAATCCGAGGGCGGTCCCGTCCAGCAGTTCGACCACAAGGTCTTGCCGGCCTACCGGTGGCCGATCGACGACTTGGCCGATCTGGCCCGCAAGGAAGAGTTCGTCGAGGTGGCGCGCATGTTGCGCGAGCCTCTGGAGGGTGAACGATTCCGCCGCGGCCACCTGCTGATGCGCAGACAAACCGCCGCCGTAAGCTGATGCGCGCGCTACAGGGCGCGGGGCCGTACACGCCGCCCGGCACAGGCGGCGGCCTGATTCCGTAAGGGACTTGTCACCACGCCTGAACGTCGCCCGGTGACGCCGATCTCCTCGGACCGGCCGGATCAGCCGGTGGCCTGGATCACGCAGGTCACCGGCTCTTTCATGCTGGGAGGCGCCAGTGCCCCCGGTGGGACTCGAACCCATACCACAGCCCTTTTAAGGGGTCCCGCTACCCCGCCTCGGCGCACCCGCTGAGCTGGCGCAACCGCTCTCGGATGCGCCTCTTGCCGCCATCCTGGGCATGCATGGGGCACAGTCTCGCGTTACCGACCTCTCCGGCCGGGCTCACTCGTCCGTGATGGCTTCCGTAGCCGGCGGCGTCTGAACGTAGGTGCCCTTGCCGTGCACGCTGCGGATGAGACCCCGTTCCCGCAGCTCCTTCATGGCGCGTCTGACGGTCATCCGCGCCACGCCGTACTGCTCGGAGAGATCCAGCTCCGAAGGTAGCCGCTGTCCCGGCTTGAGGTCGCCTCGCTCGATCCGGCCTGCGATGTGGTCGGCCACGACCATGTAGACGAGCTCCGGGCCGTCGCGGTCGATCTCAGGGAAGTCGCTCTCCTCCACCACGGCGACCAACCATAGATGCCTGCTGACCTGCAAAAACACCTAGATACCTCTACTAAGGTCTATAGAGGTCTATGCTCGATCTATGGAGCCTGCCAGCTTGCCCCAGGATGACGAAGTCGACTGGGACTGCCCGGGCATTGCCCTCCACCTCTGCAGGGCTCTTCCCAACCGCGTGAAGCTGCTTTGGTCGTCAGAGCCGCAGGGCCGTCGACACCGGGTGGTGGAGTACACCTGCGCCTGCGAGGCCCTGGTCTATGAGCTGGTCTCCTGCGGCGGGCTCTACATGGTCCACAAGGTCATCCAGTTAGACCCGCTTGAGCACGCATACACCGGTGGCTGGCAACATGCGGAAGCCCGCCTCTGGTGGCATCGTCTTCTCGTCGGCCTCGCGCGGTAACAGATGGACGGTGAGGTGATTCGGACGGTTGGCGCTCCGACCGAATTAGGGGTGTATGTCGAGTAGTCGTTCGGCGAACTGCAGGAGGCTTTCCAGGGCGCCTATCGCTACCGCCGCCTGAATGGCCGGTTTTATCGCGTCAAGCCAAACCCGGGCCATTTTCACCTCGGGGACCGGGGGAAGCGGCGGCAGTGAGACCTCGCCAGAGAAAGAAGCTGTGATCGCTGGGAGCGAGATGTTGGCGGTTGCGTGAATGGTCTCAGGGTGAGCGGTCACCGAGACGCTTTCCGTCAACGTTCCGCCATCGGTGGCGCTTATCCAGACGACAGTTGGCGGCGCTTGAAGCGATTCGAGAAACTCGACCGACGCGTCGGCAACGGCCTTGATCTGTCGGAATACGGCTAAAACTTCGGCTGGTATCTCGATTGGATCAGTCATGGAACGTCCCCCTCTTACCTAGCTGATCGGCATCCTGGGACTTCCCGCACGCTATCGCGTTGCCCCACAGCTTGTTCATGAGGTCTGCGGGCTGTGGCGGAAGGCAAGCGCATCGAAAAACTCCGTCAACAGTCGCTCCGACGCCGGCCCTGCCCTCAGCTCATGTCCACCGAAGCGGTAGACCTCATAGCCCCGCAGCCGCAGCTCGCGGTCCTCGGCGACCATCTCGGCGTAGCGGCGCGGGTCGGCCTGGCGATGCTCGTTGGAGTAGTGCTGGATGCCGTCGCACTCGATGACAATGCGCACTCGGTTGGGCATCAGGAGTAGAAAGTCCATGCGCTGCCGCGGGATGGACGGCCTGCTGCCGCGCCTCCACTGTTGTGGCGATGGGTCGTAATGGAGGTAGACCTGCGGGATGAGAGCCGGGATGTTGCTTCCGTGAGACCGGTAGCGCTGGACGTAATTGCGCAGGATGCACTCCTCCGCCTCGTTGGCCAGTGATGCCACCAACCGCTGATACAAGCTAGTCCAGACGTGCCGTTCAGGGGCGCCAGTCAGGCCTTCGCGTTCGGCCCACCACTCGGTGAGATCCCGCCAGGTCAACCCGGCCGGACCGAGATGCCGATCGTAAACCAGGCAGTACTGCTCGTTTTCCAGCACAACTATGTCGTTGTTGATCGCGTCCCGAAACCCGAGCTTCGGCTTGGGGCCGTCAGCGGCGAAGATGAGGTTCTTCAGCTCCCCGGCAACGCCGGTCAGCCTGGCCTGTTGCACCAGTTCTACGAGCTCCGGCGCCCCGACTTCCTCACTCACCTGCGTCGCGATGATCAGAAGCTCGGCGAGGCTTTTACCAGTGAGGAGCGCCTTGACATACTCGAACTTGCTGTAGAAGACGAGGTCATCCTCGCTTACACCGGTTGGCGGGGTGAGGGCCAAGTCCTCGGCACAGAACTCGTTGATCTGCACACGCGTCATCCCGTCACGCAGCACCGCCGCGATAGTCTCGCGCAGCTTTCGGGGTGTTACAGCCGACACAACGACGACCTTACGGTTCCCGGCCGACACTCGCGATGCCCGAGATTCCGCTCCGGCGCTAGCATGCCCACCCTCTGCCGACCTCTAGGACCGGGTACGGTCGCGCGCAACCTGGCCGAGAACTCTGAACTCCACCAGCATTCAAATATCAATCATTCTTCTCAAGCCGATCGGCCTCCATGAGGTACTTAGGCCTGCTTCGGCCTGCCCTTCGCCCTTTGGTAGCAAGTTCCCACCGAGTGTAGGCACCGCTGATGGACAAGCCAGTTGCTGCGGAAATCTGTTTCCAACTCAGTCCTGCGGCGCGCATCTTCACAATCTCTTCCGTTTTCACGTCCGCACGTTCTTCACGCCCGCGCCGCCGACGCTCAACAAGAGCATTTGCAAGATAAGATCGGATTGTCGATTCGTCGACGTCCATCTCTTTGGCTACTTGCTCCAAAGTTTTGTGTTCCTCCAAGTAGAGGGTTGCAGCCCGCTCCCAGCGTTGAACCTGGGCGTCTTCGTCGTCAATGAACGACATAAGCACAATCCACTCTTCCAGAAATACCAAGTAAGCATGCCCGCAGTGAAACGCAAATCTTATCGAAGTAGACGAGGCTCCGAAAGATAGCTAACGCGGTTGTTGCGACCATACGCACGCTTTCCCTGCCTGATCACCTCGTACGCCGTCGACCCACCGCGGAGCGGCAGCGGGCCGGGGACGGAGGGGCAAGGCCGGCCTCGCGTGTACGTCAACCTGGTCGCGGTTCCTCGGTCATCGGATGCCATCGGTCACGGCCGGCCTTGAGCCGGAGGAGCCGGTCTGCTGGGCTTGCCTGGGTCGATGGCGGGCGAAGCGATCAGGGCCCCAGCCACCCCACGAACTTTGGCTTGCGCGCCGTGATCACCTCGGGGCCGGAGATCCCCCGCCGGAGGCAAAGAAGGACCTCGGCCAACTGCGGCGCGTCCGTGTGGCCGCGGCGGCTGGCGTCGTGCTCGTCCTGGTGGTCGTGCTTCCCGCGGGCGTCATGCCTCTGCCTGGGATCGGGCGCGGCTGGCGTCGGCGCGGACGGGACCGGCCCGAAGAGGCCGCACGCCCGGCCGCGTCCGGACGCGCCGCGCCACCGCCGCCCGGCACGGGCGGCGGCTTGAACCCGTAAGGCAACTTGTAACCACGGCGGATTCCGCGGTCAGCTCCGGCGCGTCTTCACTCATGCGCCGCGCCCTTAGAGGTTGCCTGCCGCCGGCAGCGCGGGCCGATGGATCCAGGCGGCAAGGTCCGCGGGCGCGCATTCGGCGACTCGGGCGGCGTACCGGGGAAGCTCCTCCTCGCTGAGGACCTGCCGCCATTGGCCTGTTGATCCGCTGTGGAAGAACTGGCTGGGGTCGTGATAGAAGCCGTCGTGGCTGGCTTCGGGCGCGAGCTCGCCGGCCCGGCCCTTCATGACCGCGAACGTGGCGGCCTGGACCAGGTCCGGCCAGGCTGTCTCGGTGATGGCGATCCCGAGCCGGGCGGCTATGTAGCGCATCTGCCCTTCGAGGTCATCAAGGAGGTCCTCGTAGCGCAGCAGCACGATGTTCGGCTGGTCGCGGACCTGCCAGAACGTGTCCAGATGGTGAAGCATGATCTCCAGGTCGGACACGGTCTTTCCGGGCGCGGCCGGATTGACCCAGGACCAGAAGCGCTCGCGCGCGGTCCCGCTCGGCAGGGACGGAGCGGCGGCCAGCAGCTCGTCAAGGACCACGGCGCCCACGGCATCCTCCCGCAATGCGAGGGACACGGCCCGGTCGGTGTTGCTGGTATGGCTGTCCAAGGACACGGCCACATCCCGGGGGTCCCGGCTTGCGCAGAGGTAGGTGACCCGGTCGTCGAAGGGCAATCCATCGAGGGGCGTATGGGTCTTGATGAATCGCCGGTGCGCTTGTGCCTCGAGGTCGGCCAGCACTCCGGTGAGCGGGCGCAGCAGGACGTCCAGCCACGGCGAGATCTGGTCGAGCGGCCGGTCGAATGTCGCGCTTTTGAAGATCTCCAGGGCGCAGATCATCTGCAGCCAGGTCGTGCCGCACTTCGCCGGGGTGCTGATCACGATGTCGCCGGGGCGGAACACGAACCCATCCCAGCGGGCCGAGTCCGTAAAGGAGGTCTGGTAGCGAACGTGTTCCCCCAAGCCCATGCGGGGAGAATGGCTGCAACCAGATCGGGCCGTCAACCGTGCCGTGAATGACCGGGGCGCCCCGCAAGCGCAATGACCGGAACGCGGCGCGGACCTCGGTGGTAAGCAGCGTCGGTTCCTGCCAGGCAGCGAAGTGATTGCCCGGTTGCTCGAACGTGCGGTTTTCCGGGCGTCTTTCGCGGCGCCGGCTCAGCATGCGTCAGCGCCTCCCGCACCACCAGACCCTCCCGACGCCGCGCAGCACCACGAGGCTCCCGCGCGCAACCCGCCCTCAGCCCGGCCGGGGTTCCCCGGCAAGATCGCCAGGTACGCACTAATTTGGCCTAAGAGGCCGCGCAGATAGGCGGCGTGGAAGCCTCGGCATCAAGGTGGGCACAGGCCCCAGTGAATATGGAGTTGCGACGCTCTGTGACCGCTGGCGAGACCTGTGCGCATCCTTCGTTTCAGGTCGCCTGCGTGGCCAGCCTGCGCAGGGCCCGCACGGCAGGCGATCCGGGGTCGGCCGTCATCAGGACAACCTCCTGGTCATCCTCGGGCACGAGCAGGACGTCGCAGTTCAACCGCAGCGCACCGGCCTCCGGATGGTCCAGGGTCTTGGTGCGATGCCCTGGAGCGTGGACCGGACGCGCCTCCCAGATCTGCCGCGAACCCATCCGCCTGAGCGGACACACCCATACCCTCGACGCCCACACCGGCGAGGTTCTCGGCCAGTACAGCACCCGCGCCGAACCACACGGGCAGCTGCTCATCCGCTGCGGCAATCGCCGCGCCACCCGCTACCCCGCCTGCGCCGAGGTCTATCGCCGCGACACCTTCCACCTCATCCGCTCCGGCCTGCTCGGCGGAGACAAGGGCGTCCCCGAAACCGTCCGCACCCATCCGCGCGTGTTCGCCACCCTGACCGCGCCGAGCTTCGGCCCAGTGCATCGCGGCCCGGGCAAGGACGGCCAGGCCGACGTCTGCCACCCGCGCCGTACCGGCCCGGCCTGCTTCAAACGGCATGCCGCGGGCGATCCGCGCATCGGCCAACCCCTCGACCCGGACACCTACGACTACACCGGCCACGTCCTGTGGAACGCCCACGCCGGGAACCTGTGGCGCCGCTTCACGATCTACCTGCGCCGCCACCTGGCCGCCTCGGCCGGGCTCACCCGCAAAGACTTCGACCGCATGGTCCGGGTGTCCTTCGCCAAGGTCGCCGAATTCCAAGCGCGCGGAGTCGTCCACTTCCACGCCGTGATCCGGCTCGACGGCCGCAGCGACGAAGGCGTCATCCCGCCTCCGGCCTGGGCCACCGTCGACCTGCTCACCGACGCCATCCGCACCGCCGTCAAGGCCGTACGGATCGATGCCCCCGATCTCGGCCAGCCGACCCGGCACCTGGTGTGGGGCGAGCAGGTCGACGTACGGCCGATCGACCCCGGCGACCTTCACGACGGACCGCACCTGTCCGAGCGCGCCGTGGCGGCCTACGTCGCCAAGTACGCCACCAAGGCCGCGGAGACCTCCGGCACCCTCGACCGGCGAATCAAGCCGCGTGACCTGCCCACGCTCCACGAGCAGGGCGTCTCCGCGCGCCACTTCTCCACCAAGAGCCGCACCTACTCGACCACCCTCACCAGGTTGCGCCAGGCCCGGGCCGAGTTCCGCCTGCGCATGACCTTCGCCCGGCTGCCCTACGACCCCGACAGCACCCTTGTCGTCGGCTCCTGGGCCTATGCCGGCCAAGGCTTCACCCCTGGTGAGGCAGTTCTGGCCGCGCAGATTACTGACGATCCACCGTCCCCGGTGATCTCGACGTCGGTTCCGACACCAGCTCATTCCACGAAAGGAGTCAGCCAGTGACGACGGCCACCAAGACCAAGTCGATGCTCACGGTGGCCGAGGTCTGCGCTGAGCTGCAAATCTCCCGGTCCACCTTCTACGAGTGGCGCGCCAAGAGGCGAGCCCCGCGTTGCGTCACGCTTCCGAACGGAAGTCTTCGGGTTCGCCGTGGCGACCTCGATCGCTGGCTCGATGCGCATGAGGACGGCGCCCGGTGAAGGACATCTCCTACAGCGTGCGCATCTACAAGCTGGAGACGCGCAAGCGGGCCAACACCACGAACTACCGAGTCCGCTGGAGTGTCGACGGGCGGATCTACCGTGAGCCGTTCGCCACGGTCGCCCATGCCAAGAGCTACCGGTCCGATCTGCTGTCGGCCGCTCGCCGAGGAGAGGCGTTCAGCACCGTCACTGGGCTTCCGGTCTCCTGGGGGCGCGAGGAGCGCGCGATGAGCTGGTTCGACTTCGCCTGCGCCTATGTCGACATGAAGTGGCCTGGGCTGGCCGGGCACTCGCGGCGCATCACGGCCGGTGCGCTCCGCGACGCGACGCCGGCCTTGCTCACCAGCACGCGGGGCCGCCCAGACGACGAAACGCTCCGTCGCGCCCTCCTGGAGTGGGCCTTCAACTCGCCTCGCAGGAAGGGCAGTGCTCCGCCGGAGGACCTCCGGAAGGCGCTGGAATGGCTCAAGCAGCACACACGACCGGTGGGGGACCTCGACGACCCTGCCGTGGCCAGAAAGGTCCTGGAGGCTCTCTCACTCCGGCGAGACGGCAAGCGGATGGCCGCCAGTACCGTGCAGCGGACTCGCGGCGTTCTCGTCAACGCGATGGAGTACGCGATCGAGCTTCGGTTGTTGTCCCGTAATCCGATCAAGGACCTGCCGTGGAAGTCCGCCAAGTCGGTCCGTCAGGTGGACAAACGCGTCGTCGTCAATCCGGCCCAGGCCCGGAACCCCCTGGAGGCGGTTCGCGCCCAGAACCGAGCGGGCCGCGGCTGGTCGCGTTCTTCGCCGTGATGTACTACGCCGGGCTTCGACCCGAGGAGGCGGTCAACCTCTTCAAGCGCAACCTCCTGATCCCTGACGAGGGATGGGGCGAGCTGATCGTGGAGGAGGCCAGTCCTGCGCCTGGAGCCGCCTGGTCGAACAGCGGGCAGCGACGCGACCCGGGGCCTCTCAAGCATCGTGAGAAGGGCGATAGCCGGGTCGTGCCCTGCCCGCCCAAGCTGACACGGATTCTCCACGCTCATCTCGAGAACCCCTGGGCCCGGCCCGGATGGCCGGCTGTTCCGCGCCCTGCGGAACGGCGGAGACCTCCAGGAGAGCACCTATCACCGGGTCTGGCGCAAGGCCCGGCATGCCGCCTTGTCTCCGGAGGAGTTCGCCTCACCGCTTGCCAAACGGCCCTACGATCTCCGGCACGCCGCCGTCTCCACGTGGCTCAACGCCGGAGTGCCCGCGACCCAGGTCGCCGAATGGGCGGGGCACAGCGTCGCCGTGCTGCTGCACGTTTACGCCAAGTGCATTGCCGGTCAGGAAGAACAAGCGCGAAAGAGGATCTCCGATGCCCTCGGTGGGTTCTAATTTCGGGGGCACGCCGGGGGCAGGACCCGTCGTAGTCGATCGTTGTCAGTCGTAGACAGCCGGACTGAGTAGATCAGCCGGTGGCCTGGATCACGCAGGTCACCGGCTCTTTCATGCTGGGAGGCGCCAGTGCCCCCGGTGGGACTCGAACCCACACCACAGCCCTTTTAAGGGGCTTGCCTCTGCCATTGGGCTACGGGGGCGCCGCGATCATATGTCACGGATCACTCCTCTGTAAGCAAGTTACGTCTTACGCGGCTTGTCCCCCTTTCCACAGCGCGTGAACGGCACCCCTGGGAGCCACCCGGTCAAGGTCCGGGAGACCGTCCGCACCTTCTCCCCCGTCCACCACACCAGCATGTCAGAGCGCAGGAACACGCACACGGCCCGGCGGTGTGCGCCGCCGGGCCGTGTGCGTCCTTCGATCCGCCCGCGCCGAGCGGGTCAGCGCTTGAGGCCGCTCTTCGCGGCCGCCCTGAACTCGTCGCGCGGGTGCTCGATCTCGCCGAGGGAGATGGTCTCCCGCTTGAAGAACAGCGACAGCGTCCAGTCCATCACCACGCGGACCTTCCGGTTGACCGTGGGGACCCGCGACAGGTGGTAGGTGCGGTGCATGAACCAGGCGGGGAAGCCGCGCAGCTTCATGCCGTAGACGTTCGCGACGCCCCGGTAGAGGCCGAGCCCGGCGACCGACCCGGCGTACTTGTGCCGGTAGTCCTGCAGCTTCTCCCCGCGCAGGTACGCGGTGATGTTGTCGCCGAGGACCTTCGCCTGCCGTACGGCGTGCTGGGCGTTGGGCGCGCAGTACTGACCGGGGTTGGTGACGTCGGGGACACCGGCGATGTCGCCGGCGGCGAAGGCGCCCTTGACGCCCGCCACGGTCAGGCGCGTCGTGGTCTTGATCCGGCCGCGCTCGTCGAGCGGCAGGTCGGTGGAGTTGACGATCGGGCTCGCCTTGACCCCGGCGGTCCAGACGATCGTGGCCGACTCGAACTCGTCGCCGTCCGAGGTCTTGACCAGGCCGCCCTCGCACGACTGGAGGAACGTCTCCATCTTGAGCTCGATACCGCGCTCGCGCAGCTGCTCGGCGGTCCACTCGCCCATCTCGGGGCCGACCTCGGGCAGGATGCGGTTGGACGCCTCGATCAGGACCCAGCGCAGGTCCTTCTTGTCGATGCTCGGGTAGTACGTGACCGCGTCCTCGGTCATGTCCTCGAGCTCGGCGAGGGCCTCGATGCCCGCGAAGCCGCCGCCGACCACGACGAAGGTCAGCGCGCGGCGGCGCACGTCCTCGTCGTCGCTCGACTCGGCCCGGTCGAGGAGGGCCAGGACCCGGTTGCGCAGCGCGATGGCCTCGCCGACGGTCTTGAAGCCGATGGCCGCGTCCTCCAGGCCGGGGATCGGCAGCGTACGCGAGATCGAGCCGGCCGCCATGACGACGACGTCGTACTCGATCTCACGGGACTGGCCGGCGGCGGGCTCGAAGGTCAGCGTGCGCGCCTCGTGGTGCACCTTGGAGACCTTGCCGTTGAGGATGCGCACCTTGGGCAGCACCCGGCGCAGCGGGGCCACGACGTGGCGCGGCGAGATGTTGCCGGCCGCCGCCTCGGGGAGGAACGGCTGGTAGGTCATGTACGACTGCGGGTCGATGAGCGTGATCCGCACGCTGCCGTCGCGCAGCTCACGGCGGAGCGTGCGCTGGAGACGAAGAGCCGTGTAAAGGCCCACGTACCCACCGCCGACGATGACGACGTGTTTCCAGTTGCGGTCTGCCACGATGCCCTCCGAAGCTTGTGAAAGCATTCACAAGCCTACGTCACGAGTTGGCAACCGCACCAACGGGCTAGGGCCAAAGGTCCAGTGATTTTCCCCACTTAGTCATCTCTTGACGACATTTCTCAGGAAAATTCCCGCAATCTTCTCTCAGTGACCGACTTCACACTTGTGAATTGGTTCACAAGGCTGCGGTCCCCAGTGCGGCGGCGCGGGCGAAGACCGCGTCGAGCATGTCCGCGGTGACCCGGCCGGTGAAGGTGTTCTGCTGACTTGGGTGGTAGCAGCCGATGAGCGTGACCGGAGCCGCGCCGTGGGAGAGGGGCACCTCCACCGCGTGGCCGAACGGCGGCCTGCGGGGCGGCAGCGTGAACCCGGCCTCGCGCAGCGCGGGCCACACCGCCTGCCAGGCGAAGCCACCGAGCGCCACGATCACCCGGGTCGTGCCGGCCACGAGCGCGAGCTCCCTCGCGAGCCAGGGGAAGCAGGCGTCGCGCTCCTCCGGGGTCGGCTTGTTGGCGGGCGGGGCGCACCGCACCGCCGCCATCATCCGGGCGCCGATCAGCCGCTGGCCGTCGCCCGCGTGGACGCTGGTCTCCTGCGCGGCGAGGCCGGTGCGGTACAGCGACGCGAACAGCCAGTCGCCGCTGCGGTCGCCGGTGAAGATCCGGCCGGTCCGGTTGCCGCCGTGCGCGGCGGGCGCCAGTCCCACGATGAGCGTGTGCGGCGCCTCGTCGCCCCACCCCGCGATCGGCCGGCCCCAGTAGGTCTCGTCCGCGAACGCCCGCCGTTTGACGTCGGCGACCTCCTCCCGCCACTCGACGAGACGCGGACAGGCGCGGCACACCGACTGCCTGGCGGTCAGTTCGGTCAGCGTGCGGCTCTCTGCGGCCAGTTTGGCGACCTCGTGGGCGTCGTGGGCGACGGGGGTGTCCGGGCACGCGGGGTCGTCCGGCCAGCCGGAACCGGGAGGAACGGAGCTCATGACACCGATCGTGCCAGGTCAAATGGCGTGCGTCGGCCAGACGCCGGCTCTTGCGACACCGCCGCCCGCGTACGCCGATCGCGCCGCCCGCAGCCTGCGTCCGGTGCCGCGCCGTCGCGCGATCTCCACCCGGTGTACGCAAGGCATCCGCGCCGTGTCACAAAGAGGTCATGCCGAGAAAGATTCCAATCTTTTCCGTCGCGCCGGAGGTGGGTACGTACGGCGCGTGTCGACCGACTCGATCCCCCCGCTGTTCGGCCCGGCGTTCGACGCCGACCCCTACCCCGCCTACGACTGGCTGCGCCGGAACGCCCCGGTGACCCGCGTGCCGCTGCCCGGCTGCGAGGCGTGGCTGGTCACGCGGTACGAGGACGCCGTGACCGCGCTGACCCATCCCGCCCTCGCCAAGGACCCGGCGGCCGGCTCGCCCGAGTGGCGGGCCGCCTCTCTCGGCCTGCCCCTTGACCACCGGCCAGGTCTCGCCCGCCACATGATCAATGCCGACGGAGCCGACCACGCGCGCCTGCGGCGGCTCGTGAGCGCGGCCTTCACGCCCCGGCGGATGGCGGGGCTGCGGACGCGGGCGCTGGAGGTGACCGACACGCTGCTCGACCGTCTCGACGGCCCCGAGGCGGATCTGATCGCCGGCCTCGCCTATCCGCTGCCGATCACGATCATCTGCGACCTGCTCGGCGTGCCCGAGGAGGACCGGGCCACCTTCCACCACCACGCCTCCGTCATCGACTCGGCGGCGGCGTCCGAGGTGGAGGAGATCGCCCGCGCGACGGACGCACTGGAGAGCTTCCTGGCCGACCTGGTCGAGCTCAAGCGCTCCCGGCCTGGCAACGATTTGCTCACCGACCTCGTACGGCGATCCAACCAGGGCGAGATCGACAAGGACGAGCTGACCTCGACCGCGTTCCTGCTGCTGATCGCCGGCCACGAGACGACCGTGGCGCTGATCGGCAACGGCCTGCTCGCGCTGCTGAGGCATCCCGGCCAGGCGGCGGCCCTGCGCGCCGACCTCTCCCTGCTGCCCGACTTCATCGACGAGATGCTGCGTTACGACGGTCCCGTACGGAACGCCACCTGGCGCTTTCCCACCGAGCCCGTGGTCATCGGCGGCCAGGAGATGCTGCCGGGGGAGCCCATCCTCGTCTCGCTGCTGGCGGCCAACCGGGACCCGGCGGCGTTCGCCGACCCGGACGCGTTCTCCCCCGGCCGGGTCGGCGAACCGCACCTCGCCTTCGGCCGGGGGCCCCACTACTGCGTCGGCGCTGCCCTGGCCAGGGTGGAGGGAGAGGCAGCGATCGGCCGGGTGCTCGAACGATTCCCCGATCTGGCTCTCGCCGCCGACCCCGCCGAGCTGAGGTGGTGGCCCAGCGCCATCATGCGCGGCCTGTTCTCCCTGCCTGTCCGCCTGCGCGGCTGACGTCCCGCCCGGCTCCGTCCGTACACGGAGCCGGCCTGTGGACACCGGCCCGGCCGCCGACGAGGTCGGCCCCCAGCTCGGCCCGGCCATCACCGCCGACTTCCCCGACGTGCTGGCCGCGCTGGTGCGGCTGGCAGAGGAGGGCTAGGCCATGCCCCCGCTGGACCCCGAGGAGAGCCCGGGGTTCCTGCTGTGGCACGCCACCCTCCGTTGGCAGCGCGACATCGCCGCGGCCCTCGCACCGCTGGATCTCACGCACGTGCAGTTCGTCCTGCTGGCGAGCACCTGGTGGCTGAACTCCCACGGCGAGGATCCCAACCAGCTCACGCTGGCCCGGCAGGCCGGCACGGACGTGAAGATGACCTCGCAGGTCATCCGCAAGCTGGAGGCCAAGGGCCTGGTCCTGCGCGAGGTCGACCCCGCCGACACCCGAGCGAGGAGGCTGCGGGTGACCGAGCGCGGCGCCGCCCTCGCACAGGAGGCCATCACCGTGGTCGAGGGGGTGGACCGGGCCTTCTTCCGGCCCGTCTCCGACCGCACGACGCTCCTGACCATGCTGCGCGCGCTCGGGTCCGGCTGACGCCGCCCTTCCCCCTACCCCCGGGACGGCGTAGCGGAGGGCGACGGCGAGGCGGAGGGCGTCGCGGAGGCCGTGGCGTCCGCGGGCGCCGGCGCGGTGGGTGCGGGCGCGGCGGGCACGCAGGTCGCCTCCGGTTCGGTGGGATCGGCGCGGCGCTCCACGGGCTTCAGCGGCAGCGGGTAGGCGTTGCGCATGGGCGGCTCCCCGTCGCAGGGAATGACGAGCTCCTGGTCGAACCCCGGCTCCAGCATGATCGGATTGCCGTCCTGGTCGTAGAGCCGGACGTTGTGCAGCGGCGTCCCGTCCTCCGCGTACGGGAAGATGTTGGAGACGTCCCGGCCCAGCGACGCGACGCTCTCCACCTGTATGCCCAGCGTGCGCACATCCGGCCGGGGGCCGTAGTCGAACGCCACGTCGCGCGACGACGTGCTCGGGACGTCGGCCATCGCCGTGATCACGAGGACCACGGCCAGCAGGTTGGCCCCGAGCAGCAGCACGCGGCCCCAGCGCGACGCCCCCGTGCGGCCCCGCCGGCCCAGCCACACCGACCCCCAGACGACCGCGAGCGTGAACACCCAGGCGGGAAGGTCGCCGGGGATCAGCCCGGGGGCGCTGATCGGCGCGAGCACGGCCAGCGCGATCGCGTAACCCCGCAGCACCCACCACGCGGGGCGCAGTTCGGGGGCGAAGGCGGCGGCCTGCCGGTAGGGCGGGAGCACGAGCAGCCGCGTGTGGACGCGCCGGGCGGCTCCGCTCATCCGCCCGCGCAGCCGCCCGCCGAGGGACGAGGAGCCGCCGCCCGACGGCCGCCCGCCGTAGGCGGCCCGCAGCTCGGCCGCGTACGCCTCGGGGCTGCCGAGGCGTTCCTCCAGCGACATGCCCGGCTCGGCGGCGACCTCGGCGAGATGCTCGTCCAGGTCCTCCAGCAGCGCGTCCCTGTCGCGGGCAGGGAGATCGGCGAGCGCCTCGCGTACGGCGGCGGCGTAGTTCTGGGGCGTCATTGGGGGATTCATCCCGGATCGACCTCCTTGAGCAGGTCGTTCATGGTGGCGGCGAAGGACGTCCAGGTCTTCGCCGAGGTCTGGAGGAGCGAGCGGCCCACGTCGTTCAGGCCGTAGTACTTGCGGTGCGGTCCCTCGTCGGAGGCGACCACGTAGGAGGTGAGCGCTCCGGCCTTGAAGAGCCGCCGCAGCGTCCCGTACACCGAGGCGTCGCCGACGTCCTCGAGCCCCACCTCACGCAGGCGGCGTACGACGTCGTATCCGTAACTGTCGCGCTCGGCGAGCACCGCGAGGACCGCCAGGTCGAGGACTCCTTTGAGGAGCTGGCTACTGTCCACGCATCGCACAGTACTATGCATTGCGCAGTACCGACAAGATCTCCTCCTGGGAGGAGCCGGACAGGGCGGGCGGTCAGGCGGTGAGCGACCAGGCGATGCCGTCGAGGATGTCGTGCTCGCTGACCACGACCTCCGGGAAGCCGTAGCGGCGGACGATGCGGTCGAGGATGAGCGCGCCCGCGCCGATGACGTCGACCCGGCCCGGGTGCATGACCGGGATGGCCGCCCGCTCGTCGTGCGTCATGCGCAGCAGCCGCGCGGACACCTCGTGCACCCGCTCGGCGGGGATATGCGAGTGATGGATGCGCGCGGGGTCGTAGGCGGGCAGATCGAGCGCGATCCCGGCGACCGTGGTGACCGAGCCCGCCAGGCCGACCAGCGTCCGCGCCGTGCGCACGGGGACGCTCTCCTCGACCCGGTCCATCGCCGCCTCGATGTCGGCGACGGCCGCCTCCACCGTCCCGGCGCTCGGCGGGTCGTCGCGCAGGTGGCGCTCGGTCAGCCGTACGCAGCCGATGTCCACCGACAGCGCGCCCTCGACCGACCGGGAGCCGACGACGAACTCGGTCGAACCGCCCCCGATGTCCACCACGAGATAGGGGGTCTCGGCTTCGGCGCCCGAGCGGGCCAGGCCCCGGGTCGCGCCGGTGAAGGACAGCCGCGCCTCCTCGTCACCGGTCACCACCTCGGGCTCCACCCCGAAGATTTCCCGTACGCCGGAGACGAAGTCGGCCCGGTTGGCGGCGTCGCGGGTCGCCGAGGTGGCGACCACGCGGACCGGCACAGGGCCGTCCTGGGCGTGCTCCCTGATCAGCTTGGCGTACCCGCGCATCGCCGTGAACGTCCGCTCCAGAGCCTCCGGCGCGAGCCGTCCCGTACGGTCGACGTCCTGGCCGAGCCTGACGATCTCCATGCGCCGTTCGACGTCGGCGAGGTCGTCGCCGGAGATGTCCGCGATGAGAAGGCGGACCGAGTTGGTCCCGCAATCGATGGCCGCGACCCGCTTCGTCTTCACGCTCATCCCCTCCGGCCTCCGGTCGGCTCCCCGCGCCACGACGGCGCTCCCGTTTCGGTCCCCCGCACGGCCTATGGCTGCTCTTCGGAATTCTCCACGACCACGCAGGGGCCGCCGGCCCACCAGTCGGGCAGCGCGTCGAGGGCCTCCCGGCCGAACGGGTTGACCCCCGGCGCGGCCAGCTCGTGGGCGACCAGCGCGTGCAGGCACTTGACCCGGCCCGGCATGCCACCGGCGGTCTGCATGTCGCGCGGCAGCGGCTCCAGGCCCTCCTCGTCGGCCGCGCGGTCGCGGCGGGCGACGTAGTCCTCGTGGGCCGCCCGGTAGGCCTCGGCCAGCTCGGGGTCCTCGGAGAGCCGGGCCTGCATGCTCTTCATCAGGCCGGACGACTCCAGCGTGCCGATCGCCGAGGCGGCTTTCGGGCAGGTCAGATAGAACAGCGTGGGGAACGGCGCGCCGTCGGGCAGCCGGGGCGCGGTCTCCAGCACGTCGGGCAGGCCGCAGGGGCACCGGTGGGCGACGGCCCGCACCCCGCGCGGCTGTCGCCCGAGCTGCGCCCGCGCCGCCGCCAGGTCAGCGGGGTCCACACGGCCCGCGTGGCCCACGTGGTCCGCCCGGTCGTCCGCCACGTCGATCTCCTCGCCCTTCACGCTCTCCGCCACGCCGTTCCCGACGACGTCCCCGGTCCTCATCCCGCCGGCGCCGGCGCGGACGCCGACGCGGACGCCGTCGGTGCGGGGCTCCGCCCTGCCGCGGGCGCGGCGGGCCGCCCCTTGTCGGCCGCCTCGAACGACCGCCAGAGAGTGACGTACCAGGCGGGCCGCTCCGGCGGCTTGGTCCCCGCCTTGGCGGCGGCGGTCCCGGCCGTCTCCTCGTCGATCACCTGGTAGCAGTCCGCGCCCGGCTCGCAGTAGAACAGCCGTTCCTTGGCCAGGCGCTTGATGTAGTCCGGATCCTCCAGCCGCCGGCGCCGCTGCTCCAGGTTCTGGAGCTTGCGCAGCGCGTTCGCCTGCTGCGCCTCCAGCTGGGCGATCTGCCGGCGCTGGGCGACGTACTCCCGCACGGGGTAGGCCAGGCTCATGGCGATGGCGCACACGACGACCGCGAGGATCGCCGCGCGCCCGGTGAGCTGCGGCCGCTTCGCCGCCACGAAACCACCCCTCCCGGTCGGTCAGCGCAAGGCCCGATCAACGGCCACACTAACCGCCCGCCCCGGCCGTACACGCCCGGACGGGCACGGCGTCGCCGCGCCCGTCGCCACACCAGGCGTCCGGAACGTGTCCAGCCGGGGTTACCGCCGTCTGCCGCCTACTAGCCCTGGAAGCGCGGGAAGGCGGCGCGACCGGCGTACCGCGCCGCGTCGTCGAGCAGCTCCTCGATGCGCAGGAGCTGGTTGTACTTGGCCACCCGGTCCGACCGGGCCGGGGCGCCGGTCTTGATCTGGCCGCAGTTGGTGGCCACGGCGAGGTCGGCGATCGTGGTGTCCTCGGTCTCGCCGGAGCGGTGGCTCATCATGGAGCGGTAGCCGCTGCGGTGGGCCAGGTCGACCGCGTCGAGGGTCTCCGACAGCGTGCCGATCTGGTTCACCTTCACCAGCAGCGCGTTGGCCGCGCCCTCGGCGATGCCGCGGCCGAGCCGCTCGGGGTTGGTGACGAACAGGTCGTCGCCCACGAGCTGGACCTTGGCGCCGAGGGACGTGGTGATGGCCTTCCAGCCCTCCCAGTCCTCCTCGTTCAGCGGGTCCTCGATGGAGACCAGCGGGTAGGAGCGGACCAGGTCCTCGTAGAAGGAGATCAGCTCGGCGGCCGACACGCCCTTGCCGTCGATCGTGTAGACGCCGTCGTTGTGGAACTCGCTGGCCGCGACGTCGAGCGCGAGCGCGATGTCCTGGCCCGGCGTGTAGCCGGCCTTCTCGATCGCGACCATGATCAGGTCGAGCGCGTCGCGGTTCGACGGCAGGTTCGGCGCGAAGCCGCCCTCGTCGCCCAGGCCGGTGGCGTAGCCCTTCTCCTTCAGCACGCCCTTGAGCGTGTGGTAGGTCTCCGCACCCATGCGCAGCGCCTCGGAGAACGTCTCGGCGCCGATCGGCGCGATCATGAACTCCTGGATGTCCACGTTGGTGTCGGCGTGCGCGCCACCGTTCAGGATGTTCATCATCGGCACGGGCAGGATGTGCGCGTTCGGCCCGCCGACGTAGCGGAACAGGGGCAGGTCGGCGCTGTCGGCGGCGGCCTTGGCCACGGCCAGCGAGATGCCGAGGATCGCGTTGGCCCCGAGGCGGGCCTTGTTGGGCGTGCCGTCCAGGTCGATCATCGTCTGGTCGATGAGACGCTGCTCCTCGGCGTCGAACCCGATGAGCTCGTCGGCGATCTCGTCGGTCACGCCGAGGACGGCCTTCTCGACACCCTTGCCGAGATAGCGCTTCTTGTCGCCGTCGCGCAGCTCGACGGCCTCGAACTGACCGGTGGAGGCGCCACTCGGAACGGCGGCACGGCCGGTGCTGTAGTCGTCCAGCAGTACCTCGACCTCGACCGTGGGGTTCCCACGGGAGTCGAGGATCTCGCGGGCGGTGATGGCCTCGATGGCAGCCACGAACGCTCCTAGCAAAATGGCGGGCGGTTTGCCACCCGAGCCTATCGGTCCCTACTACCCGGTACGGCGCAGGGCCGCCCGTTCACGGCGTGTCCGCGGCGTCCTCCCACTGCTCCACGCGCCGCCGGTACTCCCTGGCCGCAGCCCTCAGCTCGGCCTCGGGGTCGAGCCCCGCGTCCTGGGTCTCCCGTACGAGCGCGAACAGGCGGGCGCCGGCGGGCGGGGTGAGGTCGCCGGCGAGAGAGGCGGGCGCCCCGGCCCGGCCGGCCCGGCGCAGGAGCTGGGCGGCCAGGGAGATCGCCGGCTGGCCCATGGGCACGCCGCTGAGCGCGGAGGCGGTCTCCCCCTTGGCGGCCCGCTCGGCCGCCTTGATCGTCTCCCAGTTGTCGGCGACATCACCCGCGCCGGAGACCTCGACGTCCGCGAAGACGTGCGGATGGCGGCGGACCAGCTTCTCCACGATCCCGGCGGCGACGTCGTCGATGTCGAAGCCGTCCCCGGCCGTCCCCTCCGGGCCCATTCGTTCCTGGGCGAGCCGGGCGTGGAACATGACCTGGAGCAGCAGGTCGCCGAGCTCCTCGCGCAGCGGCGGGCCGTAGGCGCCCTCGTGGATGGTCTCCAGCACCTCGTAGGCCTCTTCGACCAGGTAGGGCACGAGCGACTCGTGGGTCTGCTTGCGGTCCCACGGGCACTCGCGGCGCAGCCGGTCCATGACCTGGACGAGGTCGAGCAGCCGGGCGCCGGGCAGGTCGTAGGAGCCGGGGACGACCTCGATCTCCGGCGGCTCGTCCAGGGAGATCGCGGCGTGGCCGACCGCGCGCATGAAGTCCTCGTCGCCGTCCTGCGCGGCCAGCCACACCACCGTCCCCGTACGGCTCTCGCGGGCGATCGCGCCGGGGTCGGGGGTCACC
Source organism: Microbispora sp. KK1-11 (assembly GCF_006874435.1). Classification (NCBI taxonomy): domain Bacteria; kingdom Bacillati; phylum Actinomycetota; class Actinomycetes; order Streptosporangiales; family Streptosporangiaceae; genus Microbispora; species Microbispora sp. KK1-11. The sequence goes on along the minus strand of NZ_VIRJ01000035.1, from coordinate 74,268 downwards.
ACCTCGACCTGAACGCCGGCCTCGTCGAGATAGGGCAGGTAGGGGTGGTCCGGGGTTCCGGTGAGCACCCGCCCTCGGGTGAGGGCCTTCCACGCCGCGGGCGCGAGCAGGCCCGGAGCGACCCGGGGCGAAGTGGTCACCACGATCAACGCCATGGCCTCAGCCTATTGAGCCCGCCCACCCGGCGTCGCCGGGACGCCGGTGGTTCGGGAGATCGCGCCTCAGCCGGCCTGGGGGGCGCCGGCCGCACCCGCGGCGGCCTCGCCCGCCGTGGCCCCGCCCGCCGAGCCGAAGCGGTCGTCGGCGACGAAGCCCTGCTGGGGGTCGAACTTGCCGTAGCGCGGGCTGTACTTCACCGGCACGGTCGAGTCGGCCTCCTGGATGACCTTCTGGAGGGCGGCCTGCTGGCTCGCCTGGTCCTGACCCGCCCCGGAGCCCTGCGCCAGCTTGTTGCGGATGACGACGGCGCGGATGAAGTCGCGGCCCTCGTCCAGCGGGATGCCGTTGGCCAGCAGCACCTTGTTGAACTGGTCCCAGCCGCCCTGCGCCGTGGCGACGTCGTCGACCTCCCGGTCGGTGACCGTGATGCCCTTGTTCCGGCCGAGCTCCCTGAACTGCCTGCTCGTGGTCATGTTGAGCAGGACCGTCTGCGGCAGCGAGAAGGACAGCTGGAGCTGATCCTCGGGGATCTTGTTGGCGGCAAGGTCGGCACGCAGCGCGCGGACCTCGTCGTTCAGCTCGCTGGAGGTGATGCGCTCCTTGCCCACGATGGCCGCGGAACCCGCCTGCACGGGGCCGCCGCACGCGGTCACGGCGATCCCGGCCGCCGCCAGCGCCACGGCGACGCGCACTCGATACGACTTCACGGACGATCCTCCCGAACGACACCGGCCACGCGTATGTTGACAATTTCGCGGGTCACTGTACCCGCATCGGCTCCAGGAACAGGGCCTCGACCAGGTCCCCACACCATTTCAGCAGGTCGAGGTCGCGTAGTGGCTGACCGCCGATCGGTTTGGTCTTGGGCACCGGCACGAGCAGGATGCCCGCCGCCTGCTTCCAGAGGGAGCGGGGGTAGAGCCGCTGCAGCCGCACCTGCTGAGAGTCTCTCAGCTCCACGGGCGCGAACCTGATCTGCTGGCCCTGCAGCGTCACGTCGGTCAGCCCGGCCTTGCGGGCCTTGATCCGGAAGCGCGCCACCTCCAGCAGGTTGTCCACCTCCTGGGGCGGCCTGCCGTACCGGTCGGTGAGCTCGTCGCGGACCGCCGCGATGTCCTCCTCCGAGCCGATGGCCGCGATCCGCTTGTACGCCTCCAGGCGCAGCCGCTCGGAGGTGACGTAGTCGTGCGGCACGTGGGCGTTGATCGGCAGCTCGACCTTGACCTCCGGCCGCTCCTCCACCTTCGCCTCGCCCGCGAGCTTGGACTTCTGCTCCTGGACGGCCTCGGCCATCATGCGGACGTACAGGTCGAAGCCGACACCGGCGATGTGGCCCGACTGCTCGGCCCCGAGGATGTTGCCGGCGCCGCGGATCTCCAGGTCCTTCATGGCGACGTACATGCCGGCGCCCATCTCGGTGTGCTGGGCGATCGTGGCGAGCCGCTCGTGCGCGGTCTCCGTCAGCGGCGACTCGGGCGGGTAGAGGAAGTAGGCGTAGCCGCGCTCGCGGCCCCGGCCGACCCGGCCGCGCAGCTGGTGGAGCTGCGACAGGCCGTAGTTGTCCGCGCGGTCCACGATGAGCGTGTTGGCGTTGGGCACGTCCAGGCCGGACTCGACGATCGTGGTGGAGACGAGCACGTCGAAGCTGCGCTCCCAGAAGTCCACCATGATCTTTTCGAGCTGGCTCTCGTTCATCTGCCCGTGGGCCACGGCGATCCGCGCCTCCGGCACCAGCTCGTGCAGCCGCGAGGCCACCTTGTCGATCGTGCGGACCCGGTTGTGGACGAAGAAGACCTGCCCGTCGCGCATCAGCTCGCGCCGGATCGCCGCCGCGATCTGCTTCTCGTCGTACGGCCCGACGAACGTGAGGATCGGGTGCCGCTCCTCCGGCGGCGTGAGGATCGTCGACATCTCGCGGATGCCGGTGAGGCCCATCTCCAGCGTCCGCGGGATCGGCGTCGCCGACATGGCGAGCACGTCCACCTGCGTGCGCATGTGCTTCATGGCCTCCTTGTGCTCGACGCCGAACCGCTGCTCCTCGTCCACGATGATCAGGCCGAGGTCCTTGAACTTCACCTCGGGCGACAGCAGCCGGTGCGTGCCGATGACCACGTCGACCGCGCCCGTACGCAGGCCGTCGAGGGTCTCCCGCACCTCGGAGTCGGTCTGGAACCGGGAGACGGGCTTCACGGTGACGGGGAAGCTGGCGAAGCGCTCGCCGAACGTCGACAGGTGCTGCTGCACGAGCAGCGTCGTCGGCACCAGCACGGCGACCTGCTTGCCGTCCTGCACCGCCTTGAACGCCGCCCGCACCGCGATCTCGGTCTTGCCGTAGCCGACGTCGCCGCAGATCAGGCGGTCCATCGGGACGGGCCGCTCCATGTCGCGCTTGACCTCGTCGATCGCTTCGAGCTGGTCGCCCGTCTCGGCGTACGGGAAGGCGTCCTCCATCTCCCGCTGCCAGGGGCTGTCGGACCCGAACGCGTGGCCGGGAGAGGCCATCCGCGCCGAGTAGAGCCGGATCAGCTCGCCCGCGATCTCCCTGACCGCCTTCTTCGCCCTGGTCTTGGCCTTGGCCCAGTCGGCCCCGCCCATGCGGTTGAGCGTGGGCGCCTCGCCGCCGACGTAGCGCGTGACCTCGTCGAGCTGGTCGGTCGGCACGTAGAGCCGGTCGCCCCTGGCGTACTCGATCACGAGGTATTCGCGGGTCGCGCCCTGGATCGTGCGCTGCACCATCTCGATGTAGCGGCCCACGCCGTGCTGCTCGTGCACCACGTGGTCGCCGACCTTGAGCTGGAGGGGGTCGACCATGTTGCGGCGGCGCGACGGCAGCCGCCGCATGTCCTTGGTGGACGCCTTCTGACCGACGAGGTCGAGGTGGGTCACCACGGCGACGTCCGGCGTGACGAAGCCGTGGTCGATGCGGCCCGTCGTGACCTGCACGACGTCCTTCGGCGGCGGACCGTCGAGGGACGGCACCAGCCGCGCCGCCACGTCCACGCCCTTGAGCAGCTCGACCATGCGCTCGGCCGGGCCGTGCCCCTCGCTCAGCAGCACGACGGACTTGCCCGCGCCCATCCAGCCCTTGATGTCGGCGAGCGCCCGCTGCGTGTCGCCCCGGTAGGCCTCGACGTCCTGCGCGTCCAGCTCCACGCCCTCGCCGAAGGGGGCGATGCTCCACCACGGCTGGCCCAGCTCGCCGGCGTGGTCGCGCACCTCCTCCAGCGTGCGGAAGGCGGCCGCCTCCAGGTCGATCGGGGCCTCGCCGCCCGCCGCCGCGGCGATCCAGGACGCCTCCATGAACTCCTGGCTGGTGTGGACCAGCTCGACGGCCCGGCCGCGGATCCGCTCGGGGTCGCAGACGAACACGGCCGACCGGATCGGCAGGTGGTCGAGCAGCAGGTCCATCTCCCCGGCCAGCACGGGCGCGAACGCCTCCATGCCCTCCACCGGCACACCCTCGGCGAGCTGGTCGAGCACGTCCTTGAGCGCCGGGTGCTCCTCCCCCAGCTCGCGGGCGCGCCGGCGTACGTCGTCGGTGAGCAGCAGCTCACGGCAGGGCGCGGCGAACAGTCCGTCCTGGGCGACCTCCAGCGAGCGCTGGTCGGCCACCTTGAACCAGCGGATCTCCTCGATCGTGTCGCCCCAGAACTCCAGCCGCAGCGGGTGCTCCTCGGTGGGCGGGAACACGTCGAGCAGGCCGCCGCGCACGGCCACCTCGCCGCGCTTCTCCACCATGTCCACCCGGTGGTAGCCGTTCTCGACCAGCCGGGCCACCACGTCGTCCAGGTCGGCGTCGTCGCCCGCGCGCAGCCGTACGGGCGCCAGATCGCCGAGCCCGGCCACGATGGGCTGGAGCAGCGAGCGGATCGGGGCCACCACGATCCGCAGCGGGCCTGCCGCGGGGTCGCCCTCGATCGGGTGCGCCAGCCGCCGCAGCACGGCCAGGCGCTGACCGACCGTGTCGCTGCGCGGCGACAGGCGCTCGTGCGGCAGCGTCTCCCAGGCGGGGAAGACGGCCACGGAGTTCTCGTCGACCAGGCTCGTGAGCGCGGCGGCGAGATCCTCCGCCTCACGCCCGGTCGCCGTGACGGCGAGCACCGGCCGTACGCGGGACAGCGCGGCCACGGCGAACGGCCGCAGCGCGGGCGGCGCCACCAGCTCGGCGCCGGGGTGGGCGGCCTGCCCTGCGGCGTCGAGCGCGGCGGCCAGCCTGGGTTCGGCGGATACGAGGTCGAGCAGTCCGGAAAGAGACATCGATGCCTTCAAAAGCCCCGTGACAAAGACAGCCGGCGTGCGGACGCGACCCCGTTCATCCGGCCGATCCCCCTGACGGAGGAGATCCGCGAGACGCTCCCAACCGGGCCGCGGCTACCAAGGCTACGCCCTGTCCCCCCGCCTCGCTCCGCTCGCTCCTCGGTCGGGACATGATGGGTGACGGCAAATGCGCAACTGCACGTCGTCAAATGATTACTCTCAGTGGCATGACAGAGGTTCGTTTGTCGTCCGCGGATCAGGACGACGTGTTCAGCCAGCGGATTCGCGAGCAGTGGACCGACCAGCTCGGACGGCGGCTCGACATCCTCATCGCCGGATGCGGCCGGGGCGGCGCCCTCGACGTGGGGCGCTACGAGCCGAGGATGACGGGGGTGGACGAGGATCTGCCGCCCCTGCGGGCCCACACCGCCAACCGCGGCGACCTGGAGGCGTCCTACCTGGGCGACCTGCGTCTCGTGCCGATCCCGCCCCGCTCCTTCGACGTCGTCTACGTGTCGTTCCTCCTCGAACGCATCCGCCACGCCGAGCTCGTGCTCGACCGCCTCGTGGCCGGGCTCCGCCCCGGCGGGCTGCTGCTGCTGAAGATGCGCGACCGCAAGTCGGCGTACGGCTTCTGCGATCGGGTGACGCCCCGCTGGCTGCGGCGGGCGCTGTGGCGCACGCTCGCCCCGGCCGGGTCCGTGGGGCCGCTTCCGGCGATGTACGAGCCGCTGGCCTCCCGCGAGGGCATCCAGGCGTACTGCCTGATGCGAGGGCTAATGATCGCCGAGGACTACTCGGCGGTGAGCGGCCCGGCCCGGCGGGGTCCGCACGGCGGTCTGGTCGCCGTGGTCTGCCGGGCCGTGGCCGCGCTCTCGCGAGGCGGGCTCAACGGGACCGAGGACGAGATCACCATGGTGATCCGCCGTCCGCAGAACCACTTCGCCCGCCTCATCTGAGCCGCTACATCTGGGCCGCTACCTGAGGGTCAGCACCGGCTCCCACGCCTCGGGCTCCTGGCTGTTCTTCCGGTACGCCGACAGCGGGACCGCGTCCTCGCCGTCGACGTTCACCAGGACCAGGCCGTTGTGGAACTCGTTTCCGCACGTGTCCGCGCAGCCCAGCGCGACCAGGCGGCGGTCGTCGGCCCAGGCGAGAAGCTGGAGCACCTGCTGGCGGCCCACGGTCTCGCCCGTCGACAGCTCGGTGACCTTGGTGGGCATGCCGTCAGGGCCGGCGAGCAGCGTGCCGTCGGGCGACACGCCCGCCTTCGACTCGGTGGCGACGTAGCCGGAAGGCGCGTCGTGCGGTCTGCCCTCCAGGTCCAGGAAGGCGTCCGGCTGCTTCCAGACGTTGCTGCGCTCGCGGATCAGGGTGCCGTCGTCGCTCCACTTGAAGTCGCGCCTGACGTTGCTGTTCTCGGTCCAGCAGGGATCGACGGCGTGGAAGTCCCCCGCCGTCGCGGTCGCCGCGTCGACGAGGTAGAAGCCGATGCGGCTGGTAGCGATCATCTGGAACGGCGGCTGCCGGGGATCCTCAGGCGTCGCCGCGACCCGCGCCGGGCACCGCCGCTCGTCGACGGACGTCATGTCCAGGTCGGGGGACTCGTCGTAGGCGGTGGCGAGCAGGCGCGTGCCGTCCGGGGACCAGGCGACGCCGCCCACGGGGTGGTCCACCGGCACCCACGCCCGCACCTGCCGGGTCTCCATGTCGAAGATCCCGATCCTCCGCACGGGCAGGTCCCTCTCCAGGACCGCCGCCCAGCGCAGGCCGGGCGCGACCTCGGCCCAGCCCCACTCCGTCTTCTCGTAGCTCTCCGTCGCCGGATCGAGGAGATACCACGTGCGGTCCAGCACCTTGCGCCCGGCGACCGTACGCGACCGCCACGTGTAGTAGGCGGAGACGGCCACTCTGCCCGCCGCGATCATCGTCTTCGGCGGGGAGTTCCCGGTGTCGGCGAGCACGTCCTGCACGGGGATCGTCTGCCGGTAGGGCTGGACGGGCACCACCACGGGCGGGCCGCCGACCTGCGAGATCGGCTCCGCGGTGAAGAGGGGGACCACGGCCAGCGGCACCAGCAGGGCCACGGCCGCCACGACGGCCGCACACGAGACCGCCCCCGCGAATCTCGTCAGGCGCAGCCGCGACCGGCGGCGCAGCGCCCGGTCGGCGAGGTCGCCGGGCACGTGGACCTCTCGCGACCACTCCTCCAGCGTCTGCTTCAGCATCCGGGGCGTCATGAGATCACCTCACTCAGGCGCAGATCGGCGAGTTCCGGCGCGGTCGTCCGCAGCCGGGCGAGGGACCGGTGCGCGGTGCTGCGCACGGTCCCGACGGAGCAGCCGAGGACCTGGGCCACCTGGTCCTCGGGCAGGTCTTCGAGATAGCGCAGCACGAGCACGGCGCGCTGGCGGGGCGTCAGCCGGGCGAGCGCCTTGCGCAGGATCATCCGCAGCTCGGCCTCGTCGGTGCCCGCGCGGCCGGCCGGGTGCTCCGGCACGTCGGCCATGCTGGTCTCCCGCTGCCGCCAGGCGAGCCGCCACCAACTGATCTGCTGCCGGTACATGACCTGCCGCACGTACGCCTCGGGCTCGTCGAGCCGCCCCCACCGTGTGACGACCTTGGCCAGGGCGGTCTGCACCAGGTCCTCTGCGGAGTGCTGGTCCCCTCCGGTCAGCAGATAGGCCAGCCGCATGAGCGCCGGCGCGCGGGCCGACACGAATTCGCGGAATCGTCGCTCCTCTGCGGCGTCCACGAGCACCTCCTCGGATTAATGTCTGCCTGTAGACGCCCCGAGCACCGGCACGCTATGCGTGCGGTTGCCAGTAGGGTGCGTATCCGACCCACCGAGCTGCGAACAAGCGAGCGGAAACGGAAGCCATGACCGAGTGGACGCCCGACGCACGTGAGCTGGCGGACCTGGAGCTGCTGCTGTCCGGGGCGTACGCGCCGCTGACCGGCTTCCTCACCTCGGCCGAGGTGGAGAGCGTGGTCGAGCGCGGGCGGCTGCCCGGAGGGACGTCCTGGCCCGACCCGATCACGATCGCGCTCCCGGAGGAGTTCGGGCCCGGCGCCCGGGTGACGCTCAGGGACCCCGAGGGCGCGGCGGTCGCGGTGCTGACCGTGGAGGAGCGGGACGGCCACCATGCCGCCGGGCCGGTCGAGGCGCTCGACGCCCCCGTGTACGGCCCGTTCTCCCGGCTGCGCCGCACGCCGGAGGAGGTCCGCAAGGACCTGCCGGACGGCGAGGTCCTCGCGGTGACCATGCGCGGGCCGCTCGACGGCGCCGCGCTCGACGACATGGCGGCGACCGCCGAGGAACTGGACGCCACCGTGCTCCTCATGCCCCTCGTCTTCGGCGAGGGCGGCCCTGCCGTGGTGCGCGCCGCGCTCAAGGCGGCCGAGCGGCTTCCGGGGGCGACGGTGGTCGCGGTGCCGCTCGCGCCGCGCGAGGACACCGAGATCGACCTCGAACTCCGCGAGCACGTGGCCCGCAACTACGGCGCCACCGAGCACTACGCCGGTCCCGCGCCGGTCACCATCCCCGGGCCGCCGCACAAGCGGGGGCTCGTGGTGTTCTTCACCGGCCTGTCCGGCTCGGGCAAGTCGACGATCGCCCGGGGCCTGCGCGACGCGCTGCTCGAACGGGGCGGCCGCACGGTCACCTACCTGGACGGCGACGTCGTGCGGCGGATGCTGTCGGCGGGGCTCACGTTCTCTCGCGAGGACCGCGACCGCAACATCCGCAGGATCGGCTTCGTGGCCGCCGAGGTCGCCCGCCACGGCGGCCTGGCGATCTGCGCGCCCATCGCGCCGTACGCCGCGACCCGGGACGAGGTGCGGGCGATGGTCGAGGAGGTCGGCGGCGACTTCCTGCTGGTCCACGTGGCCACGCCGCTGGAGGAGTGCGAGCGCCGCGACCGCAAGGGCCTGTACGCCAAGGCGCGGGCCGGGCTGATCCCGGAGTTCACCGGGATCTCCGACCCGTACGAGGAGCCGGAGGACGCCGACCTCGTCCTCGACACCACGGACATGACGATCGAACGCGCGGTCGGCGCCGTGCTGAACCTCGTCACCTCGGGCGGCTGGGTCCGCTGAGGCGTCCGCCGAAGGCTCAGGAGGGCGGCACCGGCGTCGACGTGAAGCGCGGCAGCCGCCCGAGCTGCGCGAACGCCCGGGTGGCGCCCGGCGTGGTGTCGAACCTGGTGTCGCCCCTGGGCGCCAGCGGCGAATCGAAGTAGACCAGCGCCTTGATCTGGGGGTAGTCCCCGATCTGACGCCGGACCGACTCGAAGAAGTCGCGCTTGAACGCGGGCGCCCCGCGCCGCTCGAAGGCGCCCCACTCGGCGACCATGATCGGCTTGGCGGGGAACCTGGCCTGCATCCACCGGTAGAACCCGGGCCAGCCCGGCGCGTCGGGCCGGGTCTTGTCGACCAGCCCGGCGAAGTCCGTCACCCGGTCGTCCGCGTACGGGTCGAAGGCCACCCAGTCGACCACGTCGTCGCCGGGGTAGAGCCTGCCGAACCACGGCTTGGCCGCCCAGTTGGGCGCGCCCATGTAGGTCATCACGGTCACCGCGTTGCGCACCCCCTGCTGCCGCAGGCGGGTCACCACGTGGCGGTACATCGCGACGTAGTCGGCGGCCGAGTAGCCCCCGCCCTCGCGCACGTCGTTCTCCGGCTCGTGGTGGATCGTGAGGAAGAACCGGCCGGGGAACGTGCGCCGGATGTGCTCGGCGAGCCTGTCGACGCGCCCGTCCACCTCGCCGCGCGCGACCTCGGCCCACGTGTGGTCGAGCGCCGGCTTCCAGTTCACCAGCAGCAGGCGGGGCCCCTTGGCGATCTCCCGCTCCTCGGCGGTCGGGAAGAGCTCTCCGCCCCGGTGGTAGACGTGCACGATGTCGGCCCGGCGCCCCATGCGCCGTTCGGCCAGGTCCACCGCGCGGATCGGGCCGCGTCCGGAGAAGACGTCGGGCGCGATCCCCCACCACGCCCCGCACGTCGGGATGAGCTTGTCCGTGACCACGCAGGCGACCGGCCTCGTCCCGGCGCCGCCGCCCGGCACCCGCCCGCTCGTGGCGGTGCCCGTGCAGGCCGTCGCGCACACCCCCGCCACCAGTACGGCCAAGCCGGCGATGAGTCTCATCGCGCCCCCTTCCTCGGCAGACCACGCAATGAACGGATGGGCAAACACCATCCCATCAATCCCCGTGGTTTCGGGGGCCGTTTCCCCATCTCACGAGTACGGATATTTCCGTTTTCATCGGCTAATTGAGCGGCCATCGCCTGACGCGAATTCGGCAATAGCCGGGGACGAAACTCCGTGGCGGCTTATAGTTCGAGACCGGATCCCGCGGACCGCCGCCGGGACCACGAACGCGCCCGGCTGCCCCTTCCTCATCCGGGGGGCACCGGTGGCCCCACCGCCGGCCGCGGCCGCGTGACGAACGAGGGCACGGGGAGTTCGATGAGCCTGCCGCCGCACAGCCGCGACCTGTCCGAATACGGCTCCGTGCTCGGGCGCAGGCGCCTGGTCGCCGCCGTCTGCCTGCTCGCCGGAGTGGGCGGCGGGGCCGCGGCGCTCGCGATGACCCCCGAGCGTTACACCGCGGTCGCGCAGGTGCAGGTATTGCCGACCGGCGCGCAGGAACAGTTCAACGTGCCGAGCTCCCGGCAACGGGAAACGCTCAACCTCGACACCGAATCACAGGTCGCCCGATCGGCGGTCGTCTCCACCCTGGCCGCCGCGATTCTGAAATATCCGGATCCGGAGGAATTGCGGGAGCACGTGACAGTGGACGTTCCTCCCAATTCCGCCATTCTCTCCATTTCTTACTCGGCGTCGGATCCCCGGGCCGCGGCCGCGGGGGCCCAGGCGTACGCGGAGGCGTATCTGCGCAACCGCGCCCGCGCCGCCGAGGACGCGATCGACGCCCAGCTGAAGCTGATCGCCGCGCGACTGCGCGAGGTCAAGGACGACCTCGACGAAGCCACCACGACCCAGGCGGCGACCACCCAGACCGCCCAGACCACACAGACCGCGGCGGGGCCGGGAACGGCCAGGCGGCAGGCCATGCTCGCCCGGCAGATGTCGGACCTCACGCTGCGCTACGACGCGCTCAAGACCGTCGCGGTGACGCCGGGCACGGTGATCAGCCCCGCCAGGCCTCCCGCGCGGCCGGCCCATCCGAGCCCGCCGCTCTTCCTCGGCAGCGGCCTGTTCCTCGGCATACTCGCCGGGGCGGGGGCCGCGTTCGGCCGCGACCGGCTGGACACCCGCATCCGCACCTGCGCGGACGTCGAACGGCTGTGCGGCCTGCCGCTGCTCGCCGAGCTTCCGGCCAGGCCGGACACGGCGTTCCTCGACGAGATGGCCGCCGCCGTCGCCACGTCGCTGGGCGGCGGGCCCCACCGGCTGCTCCTCGAAGGCGTGGGGGCGGGGAGCCTCGACGGCGTCGGCGCACAGGGCAGGGCCAGGCAGCTCGCCAAGGGCCTGGGCTCCGCGCTGGCGCATCTCGTGCCGGTGACGGTCGTGACCGGCCGGTCCGCCCATCCCGACGCCGCCCTGCTGCTGATCACCCTGCGCCGGACGACCTCCCCGGAGGTCACCCGGGCCGTACGGCAACTCGGCCGGCAGGGCGCCCGCGTGCTCGGCGCCGTCGCCGTGCCGCCGGGGTTCGTCGCGCCCGTCCCCGAGACGGCGGAGTGGGGCGCGTGAGCATCCCCGCCCCCCGCGCCGCCGCCCTGCCTGCGGCGGCCCGCCCCCGCCCCCGCCCCCGGCGCCGGCGCCGTCCCGCGCGGGCGGCGTGGCCGATCGCGGCGTTCCTGCTCGGCTATCCGGTCTGGTGGGCGCTCGGCCTGGGCGGGCTGTCGGTGGTGGTGCTGGCCGTGCCGATGGCGGTGGCGTTGTGGCACAGGCGGCCGATCCGCGCGCCGAAGGGCTTCGGCCTGTGGGCGCTGCTGCTGGCGGGCTACCTGGTCAGCGCGCTCGCGCTCGCCGAGACGCCGGACGGCACGTACGGCGAGCTCGCCGCCGGCCGGGTCGTCGGCTACCTGATGCGGCTGGCCGTCTACGTCTCACTCCTGATCATGGTGCTCTACCTGGGCAACCTCACCCATGACGAGCTGCCGCAGCGCACCTTGGTCAGGTGGCTCGGCGTGCTGTTCCTGACGGCCGTCGCGGGCGGGCTGCTCGGCGTGCTCGCGCCGGGCTTCGCGTTCACCTCGCCGCTGGAGATGGCGCTGCCGTCGTCGATCGGCGGCAACCCGTTCGTCGCCAACCTGATCCACCCGACGGCGGCCCAGATGCAGCACGTGCTCGGGCACGCCGCGCCGCGCCCGGAGGCGCCGTTCGAGTGGGCCAACGCCTGGGGCAGCGACGTCTCGGTGCTCGTGATCTGGTTCGTGGTCGGCTGGTGGACCTACGGCGGGCCGTACCGCCGCGCGGCGGCCGTGCTCGTGCTCGCCGCTGCCGCCGTCCCGGTCGTCTACTCGCTCAACCGCGGCCTGTGGATCGGGCTCGGGATCTCGGCGGCCTACCTGGTGATCCGGGGCGCACGCCCCCTCCTGGCCGGAGCGGTCGCGGCCGTCGCCGCGGCGGCGTTCCTGCTGTCGCCGCTGAGCACGATCGTCGCGCAACGGCTGGACAACCCGCAGAGCAACGGCATCCGCGCCTTCACGGTCGCGGCCACCGTCCGGGTCGCGGCCACCTCGCCGGTCATCGGGTATGGCAACACGCGCAACGCGTACGGCAGCCACCGCACGGTCACGACGGGCCGCAGCCCGTGGTGCGTGGAGTGCGGCCATCCCCCGCTCGGCAGCGACGGGCAGCTGTGGCTGCTGCTGATCAGCCAGGGCTTCGCGGGAGCCCTGCTGTACGTCGCCTTCTTCGCCGGCGCGGTGCGGCGCTACTGGGCCGACCGGACGCCGATCGGCAAGGCGGGGACGCTCGTGATGATCCTCGTGCTGCTCTACATGGTCGTCTACGACGGGCTGATCAGCGCCCTGACCCTGTATCTGATCTCCTTCGCCCTGCTCTGGCGCAACGCCGCCAGGACATCCGACCCCGGGGAGGCGCGATGAGAGACGCGGCCGATCGTCTCCACTACCTGGACGAGGTGATGGACCTGCTGTTCCCCCCTTCCCTGCCCGGCGCTTGCCCGGGCGTCCGCAGCGTGCTGCCGCACCGCCTCGTCCCCCGGCGGGTCGTCCCGCGCGCGTGGTGGCACACCGCGCTGGGGCGCGGCCTGCCCGTCGGAGGCGCCGGGACCGACACGATCGAGACGCACCTGAGCGACGTCCTCAGCCGCCGGATGCGGGTCGTCGTCCACGTCAGGCCCGCCCGCCGCGCCAACCGCAAACCGATCCTGGAGGCGTACGACGAGTCGGGGCTCGCGGGATTCGTGAAGATCGGCGACTCGCCGCGGGCCAGGCGGCTGGTGCGATACGAGAGCGAGGTGCTGCGCATGCTCGCCGGGCGGCCGTTGAAGGTCGTCGTGCCGCCCGACGTGCTGTATCACGGCGCGTGGCGGGGTCTTGAGGTGCTGATGCTGTCGCCGCTGCCCGTGACCTCCCGCCGCGTGCCCGCGCGCCTGCTCGCCTCGGCCGCGCGGGAGATCGCCGCCATCCGCCCGTACGACGAGGAGACGGATTCCGGGGAGGCCGCGGCCTGGCACGGCGACTTCACCCCCTGGAACGTCGCCGCGGGGGCGGACGGGCGGCTGCTCGTGTGGGACTGGGAGCGGTTCGCCGTGGGCGTGCCGCTCGGCTTCGACACCCTGCACCACTTCTTCCACCGGGCGCTGCGCCGGATGCCGCCTCCGGTCGCCGCCCGATCCTGTCTCGCCCAGGCGGGCGGGCTCCTGGAACCGTTCGGCGTCGAGGTCGCCCAGGCACGACGTACGGCGGTCCACTACCTGGTCGCCCTGGCCGAGCGGCACCGCCGCGACGGCCAGGAGCCGCTCGGGCCCCCCGCCGTCTGGCTCAACCCTCTGGTCGACCACCTGGAGTGCCTGCTGTGAGGTCAACGCTGAAACACCCCGCGCTGAAACACTCGGCGCACGCCGTCTCGCTCGCCGCCGGGAGGGCGACCAGCGCGGGCAGGGTGCTGCCGTCGTTCCTGATCATCGGGGCGCAGCGGTGCGGCACCACCTCGCTGTACCGCGCCCTGTCCCGGCACCCACTGATTATGAAGCCGGTGCTGCGCAAGGGCGTCCACTACTTCGACATGGCCTACGAGCGGGGCCTGCCCTGGTATCGGGCCCACTTCCCGCTGACGTCCGGGGCGCAGGCGCTCCGATTCCGGTGGGGCCATGCCCCCCAGGCGTTCGAGTCGGCCCCCTACTACCTGTTCCATCCCCTGGCGGGGGCCCGCATCGCGAGGGACCTCCCCGGGGTCAAGCTGATCGTCTTGGTCCGGGACCCGGTCGAGCGGGCCTGTTCCGCCCACGCGCACGAGCTGGCGCGGGGGTTCGAGACCGAGCCGTGCTTCGAGCGCGCCCTCGCGCTGGAGCCGGAGCGCCTCGCCGGCGAGGCAGAACGGCTGCGGACCGTCCCCGGATACGCGAGCCACGCGCACCGGCACCAGGCGTACCTCGCCCGGGGACGGTACGCCGAGCAACTGTCCCGCCTGGAGCCGCTCGTGGGGCGCGACGGGATTCTGGTCCTCGACAGCGGACTGCTGTTCCGCGACCCCGGCGCCGCGTACGACCGGGTGCTGAGGTTCCTGGGGCTGCCCCGGCTCGGCGGCGTGGAGTTCGAGCGGCACAACGCCCGGCCGCGCGAGGCCATGCCCGCGTCGGTCCACCGGCGGCTTCGGGAGCACTTCGAGCCGTGGGACGCGCTGCTCGTCCCGTGGCTGGGAGCGGTGCCCTCGTGGCGGCGCTGACCGATCTTCCGCGGCCGGGCGGCCTTCTCCGTCATGGAGTCGCCGGTCTGGCCACGGCGGGCGCCACGGCGGGCGGGCAGTTCGCGCTCGTACTGGTGGTGACGCGGTCGCTCGAACCGGCGGCCGCCGGGGCGTTCTTCACGGCCACCGCGCTGTGCCTGATGCTCGCGGGCGTCGTCCGCCTGGACACCGGCAACGGCCTGGTCCACGCCCTGGCCCGCAACCGGTCGGTTGACGGCGCCGGCCGGGACGGGGGGCGGCGGCTGGTCCGCGGGATCCTCGCGCCGGTGGCCGCGCTCGCCGCCGTGACGGGCGCCGGTGTGGTTCTGGCCTCCGGGCCGCTGGCCGGGCTCACCGGCGTGCCCGGCGGCGTCTGGGTCGTGCTGGCCGCCGCCCTGCCGTTCGTCGCCGTGTCGGACGTGCTGATCTGCGCCACCCGCGGCCTCGGCACCATGCGGCCGACGCTGCTGCTCGCCGGGGCCGTCCAGCCGCTCGGGCAGCTCGCCCTCGTCACCGTGGCCGTGCTCGCCGGGGCCCCGCCGCCGGTGCTGGCCGCCGCCTGGGCGCTTCCCTCCGTGGCCGGCGCGGCGCTGGCCGCCGTACGGCTGCGCGGGCTCGGGCCGTACGACGTGGGGGAGGTGGGCGCCTTCTGGCGGCACACCGCCCCGCGGTCGGCCGCGGCGGCCGTGCAGTCGGTGTTCCAGCGGCTCGACGTGGTGATCGTCGCGCTGCTCGCGGGTCCCGCCGCCGCGGCCGTCTACACGGCGGCGACCCGGTTCAAGGTGCTGGGGCAGCTCGCCGGACAGGGGCTCGCCCAGGCCGCGCAGGCGCGGCTGGTGAGGGCCCTGGCCGAGGGCGACCTGGACGGCGCCCGCGCGCTGTATCGGACCACCACCAGATGGCTGGTCGTGCTCACCTGGCCGCTCTGGCTGGGGTACGCGGCGCTCGCGCCGTGGCTGCTCCCGCTGTTCGGGCCCGCCTACGCCGGCGGCGGCGCGATCGCGCTCGTCCTTTCTGCCACGATGATGGTCGCGACCGCCTGCGGCATGGTCGACGTCGTGCTCGTCGCGGGCGGGCGCACGGCGGCCAGCCTGGCCAACGTGACGACGGCCGTCGCCGTGACGATCGCCCTGGACGTGCTGCTCGTGCCCGCGTACGGCGCGCTGGGAGCGGTGCTGGGCTGGTCGGGCGGCGTGCTCGTGAAGAACCTGCTGCCCGCCGTACAGGTCCACCGCCGCTACGGCCTGCGCCCCTTCGGCAGAGGCCGTCCGGTAGAGGTCACGAAGGCGGCCGGGGCTGCGAGGGCGGTCTCGTGACCGCGGAACCGCCCGTGCTGGTCACCGGCCTGCCGCGCAGCGGCACGAGCTGGGTGGGCCGGATGCTCACGGCGAGCGGGCGGCTGGTCTACGTCAACGAGCCGCTCAACCCGCAGCGCCCGCCGGGCCGCTCCCCCGGCGTGCTCGACGCGTCGGTGACCCACCGCTTCCAGTACATCTGCCCCGACAACGAGACGCCCTGGCTGGCGGCGTTCTCCCGTACGGTCGCGCTGCGCTACAACTGGCGCGCCGAGATCCGCCGCAGCCACGGGCCCGGCGACCTCGCGCGGATGGCCAAGTACGGCACGGCGTTCACCATGGGCCGCCTGCTGACCAGGCGGGCGCTGCTCGACGACCCCTTCGCGCTCCTGTCCGCCGAGTGGTTCGCGCGCCGCCTCGGGTGCCGGGTGGTGGTCGTGGTCCGCGACCCCGTGTCGTTCGCCGGGAGCTGGCGGCGGCTCGGCTGGCGGGTGGACGCGCGCGAACTGCTCGACCAGCCCCTCCTGCTGCGCGACCACCCGTACGTGGCCGAGCTCGGAGCACTCGCGGGGGACCGGGACGTGGTCACGGGCGCGGCTCTGCTGTGGAAGGTCGCGCGGCGGGTCACCGACACGGTGGCCCGGCGCGCCGCCGGTATCAGGGTCGTGCGGTACGAGGATCTGTGCGCCGCGCCCCTCGACGGCTTCCGCGACCTGTACGACTGGTGCGGCCTGTCCTGGACCCGCCGCGCCGCCCGCCGGATCACCGCCGCCTGCACGTCCTCCCGCTCTGGATCCCGCGCCGCCTTCGCCTGGACCGGCCTGTCCCGTACGGCCTACCGCCCGATGGACTCCCGGCAGGCGCTCACGTCGTCCTCCCTCCCCCACGAGGACACCGCCCGCGTACGGGCCCTGGTGCACGACTGATCGGCCTATCGTCCGTTGAAGGTTGGCCCGTTCCTCGAAACTCCGGGACTTGCCGGCCCAAGCGTTGCGAACGAGCCCATGCCTGCGGCATCACCATCGCCGCCGCCAGGCCGTCGAGTACACAGGGTGACCATTCCTATGCGTATCGTTTTCCCGTGCCCCTCACGCCTCCCCAAGACGACGGCTGGATCGCTTTCGTCGACGAGTCCGAGTCCAATCCGCAACTCGATCCAGACGTGTACATCCTCGCCGCAGCGCTCGTTCACGGGACGGCTTGCGAGAAGATCAGAGCCTGGATGGGCGGGCTGCGCCTCGACGGACAACGCAAGCTGCACTGGGCCAAGGAATCCGCGAGCAGACGCGACGAGATCATCCACGCCGTCGAATCGCTCGACGTGCTCTATCTGGTCGTGCTGCTGGAAGACATCTCCGGATCGACATCGGAGCGCCGGCGGCGCAGATGCCTTGAGCGCCTCTTATGGGAGTTGATCCAGTCAGGCGTACGCCATGTGGTGCTGGAGGCGCGAGAGCGGACCCAGAACAAGCGCGACCTCGATCTCCTGACCGTGCTCGCTTCCCGCCACAGGATCACGGCGAGACCGCGAGTAGATCACCTTGCGGGTCCGGCGGAGCCCTTGCTGTGGCTGGCGGACGTGCTGGCAGGCGCACTGGTAGCGAGCCGGTGCGGAGATCCGGGCTACTGGGAACGGCTGGCCGTGTCCGTAGAGATGCATCGGCTCTGAAGGATGCCCGAAAAGACGCAAGCCCGGGACCCCACCGTCCGGAGGGACCTTCCCGGGCTCACTTCCAACCGCTTCGCAAAGCGGCGGCCTCGGACGCGATTCTACCCTCCCCGTCCGCAGACAACCGCCGATCGTGAGCAGGCGGCACCGGGCTAGCCCAGGGTGGTGTCGCCGAGGGAGGCGAGGAGGGTGCGCAGGGCGGCGGCGAGGTGATCGCGCTCCTGAGGGTCCAGCGACGCCAGCAGGCGGGCCTCGTTCGCGACGTGCGGCTCAAGCACCTCGTCCACGAGCGCGAGGCCGCGCTCGGTGAGCCTCACCCGGATCGACCGCCGGTCGCCGGAGTCGGGGATCCGTTCGACCAGGCCCCGGGCCGCCATGCGGTCGATGCGGTTGGTGATCGCGCCGGAGGTCACCATGGCCGCCCTGTTCAGCGCTCCCGCCGTCAGCTCGTACGGCGGGCCGGACCGGCGCAACGTCGCGAGCACGTCGAACTCCCAGCGCTCGAGGCCGTACGCGGCGAAGAACTCCTTCAGCTCCCGGTCGAGCAGCCGCGACAGCCGGCTGATCCGGCCCATGATCCCCATGGGCCATACGTCCAGGTCGGGCCGTTCCCGCGCCCACTGCGTCATCAGCAGATCGACGGCATCGTCCATGGCGATCCCTAAGCGGTAAGTATCTCAACGTTAAGTAGTTTGACGTCTATGCGAGTCTCATGCTGTTATTTCAACGTTGAGATTATCAACGAGGAGCAATCTTCATGAGCATGTTCGCCACACGCCGGTCCGGTTCTGCCGGAACGCTGGCCCTCACCGCGCTGACGCCGCTCGCCTGGGGCTCGACGTACGCCGTGACCACGGAGTTCCTGCCGCCCGACCGCCCGATGTTCACCGCGGTGATGAGAGCGCTGCCCGCCGGGCTGGCATTGCTGGTCATCGGCCGCGTGCTGCCGCGCGGCGTGTGGATCTGGCGGGCCGTGGTGCTCGGCGTGTTGAACATCGGGGCGTTCTTCCCGTTGCTGTTCCTGGCGGCGTACCGGCTGCCCGGCGGCGTCGCGGCCGTGCTCGGCGCGATCGGGCCGCTGTTCGCGCTCGTCTTCGCCGCCCTGCTGCTCTCCGAGCGTCCGACCGTACGCAAGGTGCTCGCCGGCCTCCTCGGACTGCTCGGGGTCGGGTTGGTCGTCCTGCGCGCCAATGCGCAACTCGACATGGTCGGCGTGCTCGCCGGGCTGGCCGGGGCCGCGTCCATGTCCGCCGGGACCGTGCTGACCAAGCGCTGGGGCCGTCCCGATGGGGTCGGAGCCCTCGCCCTCACCGGATGGCAGCTCACCGCGGGCGGGCTGCTGCTCGTCCCGGTCGCCCTGCTCATCGAGGGCGCGCCGCCGGCGCTCAGCGGCGAGAACCTGCTCGGCTACGCCTACCTGGGCATCGTCGGCACCGCCCTCGGCTACTGGATCTGGTTCCGCGGGATCTCCCGGCTCCCCGCGACGTCCGTCGCCTTCCTCGCGCTGCTGAGTCCGGTCTCCGCCGCCGTCATCGGCTGGGCGGCCCTCGGTCAGGCCCTCAGCCCGGTGCAGCTGCTCGGCATGGTCCTCGCCCTCGGCGGCACCCTCCTCGGCCAGGCCCCGGCCGGGCCCTCCCGGCGCGCCGCGGCCCCGCCCGAGCCCGTACGGCCCGCGGCCCGGACGGCCTGTCCGTCCCGCTGACACGAACGAGCCCCATACGCGGGGCGACCAGCGGGACGTGGGAGGATTTTCCCGGCCGTGCCATGCGCGAACTGCGCCATGCGCTACCTGTGCCCATGCGCGAACTGTGCCCATGCGCGAACAGAGGACGACCGGAGGACGACCGCGATGCGCGACGAGAAGATCAGCGATTTCCTGTCCCGCCTCGCCGATCGGGTGCCCGCGCCGGGCGGAGGCGCCACCGCGGCCCTGCACGCCGCGCAGGCCGCGGCCCTGCTGGGCATGGTCGCGCGCTACACCACCGGCGAGAAGTACGCCGAGCACGCGGCCGTGATCGAACAGATCACCGGCGAGACCGACGAACTGCGGTCGAGCGCCCTGCGCCTGGCCGAGGACGACGCGGCGGCGTTCACGACGGTCACCGAGGCGTACAAGCTGCCCAAGGACACCGACGAGGCGAAGGCGGCCCGATCGGCCGCCATCGCCGAGGCGCTGGTGGGGGCGGGCAAGGTCCCCGCCGAGGTGGTCGCCGTCGCGAGGAGGGCCGTCGGCATCGCCGAGGAACTGCTGCCCATCGGCAACCGCAACGTCGTCTCCGACATCGCCGCCGCCACCGAGGCCGCCCGGGCCGCGGCGACCACCGCCCGGGTGAACATCGAGATCAACCTCGGGGGGATCAAGGACGAGCGGGTCCGCGCCGAACTGGCCGCGGAGGCGGCCGGGGTGGACGAGGTCGCCGCGCGGGCCGAACGGGTCACCGCCGCCGTCCGCGAGGAGATCGCCAAATGAGCGCCCGCGTCCTGTCCGGCAAGGAGCTCGCGGCGTCGATCCGGTCCGAGGCCGCCGAGCGGGCCGCCGCGCTCGCCGCGGCCGGCACGCCGCCGAAGCTCGCGGTCGTCGTCGCCACGGCGGACGAGTCCAGTGCCTGGTACGTCCGCTCGATCGCCCGCGCCGCCGAGAAGGCCGGCATCACCTGCGACATCGTCGACCTCGGCGCGGAGGCGGTCCCCGGCCTGATCCGCGACAGGCTGGCGGCGCTGAGCGACGACGACACCGTGCACGGGATCATCCTCCAGACCCCGCTCCCGCAGGGAGCGAAGCTGGAGGACCTGGCCGGCGCGATCGCGTTCGAGAAGGACGTCGACGGCGCCAACCCGCTGTCGCTGGGCCGCCTGGCCGCGGGCCTGCCCGCGTTCGCCCCGGCGACCGCCGAGGCCGTCGTGGCGATCCTCGACCACCACGAAATCGACCTGGTCGGCAGCCACGTCGCCGTGGTCGGCCGGTCCACGGTGGTCGGCAAGCCCGCCGCCCATCTCCTGCTGGACAGGAACGCCACCGTGACGGTCTGCCACTCCCGTACGCGGGAGCTGCCCGCCGTCACCTCCGCGGCCGACGTGGTCGTGGCCGCGGTCGGCCGCGCCGGGCTGATCACGGCCGAGCACGTGCGGGCCGGGGCGGTGGTCGTGGACGTCGGCACCAACCCCACCGAGGACGGCGGCCTGGTCGGCGACGTCGACGCGGTCGCGGTGGCGGGCAAGGCCGGGGCGCTCACGCCCGTGCCCGGCGGGGTCGGCCCGGTCACCACCGCGCTGCTGCTGCGGCACACCGTAGATGCCGCCGTGCAGGCCGCCGAACGCGGCTGAGGCACCCGGGACCGTCAGAGCGCCTCGTCCGGCACACCCGCCGCGACGACGGGCGGGGTCGAGCTCGACGGGGTGCGCGCCACCACCGGAGCCTTCCAGGCCACGGTCACCAACGGCGGCACCAGCAGCGCCAGCGTCCAGGTCAGCCCGAGCGCCTCTGCGACGCGGCCGACGAGCGCCGGAGCGAGCAGCATGGCGGAGTACGTCATGGTGGTGAGCCGGGCGACCGCGGCGGTCGCTCCCGCGCCGCCCTCCTCCGTGCCCGCGTGCCCGGCCGCGCTGAAGATCAGCGGCAGCGGCGTCGCCAGCCCGAGACCGGCGAGGGCGAACCCGGCGACCGCGAGGATCGGCGTGGGGGCCACGACCACCGCCGTCAGGCCGGCGGCCGCCAAGGCAGCGCCGCTCCGCACCAGGACACGTGCCGGGTGCCGGGCGGACAGCCGGTCGCCCACCAGCCGTCCTGCCGTCTGCCAGGCGGTGAAGGCGACGAGGCCCAGCGAGGCCGTGCCCAGCGAGGCGCCGAGGTCCTCGTGCAGGAACACCCCGCTCCAGGTGATGACGGCC
Source organism: Microbispora sp. KK1-11 (assembly GCF_006874435.1). Lineage (NCBI taxonomy): Bacteria > Bacillati > Actinomycetota > Actinomycetes > Streptosporangiales > Streptosporangiaceae > Microbispora > Microbispora sp. KK1-11. Next base: position 53,114 of record NZ_VIRJ01000035.1, on the reverse strand, counting down.
CCTTCGCAGGCCAGCACCGCCGCGCCCATCGCGCCGAGGAGCAGGACGCGGCGCGCCCAGCCCGCTCGCCGTCCGCGCCGTCCGGCTCCGTCGTCCGTACGCGCGGGCGAGGGCCCCGCGGAAGGCTCCTCGGCGGGCAGTCGCCCGCCCACCACCAGGACGACGGCCGTCACGGCCGCTCCCAGGATCAGGTAGTGCGTGGTGAGGGACATGCCCGCCTGCGCCGCGGCCCCACCGGTGAGCGACCCGGCCACGGAGCCGATGCTCCAGGCCGCGTGGCAGCCGTTCATGATGGGACGGTGCGCCGCCCGTTCGACCATCACCGCCTGCGCGTTCATCGCCGTGTCGAGCAGCCCGTTCGCGGCGCCGACGAGGAGCATGGCCGCGGCCAGGTGGACGGGCCCGCCGGCGAGGCCCACCCCGAGCAGGGCGAGGGGAAGCGCGACCGCGGCGATCCGCACGACCCACGCACTGCCGATCCGCGCCGCGAGGCGCCCGGCGACCTGCGTGGCGGCGAGCGCCGCCACGCCGACCAGGGCGGTCAGGAGCCCGAGCAGCCCGGCCGTCAGAGCGTGCTCCGTCTTCAGCGACGGTGTGCGGACCGCGAACGCGGCGATCAGGGCGCCGTTCACGGCGAACACCGCCGTCACCGCCGCGCGTGCCCGTCGCACGGCTCTGCCCTCCCGGCCCTCTCGTCGTCGCTCCCGACCGGCGTCCCGGGCCACCTCGGACATGCGTCCCGCCTTCCCGTACGGCGCCTCCCGACGGGCGCCTCCCGGAAGGACGACGGCGCGGAGGCGGATTTTCGACATCCGGGCGGGATCGGATGTCGATTTCGGCGACGCACCGCGTCGTAGAGGAGAGCGGCCGCGCGGGGCGGCCCGTGTCCGGAGGAGGAAGCCGTTGAAATACCTGCTGTTGATCTGCGCCGAGGAGTCGGTCGAAGTCACCCCCGAGCAGGCCGATCCCGAGCCGTGGATCGAGGAGACGGAGCGCCGCGGAGTGCGGCTCGACGGGCATCGCCTGTGCCCGGTCGGCGACGCCACGACGGTGCGAGCCGGACTGGTGACCCAGGGGCCGTTCGCCGAGACCAAGGAGCAGATCGCCGGCTTCGACATCATCGAGTGCGCCGACCTGGACGAGGCCATCGAGATCGCCCAGAAGCATCCCGTGGCGTCGTTCGGCTCGATCGAGGTGAGGCCGTTCTGGCCGGAATGAGCGGCGCCGACGTCACCCGGGTCGTCGAGGAGGCGTTCCGAGAGGAGTGGGGCCGCGTCGTCGCCACGCTCATCCGGCTGACCGGCGACTGGGACCTGGCAGAGGAGTGCGCCCAGGACGCCTTCGCCCAGGCACTCGCCCGCTGGCCCCGGGACGGCGTGCCGCGCCGTCCCGGGGCGTGGCTCACCACGGCGGCCCGCAACCGGGCGCTGGACCGGCTCCGCCGGGCCACGTCCGAGACGGCACGCCTCCGCTCGATCGCGGCCACGCCGGCTGCCCCCGATCCGGAGCCGGTGGAGGAGGACCACGTGCCCGACGACCGGTTGCGCCTGATGTTCACCTGCTGTCACCCGGCCCTGCCGCTGGAGGCGCAGGTCGCCCTCACCCTCCGTACGCTCGCAGGGCTGACCACGGCCGAGATCGCCGCGGCGTTCATGGTGCCGGAGACGACCATGGCGCAGCGGCTGGTCAGGGCCAAGAAGAAGATCCGCAACGCCGGCATCCCCTACCGGGTGCCGCCCGCGCACCTGCTGGCCGAGCGGACTGCGGGGGTGCTCGGCGTGCTGTACGTCCTGTTCACCGAGGGATACTCGGCCAGCGGCGGGCCGAGCCCCGCCCGGCCGGAGCTGACCGCCGAGGCCATCCGGCTGGCCCGGGTGCTCGCCGGGCTGATGCCGGGCGAGCCCGAGGCGCAGGGGCTGCTCGCGCTGATGCTGCTGCAGGACTCGCGGCGCGCGGCCCGGTTCGACGCGGCGGGCGACATCGTCACCCTGGAGTTCCAGGATCGCGCGCAGTGGGACCACGACGAGATCGAGGAGGGGCTGCGGCTGCTGGACGACGCGCTGGCGCGCCGCCGCCCCGGGCCCTACCAGGTGCAGGCGGCCATCGCCGCCTGTCACGCCACCGCCCTCGACCCGGACGACACCGACTGGCCGCAGATCGCCGGTCTTTACGCACAGCTCGTACGGCTGGCGCCGTCTCCGGTGGTCGAGCTGAACCGGGCGGTGGCCGTGGCGATGGCCGACGGCCCCCTCGCAGGTCTGCGACTGGTCGACGAACTGCGGGCGGGCGACGCGCTGGCCGGGCACCACCTGCTCGCCGCGACCCGTGCCGACCTGCTGCGCAGGCTGGGCCGTACGGCGGACGCGGCGCAGGCCTACGAGGAGGCCCTGGCGCTCGCGCCGACCGACGCGGAGCGCCGCTACCTCGCCCGCAGACGTGCCGAGACCGGTGGGACCTGACAGGCGGCGCGGTCGTGCGGCCCCTGCCTGCCGGGCACCTGCCGCCGGCGGAACACCACCGAACCTCCTGTGCGAGATGCGTCCGTGGGCGCTACCGCAGTTGGTCGCGGCGGCGGGTCAGGGAGACGATCTCGGCGGTGTTACCCGCCAGGTCGATGGCTTTGTCGTAGGCCGCGCGCGACTCCCGGCCACGGCCCAGCCGGCGCAGCAGGTCGGCGCGGGTGGCGTGGTAGGCGTGATAGCCGGCCAGCCTGGGCTCGAGACGGTCGACGGCCGCCAGTGCCACCTCAGGGCCGTCGATCTCGGCGACCGCGATGGCCCGGTTGAGGGCGATGATCGGCGAGGAGTCGAGGCGGACGAGCTGGTCGTAGAGGGCGAGGACCTGCGACCAGTCGGTGTCGCGCATGTCGCGGGCGGAGGTGTGCACGGCGTTGATCGCCGCGAGGATCTGGTAGCGACCCGGAGCCACCCCGGCGGCGGCAGCGGCGAGGCGCTCGCGCACCAGCCGGTGCCCCTCGGCGATCAGCTCCGCGTCCCAGGCCCCACGGTCCTGCTCGACGAGCGTGACCAGTTCGCCGCCGGCCGAGACCCGGGCGGGGCGGCGGGCCTCGGTCAGGAGCATCAGCGCCAGCAGCCCGGCCACCTCACCGTCGTCCGGCAGGAGGGCACGGATCAGGCGAGTGAGCCGGATCGCCTCGGCGGTCAGCTCGTGCCGTACGGGATCGGTGTCGGGGCCGGTGGCCAGGTAGCCCTCGTTGAAGACGAGGTAGAGGACGGCGAGGACGCCGGAGACGCGCGCCGGGAGATCCTCCGCCGACGGCACCCGATAGGGAATGCGCGCCGCCTTGATCTTGGCCTTCGCGCGGGTGATCCGCTGCCCCATGGCGCTCTCGGCCACCAGGAAGGCGCGGGCGATCTCGGGCATGGTCAGGCCGGCGACCATGCGCAGCGTCAGCGCCACGCGGGTCTCCATCGCCAACGCCGGGTGACAGCAGGTGAAGATCAGCCGCAGCCGGTCGTCGTCGATGGCGCCGACAGGCTCGGGCGGGTCATCGCCGTACGACATCTGAGCCTCCTTCTGCTTGTCGTCGCGTTTGTTCTCGCGCCGGATCCGGTCGATGGCTCTGTGGTTGGCGGTGGTGGTCAGCCAGGCGCCGGGGTTGGGGGGCACGCCGTCGGCCGGCCACCGCTGCACGGCGGTCGCGAACGCCTCGGCGGCCGCCTCCTCGGCGATGTCGAGGTCACCGAAGCGCCTGGTCAGGGAGGCGACCACCCGGGCCCACTCCTCGTGGTGGGCCCGGGTGATCGCCTCGCGGACGTCGACGTCGTTCACAGGAACGGCCGCACCTCGATCTTCCGGTCGCAGACCTTCGACGCCTCGGCGGCGAGCTTGAGCGCCACATCCAGGTCGGGGGCCTCCCACACCCAGACGCCGGCGAGGTACTCCTTCGACTCCAGGAAGGGCCCGTCGGTGACCATCGCCTCCCCGCCCCGGTTGTCGATGACCGTGGCCGCGTCGGTGTCCGCGAGTCCGCCCGCGAAAACCCAGTAGCCCTCGGCGATCAGTCGTTCGTTGAACGCGCTGATGGCAGGCTGCCTGTCCGTGCTGCCGGGATTGCTCTTGTCGTCGATCACGGAAACCAGGTAGCGCATCTGAAGATCATCTCCTGCGGTGTAGGACCAGCGTGGTTCGGTGGTCAGGGACTTCACGCCGTCGGCGCGTACTGCGGGCGCCCGGCCGGCCGGTAGACCTGGATCGTCACGCCCTTGGAGTCGACGCGCGACTCGACCAGGTCGAGCGCGAGATCCGGGCCGGCGTCGGGGAACAGCCGCGCGCCCTGGCCGACGACCACCGGGACGATGATCAGAGTCATCTCGTCGACCAGATCGTTCTCCAGCAGCCACCGGGTCAGGATGCCACTGCCGTGCACCTGCAACTCACCCCCCGGCCGGGCCTTCAGTTCTCGTACGGCGGCCGCGACGTCTCCGGACAGGACGGTCGTGTCCGACCACGCCGGATCGGTGAGCGTGGTCGACGCCACGTACTTGGCCCGTGTGTTCAACGCTTCCACGACGCCCTCCCAGCCAGGGGCATCCCGGACCGTCAAGGTCCCCCACGAGCCGGCGAACAGCTCGTAGGTCCGCCGGCCGAACAGGAACGCCTCGGCGCGCCGGTAGGTCTGGTTGATGAACGCGTGGGTCTCGTCGTCGCCCTTGCCCAGGGCCCATCCGCCGCGCTCGAATCCGTTCCTGCGGTCCTCGTCCGACACGCCGCCGTTCCCCTGCGTCACTCCATCGACGGTTACCTGGGTCACGGTCGTCAGCTTCATGATCGCGGTTCCTCTGCCTTGGCGCCGCCCCTTGTGGGCGGCCTCACCCCTGCTACGAACGCCACCGCCGCGATCCGACACCGCCTCCCGGATTTCTTCGAAAAGCTTTCTCTCCTCGGCCCCGGGGGATTCAGAGCAGGTCGTCGGGGAGTGGGACCCCCTCCTTGGCGGCGATCTCGCGGACGGCCGCTTCGCAGGCGGACCAGCGCCGTCCGTCCTTCGTGCGTACGACGTTGCGGGGCGGCTGCGGGCACGGCTGGTTGCCGGGGGTGTGCCATGTGCAACGCCGCGCGGACGCGCTTGCGGGGTTCAGGTCGCCGGGGAAGGGCTCGAAGCGCTCAGCGGACATGGCGGAAGCGTAAAACCCGATCTCCGCGGCGGGAAGATCCGTCGTTCATGGGGTGGTCATTGCGGCGTCATGCCGTGGACGGAAGATCGGTTTAGAGATTGTCTACCTTCAGGCCCGTTATTGCTTGGAGGTACAGAATGCGCAAATTTGCGCACATTGTCGCCGTGGCAGCGGTCGTCGCCGCGGGCTCCGTGGCCGTCGGCGGGACGGCATGGGCCGAGACGCCCCCCGGTGACAGGCCGGCCGAACCACCCGGCTACCAGACCACCGTCCCCGGCGAGTCGGTCGAGGCGGCCCGCACCGACCGTGTGATCGCCCCCGGCGTCGTGCTGACGTCGTTCGACACCTTCGGCCGTACGGGCTGGACCCGCGCCCACGTGCTCAACGCCGACCTGGCGGACGACCGGGTGGACGTGGGCATGGTCGGCGGCACGCTGACCGAGACGCGGGCGCTGTCGAAGTCGGCGGACGCCGCGGGAGCCGTGGCCGCGGTCAACGGGGACTACTACGACATCAACCAGACCAACGCGGTCATCGGCCCCGAGGTCAGGGACGGCCAGGTGCGCAAGGCGACCGCCCAGCCCGCCACGGTCGCCTCGGTGGGCGAGGACAAGATCGCCCGGCTCGCGAGCACGCTGCTGGAGAGCACGGTGACGGTGGGCGGCACGGACCGTCCGGTCGCCTCGCTCAATTCGGCGTCCCTGCCCGCGAACGCCGTCTCGGTCTTCACCGACCAGTGGGGGCCGGGCCTGCGCACGCTGATCGGCCACGGCACGCCCGTCACCGAGCTGGTCGTCTCCGGCGGCGCCGTCACGGCGGTGAACGACGCGGTCACCACGACCTCGGTGCCCGCCGGAGGCCTGGTGGTCGTGGGCGTGGGGAGCGCGGCGGCCCCGCTCGCCACCGCCAAGGCCGGCGACCCGGTGACGCTCACCACCGGCCTGCGCACCGACTCCCCCGCGAAGCTGCGCACCGCGCTGGGCAGCGGAGCGGTCCTCGTGCGGGACGGCCAGGCCGTCGACTTCCCGCCCTCGACGGGCAACGACGCGCCGAAGCCGCGTACCGCGATCGGCTGGCGCGACGGAGGCAGGCGGCTCCTGCTCGTGACCGTCGACGGCTCGGCCAACTTCTCGGCCGGTCTGAGCTTCGACGAGACGGCCAAGCTCCTCGTGCGGCTCGGCGCCGACGAGGCGTTCATGCTCGACGGCGGCGGCTCGTCCGATCTCGTCGCCCGCACGCCCGGCGACCCCGGGGTGAGCGTGGTCAACACCCCGTCGGACGGTGGTGAGCGGCCCATCCCCAGCGGAGTCGGGCTGTTCGCCGCGAAGGGATCGGGATTGCTCAAGGGCATCGCGGTGCGGACGAGCGCGCCGCGCGTCTTCCCCGGGCTCACCGTCGGCGTCTCCGCCGCCGGGTACGACGAGTCGTACGCCCCGGTCGCCCTCGACGGCGGCAAGGGCGACCCCGTCCGTTGGAACGCCGGGAAGCTCGGCACCGTGCGCGACGGCGTGCTGCACGCCGAGCGTTCCGGGGAGGGCGAGATCGAGGCCCGCTCGGGGCGGGCGCACGGCGCGGCGGACGTCCGCGTGCTCGGCGATCTGTCCGCCGTCGCGTTCACCACCACGAGCCTGACCCTGGACGCCGGCGGCTCGGCCGTCGTGGGGGTCGCCGGCACCGACGCCGACGGCTTCGACGCGCCGATCGCCGCCCGCGACGTCGACCTGGACTACGACACGGCCGTGGTGAAGGTGGAGCCGCGCGACGACGGGTCGTTCACGGTCACCGGGCTGGAGGCGGCCGACGGCCGCGGCGCCGTGATCACCGCGACCGTCCAGGGCAAGGTCGCGCACCTGCCCGTCGCCGTCGGGCTGAAGCGCGGGTCGCTGGCCGAGTTCGACGGCGGCGAGCCCTGGGGCGTCTCGACGGCCAAGGCCACCGCGTCGGTGGCGGGCGTCGACGCCGCGGACCGTCCCGGCGCGGCGGCAGGCAACCAGGCCCTCGCGCTCACCTACGACTTCACCGGCACCTCCGGCACCTCGGCGGCGTACGCGGTGGCCAAGCCCGGGCCGCTCACCCTGCCGACCGGCACCAGGCGGCTCGGGCTGTGGGTGTACGGCGACGGCCGCGGGCACTGGCTGCGGGCCACGCTGCGGTCGCAGGGCACGACGAACGTCCCCTTCACCTTCGCCACCGTCGTCGACTGGACCGGATGGAAGTGGGTCGAGGGCGCCCTGCCCACCGGCTTCACCGAGCCGATCACGCTGCTCAACGTGTACGTGGTCGAGACGTCCAACCTCGCCAAGGACGCGGGACAGCTCAGGTTCGACGGGCTCACCGCGCTGGTCGGGCAGGATCTCGCCACCGGCGACACCCGGACCCCCGATCCGTTCGTCCTTGAGCAGGCCGACATCGACCGTTCGCGCTGGCGGTTCGCGATCATGTCCGACCTGCACGTGGGCGCGGCCGGGGGCACGACGTCGTTCGCGGCGCAGCAGGCGGCCGCCGCGCTGAAGCAGGCCGTCGCCGCGAAGCCCGACTTCATCGTGATCAACGGCGACTTCGTGGACAACAACACTCCGGCCGACTTCGCACTCGCCCAGGAGATCCTCAAGGCCAACGTGCCGGCGGACCTGCCGGTCTACTGGACGCCGGGCAACCACGAGTCCGGGGCCACGGCGACGGGGACCCTGGACAACTTCCTCGCCACCGGGCGGCCGGCCCACCAGGCGTTCGACCACAAGGGCACCCGCTTCGTCCTGCTCAACACCACGCTGGGCGGGCTGCGGACGTCCGACTGGTCGCAGGTGCCGGAGCTGCGGCAGGACCTGGACGCCGCGGCGAAGGACAGGTCCGTGAAGTCCGTCGCGGTCGTCTTCCACCACCCCCTCCGCGACCCCTCGGGGGCGGGCGCGTCCCAGTTCTCCGACCAGCGTGAGGCGGACCTCGTCGAGAAGTGGCTCGCCGACTGGCGGGAGTCGTCGGGCAAGCCGGTGGCGTTGTTCACCGGCCACGCCCACACCGCCGCCGCGACCAGGTCGGACGGCGTGCTGGAGGTCACCACGCCGCCGGTGGGCAAGACGCCCTACAGTTCGCCGGACAAGGGCGGGTTCTTCGGGTGGGAACTCGTCGGCGTCGATCCCCGGCCCGGCGAGGTCGAGGCGGGCCGTCCCAGCCCGGAGACCCGTGACTGGGTCGTGGCGCGGACGAACCCGCTGATCGACAAGATCTCCCTGTCGGTGCCCGGCACGCTCGCCCCGGGCGCCTCGGCGGAGGTCTCGGCGACGGGCAGCACCAGCGGCGCGAACCTGACGCTCCCGCTGGCGTACCCGGCCAGCGTGACCTGGAGCGGCGACCGCGCCCTCGCGGTGGCCGAGTCGGCCGCGGACGCGAAGAAGGCGGCACACCGCCACGGCGTCGTCGCGGTGCTCGACCTGTCCACGCACACGCTCACCGGTGTACGGCCCGGCCAGGCCACCCTCACGGTCACGTCGGGAGGGCAGACCGCCTCGGCCACGGTCACCGTGGCCCAGCAGGCCCGATAGGAGGAGCTCAGTAGGCCCGATGAGAGCGGCGGGCCGGTCTCCCTCATCGAGAGCGACCGGCCCGCCGTTCCCGCATCCACGGCCGCGGCAGGCGTGGCAGCGATCCGCGGCGATGGCCGCGGCTCGCCCATCCGCTACATTTCGCTCTGCTGTCGCAAGAACGGACTCCCCATGAACGTCGTCCTGTGGGTCATCGCCGGCCTGCTCACCCTCGCCTTCCTCGTCGCCGGGGTGATGAAGCTCGCCCAGCCGAAGGACCGGCTGGCCCTGTCCGGCATGGCCTGGACCGAGGACTTCCCCGCGGGCGCGGTCAAGGGCCTCGGCGCTCTCGAGGTGCTGATCGCCTTCGGCCTCGTCCTGCCCGCCGTCACGGGCATCGCCCCGGTGCTGACGCCGCTCGCCGCGCTCGGCATCGCCCTGCTCATGGCCGGAGCGGTCGTCGTCCACGTCCGTCGCGCGGAATCCCAGGTCATCGTCGTCAACCTGGTGATCCTGGTGCTGGCCGCCGCGGTCGCCTGGGGCCGCTTCGGCCCGTACGCCTTCTAACCCCTGCTTCCTGACCCGTGCTTCCTAGCCCCTGCTTCGCGACCCGAAGGTTCTGCGCAGCAGGGCGCCCGACAGGAGGCGGAGGGCGAAGGGGAGGTCGTCGACCAAGTAGCGGCGGGCGAGCCGCTGGGGCTCGCTGATCAGGCGGAACAGCCATTCGAGCCCGTGGTCGCCCATCCAGCCCGGGGCCCGGCGCACCGAACCTGCGGCGAACGCGATGGCCGCACCGCACCCCACGAACCAGGCGCCCGGCAGGTCGGCCCGCAGCTCCGCGACGAGCCGGTCCTGCCGGGGGAACCCGAGACCCACGAAGACCAGGGATGGCCGCGCGGCGACGAGCCGCCCCCGCACCTCCGCCAGCGCCGCCGGGCTGGACTCGAACCCGTACGGCGGCGCATGGACGCCCGCCACGACCAGACCCGGATGCCGCCCGCACAGCGCGTCCCGCGCCGCCTCGGCGACGCCGGGCGGTCCCCCGATCAGGTAGACGGGCAGGCCGCGGGCCGCGGCCGCCCCGGTCAGCGACCAGATCAGGTCGGCTCCCGTCACCCGTTCCGGCAGCGGACGCCCGAGCAGGCGCGACGCCCAGACCAGCGGCATGCCGTCGGCCACGGCGAGTTCGACCGCGTCGATCAGCGCGCGCAGGGAGGGGTCGCGGGCGGCGGCACGGCAGATGTCGACGTTCGGCGTGACGACGTGTCCGCCCGTGCCACGCTCCAGCGCGGCCATCACCCGCGCGACCACCTGTGCCTCGGTGAGCCGGTCGAGCAGCACTCCGCCCACCCGAACCCTGTCCCTCCGAGCCCTGTCCACGCGAACCCTGTCCACGCGAGCCCTGCCCGCCCGCGCCAGGGCCGCCTGTGCCGCGGCCACCTGGGTTCCGGCCGCCTCGGACCACAGCCACACCGGCGTCGCCGGGTTCACGGCCGCCGTACGCGCCGGCGAGGGCTCGGCCATCAGATGCCGTGGCCGTGACGGTGGAGGGCGTGCAGCACGGCGCGCGGGCTGACCAGCCCTCCGGCGACCGCCAGCGCCACCGCTGCCCTCGGCTCACCCGGCCTGGCGGAGAAGGCGCGCAGCGACCAGCGGGCGGCCTCGCGCCGCCGGCCGAGGGCCGCGTGGCAGAAGGCGAGCTGCCCGTAGACACGGGCCGCGCCCCGCGGTTCCGCCGCCAGCCCGGGATGCCGGGCGAGCATCCACTCCAGCCCCGCGATCCGGTCGGCCCAGCGTCCCACGTAGTGCGAAGAGCCCCAGCGCACCCGCACGAGCGGCCGGTCGACGTGGACGATCGGATGCCGCCAGGCGGCCCGCAGCGCGAGGTCCCAGTCCTCGTTCTGACCGGACGGCGCGCTCTCGTCCACCCATGTCCAGCCCCGGCGGAACAGGAACGTCGAGGAATGCACCATCATCATGCGCGAGCGGGTGAGGTGCCGATGGGTCACCCGGCCGGTGCCGGCCAGCCGCGGCACCCTGCGGTCGCCGTACTCGACCTCGACGGCGCAACTCGCGAAGCCGGCGTCGGGCTCCTCCACCAGCGCGGCGATCTGGGCGGCCAGCTTGCCGGGCAGCCAGAGGTCGTCGTCGTCGCAGAAGGCGACGAAGTCCGTGCCGAGCACCGAGATCCCGGTGTTGCGCGCGCCCGGCAGGCCGGCGGCCCGCCGGTTGCCCAGCACGCGGACGCTCCGGACCGCTCCCCCGGCCGCCGATCCGGCCTCCGAATCGGCAAGGCCAGACACCTGCTGGGCGACGAGGGAGGCGGGCACACCGTCGGCCACGACCACCACCTCGACGGGGCCGGCGTACTCCTGGGCGAGCACTCCGGTCAGCGCGGCCCGCAGCGGGCCGGGCCGGTCGCCCCGCGTGGGGACGACCACGCCGACGGACGGCCTCATCGCCGGGTTCCCGGGCGGTAGGCGAGGCGATAGCCGTAGAAGAGAAGAAGGGGGAGGGTGATCGCGGTGACCAGCCACCGCTGGGGCCGGGGCAGGGGCGCCGGACGGTGGCGTATCTCGATCGGCCCCACCGAGAAACGCATCGGGTTGCCGGAGACGGTGTGCGCGACGCCGAGCAGCGCGTGGCGGTCGTCCAGGAAGGCGAGCCCGCCGGTGGGAAGCCCGAGCCGCGCGGCCAGGCGCCCCAGGGTCGCGTGCGGATCGCGCACCAGGTCCTCGTGACGCACCCGGACGACCTCCACGCCCTTGCGGCGCAGCACTTCGAAGGCCAGGTTCTGGGCCAGCCAGTGGACGGCGGTGCGCGCGGGCGTCCAGCGGGTCATCGGCCGCCCGTCCTCGGGCCTGCGCACCCTGCGCCGCCACGACGCGGCCACCGCCCGCGGATCGCGCACCACGTGCACGACCCGCATATCCATGATCGCCGCCAGGCAGTACGCCAGGGAGGCGTGCTTGCTGGAGTCGACGACGACCCGGGCGTCGGCCACCTCCGCCGCCGCCGCGTAGATGCGCGCGTACGACCGGACGTACTCGGCCAGTTCGGCCTCACGTGTCGCGAGCCCGAGGGCGAGGACGGGCACGCGGCGGGTCCGGTCGACGCGGGCGCGCAGGCCGGGCAGCCACCCTGCCTGGCTCTGCCGCCACTGTCCGAACGCGCGGGCGCCCACCTTCGTCCAGAACGGGCACTGGGAGAACCGCTGCCCGCAGCCGCACGGCTCGTCGGCGCGTACGCCGCGGTCCCACAGGTGGACGACCTCGCCGAGCGGCGCCACGCCGGGCACCTCGCCGAGGAGGCGTTCGAGCAGGGTGCTACCGCTGCGTCCCAGGCCGCCCACGAAGATCACCGGCTGAGCGTCGGCCACGTGTCCTCCACGGATGGATGCGAAACGTGACGACCCTAGCGCGGAGCGTAATGCGACGGCCTCCAATCGCCAAAGGATCTACGAGCCCGCCTGCGGCAGAACGGGACGGCCGGGGGCGGGTGAAGCCTCAGGAGGAGCGCAGCTCGACGCAGCACTCCCCCGCGGTCGGCCCACGGTCTCCACGGGGGCCTGCAGGGCGGGCACGGGCAGCGCCGCCCCATGAGCTGGAGCGCTGCCTTGTGCCTCGCCCTCGCAGGCCGCCTGAGCGGGACCTCCCAGGTCCTTGCGGAAGCCCCGGTCAGCGGGCGTCGACGATCATCCCGGCGCCGACGGTGCCGTTGGTGGCCTCGTCGATCAGGATGAAGCCGCCGGTGAGGCGGTTGCGGGCGTAGTCGTCCACGAACAACGGCTGGGTCGTCCGCAGTGACACCCGGCCGATCTCGTTCAGGCCGAGAGCGGTGGCCGACTCGTCCCGGTGCAGGGTGTTGACGTCGAGCCGGTAGTGCAGGTCCCGCACGAGGGCCCGGGCCGTACGGGTGGTGTGCTTGATGATCAGCTTGGAGCGCGGCTGGAGCTTCAGGCCGTCGGCCATCCAGCAGATCATCGCGTCGATCTCCTGGGCGGCCTGCGGCTGGTTGTTCGGCCGGCAGATCATGTCGCCCCGGGAGATGTCGATGTCGTCGCCCAGGCGCAGCGTGACCGACATCGGCGCGAACGCCTCCTCCACCGGGCCGTCGAAGGTGTCGATCCCGGTGATCGTCGTGGTCAGGCCGGAGGGCAGGTGCAGCACCTCGTCGCCCGGCTTGAGCACGCCGCCCGCGACCTGCCCGGCGTATCCCCGGTAGTCGTGCAGCTCCTGGCTGGTCGCGCTGTGCGGGCGGATGACGTACTGCACAGGGAAGCGCACGTCGACCAGGTTGCGGTCGGAGGCGATGTGCACGTTCTCCAGGTGGTGCAGCAGCGAGGAGCCCTCGTACCACGGCATGTTCTCGGAACGGGAGACCACGTTGTCGCCGTGCAGCGCCGAGATCGGGATGAACGTGAGGTCGGACGCGTTCAGCTTGCTGGCGAACGCGGTGAACTCCTCGCGGATCTCCTCGAACCGGGCCTCGGAGTAGTCGACGAGGTCCATCTTGTTGACCGCGAGCACCAGGTGCGGCACCCGCAGCAGCGTGGTCAGGAAGGCGTGCCGCCGCGACTGCTCCAGCACGCCCTTGCGCGCGTCGATCAGGATGATCGCCAGGTCGGCCGTGGAGGCGCCGGTGACCATGTTCCGGGTGTACTGGATGTGCCCGGGGGTGTCGGCGATGATGAACTTCCGCTTGGGCGTGGCGAAGTAGCGGTAGGCCACGTCGATCGTGATGCCCTGCTCGCGCTCGGCCCGCAGGCCGTCGGTGAGCAGCGACAGGTCGGTGTACTCCGTGCCCCGGTCGCGGGAGGTGCGCTCGACCGCTTCGAGCTGGTCTTCGAAGATCGCCTTGGAGTCGAACAGCAGCCGCCCGATCAGCGTCGACTTGCCGTCGTCGACGCTGCCCGCCGTCGCGAAACGAAGGATGTCCATCAGAAGTAGCCTTCCTTCTTGCGATCTTCCATGGCGGCCTCGGAGGCCCGGTCGTCGGCGCGGGTGGCGCCGCGCTCGGTGATCCGGGTGGCGGCGATCTCGTCGATGATCTGGTCGATCGTGGTGGCGGTCGAGGCGACCGCGCCGGTGCAGGTCATGTCGCCGACCGTGCGGTAGCGGACGACGGCCTCGAACGTCGGCTCGTCGTCGCCCCGCTGGACCACCTCGGAGTCGGCCAGCAGCATGCCGTCGCGCTCGAAGACCGTCCGGCTGTGGGAGAAGTAGATCGACGGGATCTCGATGCCCTCACGCCGGATGTAGTGCCACACGTCCAGCTCGGTCCAGTTCGACAGCGGGAACACGCGGATGTGCTCGCCCCTGCTGATCTTGGTGTTGTAGAGGTTCCAGAGCTCGGGGCGCTGGTTCTTCGGGTCCCACTGGCCGAACTCGTCGCGGAAGGAGAACACCCGCTCCTTGGCCCGGGCCTTCTCCTCGTCGCGCCGGGCCCCGCCGAACACCGCGTCGAACTCGTGCTCCTCGATGGCGTCCAGCAGCGTCGTGGTCTGCAGCCGGTTGCGGGAGGCCCGCCGCCCGGTCTGCTCGACCACCCGCCCGGCGTCGATCGACGCCTGGACCGACGCGACCACCAGCCGCGCGCCCAGCTCGGCGACCCGCCGGTCGCGGAACTCGATGACCTCCGGGAAGTTGTGCCCGGTGTCGACGTGCATCAAGGGGAAGGGGATCGGCGCCGGCCAGAAGGCCTTCTCGGCGACCCGCAGCATGACGATCGAGTCCTTGCCGCCGGAGAAGAGCAGACACGGGCGCTCGAACTCGGCCGCGACCTCACGCATGATGTGGATCGCCTCGGCCTCGAGCACGTCGAGCTGCGACGTGGTGTAGTCACGCTGAAGCATGGGGACTTCCTTTACGGAGTCTGGCGATGCAGGTCACGGATTCCGGCGAGCAACGTTGGCGCCAGATCCGGTAGGGAGACCAGGATATCCGGCAGCCAGGGGTCCCCCTGGTTGTAGGTCAGGGGTGAGCCGTCGATCCTGCTCGCGTGGGCCCCCGCCGCGACCGCCACCGCGACCGGCGCGGCCGAGTCCCACTCGTACTGGCCCCCGGCGTGCACGTACGCCTCGACCTCTCCGGTGAGGACCGCGGCGATCTTGGCACCGGCCGAGCCGATGGGGACGAGTTCCCCGCCGTGGCGGGCGGCCAGCTCACGGACGAACTCGGGCGGACGGGTGCGGCTGACCGCGATGCGGAACGGCTCGCGCACCTTCTCCGGCAGCTCGGGCGGCGCCGTCGTCGTCAGCGTGCGCCCCTGGGCGGGCAGGGCGACCGCTCCGGCGGTGAGGGCGCCGCGTTCCCACAGGGCCACGTGGACGGCCCAGTCGGCGCGTCCCTGCTCGGAGAACTCACGGGTGCCGTCGAGGGGGTCGACGATCCAGACGCGCTCGGCCGACAGCCGCCGGGGGTCCATCCGCTCCTCGCGGGTCGCCTCCTCCGACAGCACGGCGTCGTCCGGCCGCAGCCGCCTCAGGGCGTCCATGAGGAACTCGTGGGACGCACGGTCCCCGGCGTCCTTCAGCGCCCGGCCGTCCTCGAACCCGAGACGGGCGCGCAGCTCCAGGAGCCGCTCCCCCGCCTCCGTCGCCAGCTCACCGGCGAGGGAATGGTCGTCCCGCATCGTCATTTCTCAGTACGCTCCCGCCCCGCGTGCGACCGCAGACCACGTCTTCCATAAGATCTGCAGATCCAGCATGAGAGACCAGTTCTCGACATAACGCAGGTCCAACCGTACCGATTCCTCCCAGGAGAGGTCAGACCGGCCGTTAACCTGCCAGAGCCCGGTCAGCCCGGGCCGGACCACGAGCCTGCGGCGCACGTCGTCGCCATACCTCGCGACCTCCTCGGGCAGCGGCGGGCGCGGCCCGACGAGCGACATGTCACCCCGCAGCACGTTGATGAGCTGCGGCAGCTCGTCGAGCGAGTAACGCCGTAGCGCGGCGCCGAGCGGAGTCACCCGCGGATCCCTGCGCACCTTGAACAGCACGCCGTCGACGTCGCTGACCAGCTCGATCTTGCGGGCCTCCGCGTCCCGCCGCATCGTGCGGAACTTCAGGATCGTGAACTCCACGCCGTCCCTGCCGACCCGCCGCTGACGGAACAGGACGGGCCCCGGGCCTGTCGCCCGCACGGCCACGGCGACGACGGCCAGCAGCGGGGCGAGCACGACCAGCGCGGCGGCGGCGACCAGCCGGTCGAACACGCCCTTGACCAGCCGGCGCCCTCCCGCCAGCTCGGGATGCTCCACATGCAGCAGCGGGAGCCCGGCGACGGGACGGATCGCGATCCGCGGGCCGGCCACCTCCATCAGCGCGGGCGCCACCACGAGGTCGGTGCGCGTCCGCTCCAGCCGCCAGGCCAGCCTGCGCAGCGCCGTGCCGTCGAGCTCGGGGCAGGCGAGCACCGCCACCGTGTCCGCCCGGACCTGCTCGACCACCAGCGGCACGTCGGTGAAGTCGCCCAGCACCGGCACGTCCGCGACCCGGCCGGCGGCGCCGGCGGGCACGCACGCGGCCACCACCTCCATCCCGTGGTAGCGCTCCCTACGGAAGGTGCCGACCAGCTCGGCGATCGCCGCCCGGTGGCCCACCACCACGACCCTGCGCATGCAGCCCTCGCCCCTGGCGCGCCTGCGGTGCAGCCGCCGCCGCAGGCCGTACCTCGCCCCGAGGGTGAGCACGGTGGCGAGCGGCAGCGCGATCAGCACGTAGCCGCGGGCGATCTCGGTCTTCGACGCGTACGCCGCGATCGCGACACCGGCGATCAACGTGAAGCCGCCCCGCGCGACCCGGCGGAACTCCTCGGCCCCCACGCCGATCAAGCGCGGCTCGTACGCCCGGCTCAGAACCAGGATCACCGCCCAGACGGCGGGCAGCGCGGCGCTCGCGATCACATAGGGCATCACGTACGGAGTAACCTCGCCGAACCGGATCACCACGGCGGTGACCCCCGCGAGAAGGGCGCCCACGATGTCGCAGACGGCCGCGGTGAGCCGATATCGGACGGCCCACTCGGGAGGCCGCGGCATCGGATGGGCGGGCGAGTCCCGGGACGTGCCGACGGCGACCGAGGACGTGTCACCGTCCAGCACCATCGCCCCCCGTAATCCTGTCAATACCGACGGTGATGAAATGCTAGCGGCCTCACCCCGGAGTCTCAGGGAGATTCGTTGAAAGCCGAAACGTACATATCGGTTGATGTCGAGGCGGACGGCCCGATTCCGGGGCCGTACTCGATGGTCAGCTTCGGCATGACCGTGGCCGGCCGCATGACCGGGCGGCGGTTCGAGCGGACCGACCCGGAGTCCCTGACGTTCTACGCGGAGTTACGGCCGATCAGCGACGACTGGGTGGCGGAGGCGCTGGCGGTGAGCGGCCTCGACCGGGCGACGCTGCTGCGTGAGGGACGCGACCCGGCCGAGGCGATGACGGAGGCGGCGGCCTGGGTGCGCGAGGTGTGCGGCGACGACCTGCCGGTGCTCGCGGCCTTCCCGCTGTCGTACGACTGGATGTGGATGTACTGGTACTTCCTCCGCTTCACCGGACAGTCGCCCTTCGGCCACTCCCGGTGCATCGACATCAAGACGCTGTACGCCGCCAAGGCCGTGGTGCCGGTGGCCTGGGCGACCAAGCGCCAGATGCCGCGCGAGGTGCGGGCGCGGCGCCCGCACACCCACAACGCGCTCGACGACGCCATCGAGCAGGCGGAGCTGTTGCAGAACCTCATGCTGTGGCCGGGCGCCGCCCGCGAGCGCGATGCGAGCGGCGTCGGCGGCGCGGCCTCGCCGGATCTCAGCGGGGAGGCTTCGCCGGATTGAGGTCGGCGGCGTGGAAGCGGTTCTGCGTCGCCTCCAGACCGGCGGTCATCAGCGACTCCACCATGTCGGCCGCCCGGTCCACGAGGAACGGCAGGTCCTTGCGCTCGGCCGTGGCGAAGTCGCGCAGCACGAACGTCGCCGGGTCCATGCGGCCCGGCGGGCGGCCGATGCCGAACCTGATCCGCGGGTAGTCGCGCGTGCCGAGCGACTTCGTGATCGACTTCAGGCCGTTGTGGCCGTTGTCCCCGCCGCCCGTCTTCGCGCGCAGCGCGCCGTACGGGATGTCCAGCTCGTCGTGGACCACGATCACCCGGTCGGGGGTGACCTTGTAGAAGTCGGCCAGCGCCTTGACCGGGCCGCCCGACAGGTTCATGAACGACAGCGGCTTGGCCAGCACGACCGGGAGCGCGGCCAGGCGGCCCTCGACCACCTCGGCCCGCGACCTGTGCGCCTTGAACCGCCCGCCCACCCGGGCCGCCAGCTCGTCGAGCACCATGAAGCCCACGTTGTGCCGGTTACCGGCGTACTCCGGACCGGGGTTGCCCAAGCCCGCCACCAGCCACCGCTGCGCGGACGTGTCGGACATCGCTGTCTCCTCCGCTGTCTTTCCCCACATGGAAGAGTCCTCCACAGGACACCCTGTGGAGGACTCTCTCACGAACAGGTCCTACTCGGCGGCCTCGGCGCTCTCGCCCTCGGCGGCCTCGCCCTCCTCGGGCAGCTCGGCGACCGGGGCGCCGATCACCTGCAGCACCAGCGCCTCGGGGTCGCCGGCGAGCGTCGTGCCGTTCGGCAGCTTCAGGTCGCTCGCGTGCACCGCGAAGCCGGCGTCCTTGCCGTCCACGTCCACCTCGACGCCGGTCGGGATGTGGGTCGCCTCGGTCTCGACCGAGATCGTGACGAGCTGCTGCTCGACGATGGCGCTGCCGATCGGGTCGCCGGCGACGGTGACCGGGATCTCGACGGTGACCTTCTCGCCACGCTTGACCAGCAGCAGGTCGACGTGCTCAAGGAAGCCCTTGATCGGGTCGCGCTGGACGCCCTTGGGCAGCGCGATCTCGTCCACGCCCTCGCCGTGCAGGCGGATGAGCACGTTGGGCGTGCGCAGCGCGAGCAGCAGTTCGTGGCCGGGGAGGGTCAGGTGCTTGGGGTCGGTGCCGTGGCCGTAGAGGACGGCGGGGACCTTGTTCGCCCGGCGGATCTTGCGGGCGGCGCCCTTGCCGAACTCGTTGCGAAGCTCGGCGGCGATACGTACTTCGGACACGGCACATCTCCTAGGGATGACTCGGTCGGCGGATTGACGCGCTCCCCCTCACCCGCCCTAGCGGAAGGCGTTACGAGCGCAACCCCACCACCCTACCGTGCCTCCTGCCGGAGGCATGCCACGAGCGCTTCCCGGCGTCGCCCGGCGGGGCGCTTACATCCGCTGGTCGTCACCGGAGGCGGCCAGTCCGCCATCGGTCACGAACGTCACCAAATTTCTCCATTGAATGGAAGTTTCCCCATCATGTAGGTTTTTGCCGTGGAGGAGTCGCGACGTGCACGGAAGAAGCGGCTGACCAGGCAGCGGATCATCTCGGCGGCGATCCGGCTGTTCGAGCAGCAGGGGTACGACGAGACCACGGTGGCGGAGATCGCCGAGGCGGCGGATGTCGATACCAAGACGTTCTTCAACTACTTCCGCACCAAGGCTGAGGTGCTGTTCAACGAGCTCGACCTGGAGCTCGACGTACTGCTCGCCGCGATCGCGGGCCGCCGGCCCGAGGAAAGCCCCGGTCAGGTGTTGCGGAGGGCGGTGCAGGAGTACGCCACCCACCGCCGGCCCAACGTTCCCCGCAGGGAGCCCGCAGAGCTGTCGGCGGCGGCCCGGCTGGCCCTGACGACGCCGACGCTGCAG
The DNA here is from genome assembly GCF_006874435.1 of Microbispora sp. KK1-11. NCBI lineage: Bacteria > Bacillati > Actinomycetota > Actinomycetes > Streptosporangiales > Streptosporangiaceae > Microbispora > Microbispora sp. KK1-11. The sequence continues at coordinate 33,729 of NZ_VIRJ01000035.1, read as the reverse complement.
GCCAAGGGGCTGCATCTCCTGCTGGACATGCAGCAGCGGATCGCGGCCGAGTTGTTGAAGGCGTTCCCGGGCGCGCTGGATCCGGTCACCGCGGCGGCGATGACCGGAGCCGTGCTCGGCGCCATCCAGCAGGCCAGTGTGACGAGCGCGCAGCTCGGCCGGTCGCAGGACCAGTTGTGGGAGGCCGCCGCACACGCCCTCGACGTCGCCACGTACGGCCTGCTCTCGGCACCACAACGATTCGACGGGCAGTAACGAGACCGGGGAAGGATCTGAGCAGCATGAGGGAAAGTCGCCGACAGCTCGCCCGCGACGCGCGGCGGGCAGTGCGGGAAGCGCCCGAAGGAATCGCCCGAAGACAGCGTGCCCGCCTGGCCGATCTGGTGGCTTACGCACGCGCGAACTCGCCGTACTACCGGGAGCTGTATCGGGAACTGCCGGAGCGGGTCGACGACCCGGCCTTGCTCCCGGTCACCGACAAAAAGAAGCTGATGGCCCGGTTCGACGACTGGGTCACCGACCGTGAGGTGACCCTGGAGAAGGTGGAGACCTTCGTGGCGGACCCCGGCCTCGTGGGACACCGGTTCCTGAACAGGTACCTCGTGGCCACCACCTCCGGTACCAGCGGCGTGCGCGGCCTCTTCCTACTGGACGAGCGGAGCACGAGCATGGAAACCGCCCTCGGGTCGCGGGCCGCCGGCATGGTGGGCGCCGGCGACGCGATCCGCATACTCGCCCGCGGCGGCCGGACGGCCATCGCCACCGCACCCGGCGGTCACTTCTACACCGTGGCTGGAACGGCCCGGTTCCAGCTGGACCACCCGCGGCTCGGCCGCAGGATGCGGGTCTTCTCCATCCGCCGGCCGGTGCCGGAACTTGTCGACGAGCTCAACCGGTTCAACCCCGCCGTCCTCAGCGGCTTCCTCGGCATGCTGACGGTACTGGCCGGTGAGCAGGAAGCCGGCCGCCTGCGTATCCGCCCCGCATTGGTCATCCCGGGCGGCGAGACGTTGACCATGGACCTCAGAAGGCGGCTCGCCGCCGTGTTCGGCGCCAAGGTCCGCGCCGCGTACGCCGCCACCGAGTGCGGCTTCCTCTCCGTCGGCTGCGCACACGGCTGGTATCACGTCAACAGTGACTGGGCCGTTCTGGAGCCCGTCGACGCCGACCACCGGCCGACTCCGCCAGGCGAACTGTCGCACACGGTCCTGCTCAGCAACCTCGCCAACCGGGTCCAGCCGTTCCTGCGCTACGACCTGGGCGACAGCGTCCTGCTGCGGCCCGACCCGTGCCCGTGCGGCAGCGTGTTCCCCGCCGTCAAGGTGCAGGGCCGCGCCGCCGACCTGCTCAGGTTTCCCACCGCCCACGGCGAGCCCGTCACCATGTCACCAATGCTCTTCGGTACCTTGCTGGACCGCCTCTCCGGCATCGGGCAGTTCCAACTCGTCCAGACCGCGCCCAGCACCCTGCGCGTGCGCCTGCGGCCCACAGACGGCGCCGACGCCGACCCGGTATGGCAGTCCGTACGCGGTGAGATCACCCGCCTGCTCACCGAGCACAGCGTCGCCGACATCACCCTCGAACGCGCCGGCGAACCGCCACAGCAGGAACCCGGCGGCAAGTTCCGCCGGGTCATCCCACTGACCGAGCCGTAAGGACTCCCTCACGATCCCCGAACACCGTGCGCGCCGCTCGCATGGTCGACGTCTCCCGCGGCGGTCCGGTGGCCGTTACACTGGCCGCGTGATTCGTACGTTGTGTCAGGGCTGGTGGCGCTCCACATAGGAGCGGCCATTACACACGCGTACGACCGGGCCGTTCGGATGGACGGCCCTTTTTCGTGCTCCCTGGACGAGGGGTCGCCGTCGGAACGGCGGACCACCTGCCAAGGGAGAACCACATGACCACGATCCTCGACACCACTGCGGACGACGACGAGCTCGGCGTACCGGCCGCCCGGCGCCGCAGCGCCGAGCTGGAGAGACAGATCCATGAGCGGCCCGGGCGGTTCCGGGCGCTGACCGGGGACCGCCCGACCGGCCGGCTGCATCTGGGGCACTATTTCGGCACCCTGCACAACCGCGTCCGCCTCCAGGACCTGGGCGTGGACATGATGGTGCTGATCGCGGACTACCAGGTCCTGACCGACCGCGACGTCGCCGACCGGCTCGCGGAGCACGTGGAGGACCTGGTGCTCGACTACCTGGCCGTGGGCATCGACCCGGACCGGGCCACCGTCTTCACGCACAGCGCGGTCCCCGCGCTGAACCAGCTGCTGCTGCCGTTCCTCAGCCTGGTCTCGGTCTCCGAGCTGGGCCGCAACCCCACGGTCAAGGACGAGATCGCCCACTCGAGTCAGTCGGCGGTCAGCGGGCTGATGTTCACCTATCCGGTCCACCAGGCCGCCGACATCCTGTTCTGCAAGGCCGGCCTCGTCCCGGTCGGGCAGGACCAGCTGCCTCATCTGGAGGTCGCCCGCACCGTCGCACGCCGCTTCAACAGCCGCTACGGTCCGGTGTTCCCCGAGCCGGAGGCTCTGCTGTCCGCGGCCCCGCTGCTGCTCGGCACCGACGGAGGCAAGATGAGCAAGAGCCGGGGCAACGCCATCGCCCTGGCCGCGACCGCCGACGAGACCGCCCGGATGATCCGCGGCGCCAAGACCGACGCGGACCGCCACATCACGTACGACCCGGTGGCCCGGCCCGAGGTCTCCAGCCTGGTCCTTCTGGCCGCGCTGTGCCTGGACCGCGACCCACGCGAGGTGGCCGAGGAGATCGGCGGCCGGGGAGCGGCCGCGCTGAAGGCCGTCGTCACCGACGCGGTCAACGACCACTTCGCGCCCATCCGGGCGCGGCGCGCCGAGCTGGCCCTGGACCGCGCCCACGTCCGCCGGGTGCTTCGCGACGGCAACGAGTGGGCCAACGCCATCGCCGACGACACCCTCAAGGAGGTGCGGGAGGCGATGAAGGCCCTCTACTGAAGGACGCGCGCGGGCCCCCGGACGGCCGTCCGGCCAGACCGGGGGCCCGCGCCGCTCAGCTGTCGCCCTCGAAGAGGCTGGTGACGGAGCCGTCGGTGAAGACCTCGGTGATCGCGCGGGCGATCAGCGGGGCGATCGACAGGACCGTGAGGCTGTCGAACCTCTTCTCCTCCGGGATGGGCAGCGTGTTGGTCACGACCACCTCGGAGATGCGGGAGTTCTTCAGACGATCCACGGCCGGGTCGGAGAAGATGGCGTGCGTGGCGGCCACGATGACGTCGGTCGCGCCGTGCTCGTACAGCGCGTCGGCCGCCTTGCAGATCGAGCCGCCCGTGTCGATCATGTCGTCGATCAGCACGCAGGTCCTGCCGCGCACCTTGCCGACCACCTCGTGCACCTTCACCTGGTTGGCCACGTCGAGGTCGCGCCGCTTGTGGATGAACGCCACCGGCGTGCCCAGGCTGTCGGACCAGCGCTCGGCCAGCCGTACGCGGCCGGTGTCGGGGGAGACGATCGTGGTGGTCTCCGGGTCGAGCTTGCCGCGTAGGTAGTTGATCAATACCGGCAGCGCGAACAGGTGGTCCACAGGACCGTCGAAGAAGCCCTGGATCTGCGAGGTGTGCAGGTCGATGGACATCATCCGGTCGGCGCCCGCCTGCTTGAACAGGTCGGCCATCAGCCTGGCGGTGATCGGCTCGCGGCCGCGGCCCTTCTTGTCCTGCCGGCTGTAGCCGTAGAACGGCATGATCACGGTGACCCGCTTGGCGGAGGCCCGCTTGAGGGCGTCCACCATGATCAGCTGCTCCATGATCCACTGGTTGATCGGCGCGGTGTGGCTCTGCATGACGAAGGCGTCGCAGCCGCGCACGGACTCCAGGTATCGCACGTAGATCTCGCCGTTGGCGAAGTCACGCAACGCCGTCGGCGTGATCTCGACGCCGAGGGCGTTCGCGACCTCGTCGGCCAGTTCGGGGTGGGACCGGCCGGAGAAGAACATGAGGTTCCGCTCACCGGTCGTCTTCTTGCCGCTCATGCCGCGCTCCTCGCGTGTCGAGCCTGTTCGCCGTACCGGACCTGGTATTTCTGAGGCCGGGCCGGCCGTAACGCCGTTCCCTCGCCTCGCCCGGGGCCCGAAAACCCCTTCGCCCGGTCGATGTGGTCGGTCACGGTGTCCTCCTGGCCTGGCCCTTCGGCGCTACGCGGTCAGACCGCGCCTCGTACTCTTACCTGTCCCCGTACGGCCCGCGGGGAGGCGGGCCGCAGGTGGTCCTAACCGCCGGCCCTGATCACCGGCCCTGATCAACGGCAGGGTCCCCGCCGTTCGCCGCGGCCGCGTCGCGGGCTTCGATCGCCCGCCGGGCCGCCTCCGCAGACTTGGTGCCGGCGCGGCGGCGCGTCACCCAGCCCTCGACGTTGCGCTGTTTGCCGCGGGCGACGGCCATCGCCCCGGGCGGCACGTCGGACGTGATCACGGATCCGGCGGCCGTGTACGCCCCGTCGCCGATCGTGACCGGGGCGACGAGCATGTTGTCGCTGCCCACGCGCACGTGGTCGCCCACGACCGTGTGATGCTTGGAGACGCCGTCGTAGTTGACGAAGACGCAGGCGGCGCCGATGTTCGAGCCGACCCCGATGGTCGCGTCGCCGACGTACGTCAGGTGCGGCACCTTGGAGCCCTCGCCGATCCGCGCGTTCTTGGTCTCGACGAACGCGCCGATCTTGCCCTTGACGCCGAGCACGGTGCCGGGACGCAGGTAGGCGAAGGGACCCACCGCGGCGCCGGGACCGATCTCCGCGCCGTCGGCGACGGTGTTGCGCACGACGGCCTCCTCGCCGACGACCGTGTCGGTCAGCGTGCTGCCCGGCCCGACCTCGGCTCCCGCCCCGATCCTGGTGGCGCCCTTGAGCTGGGTGGCGGGGTGGATCACGGCATCGGGCTCCATCTCGACCCCGGCGTCGACCCAGGTGCTGGCCGGGTCGACGACGGTCACCCCGGCGCGCATGTGCGCCTGCAGGATGCGGTCGTTGAGCACCCGCCGCACGAAGGCGAGCTGGACGCGGTCGTTGACGCCCTCGACCTCGGCGTGGTCGGCGGCCACGTGCGCGCCCACCCGGTGGCCGTCCTCGCGGAGGATGGCCAGCACGTCGGTCAGGTACTCCTCGCCCTGCGCGTTGGCGGCGCCGATCCGCTTCAGGCCGTCGGCCAGGAGCGCGCCGTCGAAGGCGTACACACCCGAGTTCATCTCGGCGATCGCACGCTGCTCCGGGGTCGCGTCCTTCTCCTCGACGATCTCCAGCACCGCGCCGTCCTCGGCACGCACGATCCGGCCGTAGCCGGTCGGGTCGGGGACGACGGCGGTCAGCACCGTGACGGCGTTGCCGTCGGCGGCGTGCCGTTCGAGCAGGGCCGCCAGGGTCTCGGTGCGCAGCAGCGGCGTGTCGCCGTACGTCACCAGGACGGTGCCGTCGATCGGGCCCTCGGCTTCGAGCGCGGTGCGCACGGCGTGGCCGGTGCCGTTCTGCTTGTCCTGGACGACCGTGCGGGCGTCCGCGGAGGTCGTCGCGAGATGGGCGCCGACCTGCTCGCGCGCGTGCCCGATGACCACGATGAGCCGCTCGGGCGACAGGCCGCGCGCGGCGGCGAGCATGTGGTCGACGAGCGCTCGGCCGCAGACCTCGTGCAGGACCTTGGGGGTTTTCGATTTCATCCGGGTGCCCTCGCCGGCGGCGAGGACGATCACGGCTGCCGGGCGCGGCACACTCACGGACTGAGGCTCCCTCGGCGTCGCGGCTTACTACACGAATCGTGACTGTACAAATCGGGTGCGGCTTCCCACGCGTCCACTACCCAGGAACCGCACGGTCACCCGCTCGACAAGGTGAGCTTACCTGCCGTACCCCGGGAGGGAACCAGCGCCCCTGGGGCTCGAACGGCCGAATGAACAGGCTCCCGGGGGAGGATTCGAACCTCCGTTGACAGAACCAAAATCTGTAGTCTTGCCCCTAGACGACCCGGGAAGGGCACGAAGTGCCGTTTTGCCGGATTCCGGCAGCCGCCGGAATCCGCACTCAGGATACAGAGCCGTCCCCCTGACGCGCGCCCCCAAAATTCAGCGCCCTCGGCCCGGCCCGCTCCGTACGACCGCTCCGGCCGGCCCCGCACCGGAACCGGGGCCCCGCGTTCCCCGTCACACACGGAAGCCGCGGAGCCGGCCGGGCCGGGAATCATCGAAGGAGGCGGAAGAACGCCCGGATGTCCTCGACGAGCAGGTCGGGCGCCTCCATGGCGGCGAAGTGGCCGCCGCGGTCGAACTCCGACCAGTGCACGACGTTGTGTTCGCGCTCGGCGATCCGCCGGACCCCGGCGTCGCCGGGGAAGACGGCGACGCCGTGCGGCAGCGCCGAGTATTCGGCCACCGCTCCCCAGCCCTTCTGCCCTTCCTTGTACAGACGGGCGGCCGAGGCGGCGGTCTCCGTGAACCAGTAGATGCTCACGTCGGTGAGCATCTGGTCGAGGTCCACCGCGTCCTCGGGCAGTTCGTGGTGCGGGTCGGTCCACTCCTTGAACTTCTCCACGATCCACGCCAGCTGCGCCGCGGGCGAGTCGTGCAGCCCGAACGCGAGGGTCTGCGGCCGGGTCGCCTGGATGATCGCGTAGCCGGCCCGGTCCTGGTCCTGGTATTGGCCGAGACGGGCGAGCTCGGCGTGGGTGAGCCCCTCGAACTCGGCCGGGTCGCCGGTCGGGAACCCGAGCGCGCCGTTGACGTGCACGCCGACGACGTTCTGAGGCGCGGTGCGGCCGAGCATCGGCGAGATGACCGAACCGCTGTCACCGCCCTGTGCGCCGTATCGCCGGTAGCCGAGCCGGTCCATCAACTCCGCCCACGCGCGCGCGACCCGCTCCAGGTCCCAGCCGGTCTCGGTGGTGGGACCGGAGAAGCCGAACCCGGGGATCGACGGGGCCACGACGTGGAAGGCGTCGGACGGGTCGCCGCCGTGTGCCGCCGGGTCGGCGAGCGGGCCGATGACCTTCAGGAACTCGGCGACCGAGCCCGGCCAGCCATGCGTGACGATCAGCGGCAGCGCGTCGGGTTCGGGCGAGCGGACGTGCAGGAAGTGGACGTCCTGCCCGTCGATCCGGGTCGTGAACTGCGGATGCGCGTTCAGCCGCGCCTCGGCGGCACGCCAGTCGAAACCGGTGCGCCAATACTCGGCCAGCTTCTTCGCGTAGCCGACCGGAACGCCGTAGGACCAGCCCACTCCGTGCAGCTCGTCCGGCCAGCGGGTCGCCGCCAGCCGGCCGTGCAGGTCGTCCAGCTGCGCCTGCGGGATGTCGATCCGGAACGGGGTGATTCGCCTGTCGTCGTGGTTCATGTCGCCGACAATAGGAAGGAGTTAGGACAGATCCCGTCCTAGGATGGCCGTCGTGTTGGAGACGTCGGCGCGGCTGCTGCGGCTGCTGTCGCTGCTGCAGACCCCCAGGGAGTGGCCGGGCGCCGAGCTGGCCGAGCGGCTCGGCGTCTCGCACCGCACGATCCGCCGCGACATCGACCGGCTACGCGAACTCGGCTACGTCGTCCACGCCACCGCGGGCACGCCCGGCTACCGGCTCGGCGCCGGCGCCGGGCTTCCGCCGCTGCTGCTCGACGACGAGGAGGCGGTCGCCGTCGCCATCGGGCTCGGCACCGCCGCCGTCTCCGGCGTCACGGGCATCCAGGAGACCTCGCTCCGCGCCCTCGCCAAGCTCGAACAGGTCCTCCCGTCCCGGCTCCGGCACCGCGTCGGCGACCTGCGGTCGGTCACGGTTCCTCTGGCGGACCGGGCCGCCGCCGTGGACCCGGCCGTGCTCACCGCGATCGCCGCGGCCGTACGCCACCGGGAGAGCCTGCGGTTCGACTACCGTTCCCACGACGGCGCCGAGGATCGCCGCACCGCCGAGCCGTACCGGCTGGTGAACTCGGGCCGCCGCTGGTATCTGGTGGCGTGGGACACCGGCCGGGGCGGCTGGCGCACGTTCCGCGTCGACCGGCTGCGCCTGCACGCCCCGAACGGGCCACGCTTCACGCCCCGCGAGCCGCCCGGCGCCGACCTCGTCCGCTACGTCTCCGAGCGGATCTCCGTCGACCCCTACCGCTACCGCGGCCGGTTCACGGTGCACGCCCCGGCCGGCGTCGTCGCCGCCCGGATGCCGCCGACGATGGCGGTGGTCGAGCCGGCCCGCGACGGCGCGTGCGTCCTCACGGCGGGATCGAACTCCCTCGACGAGCTGGCCACGTGGGTCGCGCACCTCGGTGTCCCCTTCGAGGTGCACGAACCGCCCGAACTCGTCGAGCACATCCGCGCGCTCGGCGCCCGCCTCGTCGACGCGGCCCGGCGTCACCCGCCCGCCTGACACGCGCACGCATGGCTCGGAGTACGGCGAATTCGGACGTTATCAAGAGGACATTCCGGGCAGATCGCCGTCGACGCCGCGGCATCGGCGACGCGGCCGGAAGTGAGCATGAGGCACTACCAGATGGCCGACCGTTGGTGCAAGGCGTGGATTCGCCACCAGATGTGGCCCGGAGCGTCACCTTCCACACATTCGCTCTTAGGGATTCCTAACTTACGATGGCGTAGGTTACGGTTGCGTAGCCAGAAATTCTTCCCCACCTCGTGAGGTAGCCCATGACCGTCCTGACCGAACGTCCCTCACCACAGCCGAAGCCGGAGTTCGAGCCGGAAGGCAAGAGCAAAGCCGATCTGGTCGTCTTCGCGCTCGTTGTCGGTCTTCCGATCCTCGCGGTCATCGCCGCGGTGCCGTTCGCCTGGGGATGGGGCCTGGGCTGGACGGACGTCGCGATCGCCGCCGTGTTCTACGTCGTGTCCGGCTTGGGGGTCACGGTCGGGTTCCACCGCTATTTCACCCACGGCTCGTTCAAGGCCAACCGGCCTCTGAAGATCGCCCTCGGGATCGCCGGCAGCCTCTCGCTGGAGATGTCGGTGCTGGACTGGGTGGCCGCCCACCGCAAGCACCACAAGTTCTCCGACAAGGAGGGCGACCCGCACTCGCCGTGGCGGTTCGGCCCCGGCTTCAAGTCGATGTGCAAGGGCCTGCTGTACGCGCACGTGGGCTGGCTCTTCGAGGTCGAGCGCGTCAACCGCGCCAAGTACGCCCCGGACCTGCTCAAGGACCCGGACATCATGAAGCTGCACCGGTGGTTCCCGACGCTGGCGATCACCTCCCTGCTGCTCCCGCCGGTCCTGGGCGGCCTCATCACCTGGTCGTGGCAGGGCGCGCTGACCGCGTTCTTCTGGGGCACGCTGATGCGGATCGGGCTGCTGCACCACGTGACCTGGTCGATCAACTCCATCTGCCACGTGTTCGGCGAGGAGGTGTTCGAGTCGCGTGACAAGTCCCGCAACGTCTGGTGGCTGGCCATCCCGTCGTTCGGTGAGTCGTGGCACAACCTGCACCACTCCGACCCCACCTGCGCCCGGCACGGTGCGCTCAAGGGCCAGATCGACCTCAGCGCGGGCCTCATCCGCTGGTTCGAGAAGGCCGGATGGGCCTACGACGTGCGTTGGCCGACCCCGGAGCGGCTGGCGGCGAAGCGACTTGCCTGACGATTCAGTCAGCGCTGACGGCAGGGCCGCTCTACGGAACACGGCGGCCCTGTCCCTCACACCGACGCCCCCCGCATCGGCGCCCTCTGCTCCGGTGGCGCCCTCCACATCCGCCCTTCCGGCGCCCGCCGGCACCGGCACCCTTACGGCCCCCGCCTCCGCGGTGGCCGTACCGGCGCTTCCGGCGGCTTCTCCCCTGAAGACGGCAACCGGCCCGAGCCGGGTCCGGGCCGCCACACCCGCCATGATGGAACCCGTGAGCGAGTCCTCCCGATCCCGAAGACGCATGACCGGCGCGGAGCGGCGCGAGCAGCTGATCCAGGTCGGCCGCGCCCTGTTCGCGGACAAGGGCTTCGACGGCACCTCGGTGGAGGAGATCGCGGCCAGCGCCAAGGTGTCCAAGCCCGTGGTGTACGAGCACTTCGGCGGCAAGGAGGGCATCTACGCCGTCGTCATCGACCGGGAGATGCAGCGCCTGCTCAGCCTGGTCACCCAGGCTCTGTCGGCCTCGCACGCCCGCATCAAGCTGGAGCGGGCCGCGCTCGCCCTCCTTCAGTACATCGAGGAGAGCAGCGAGGGCTTCCGCATCCTGGTCCGCGACTCCCACGCCGCCTCGGGCACGGGCACCTTCGCCAGCCTGATCAGCGACATCGCCAGCCAGGTGGAGGACGTGCTGGCGGACGAGTTCAAGGAACGCGGCTACGACCCCAAGCTCGCGCCGATGTACGCCCAGATGCTCGTGGGGATGACCGCTCTCACCGGCCAGTGGTGGCTCGAGGTGCGCAAACCGCGCCGCGAGGAGGTCGCCGCCCACCTGGTGAACCTGTCCTGGAACGGCCTGACCGGCCTCGACGCCAATCCCGCGCTCACCGCCGCGACACGCGGCCTGGTCCTGTCCCCCGCCGCGGAGACCCGTACGGCGAGACCCGCCGAGCGCGAGTCGAAGGACCAGGAGAAGCTCCGCCGCGAGCAGGAGAAGGTACGCGAGCGGGAGCAGCGCGAACGCGCCAAGCAGCTCGAACGCCAGCAGCGCGAGCTGGAGAAGGCACAGGAGCGGGAGCAGCGCGAACGCGCCAAGGAGCTCGAACGGCAGATGAAGGAGCAGGACAAGCTCCGCCGCGAGCAGGAGAAGGCGCAGGAGCGAGAGCAGCGCGAACGCGCCAAGGAACTCGAACGCCGCCAGCGCGAGCGGGCCAAGGAACTGGAACGCCTGCAGCGCGAGCGGGCGAAGGGATTCGACCGGCCGCAGCAGCACGGGGAGATCTGACCGTCCGGCCGGCGGCGCGTGGGAGCTCGCCGGGGCAGTGCGTGGTAGCCGCTCGTGGCGGCGGCCGGAGACGCGCGGAAAGGCGGCCCGCGGGAGGGGCTCGCAGGGGGCGGCTCGTGGCGGCGGCCCGGCGACACGCGCGAGACGCGTCGATCAGGGAGAACGCGGCCTGCCGAAACCGGTCTGACGCTTTCGTTGCGGTGAAGTTAACGTTCCGTTCAACGAGTTGGGGCATATTTCGTTATATGTCCGCCCAAAGCTCCCCCGCCCATGAGCCGGAAGAGGCCGACCTCCCCGCCCGCGCCCCGCTGCCCAACGATCGATTCCTCAACCGGGAGGAGAGCTGGCTTCAGTTCAACGAGCGCGTCCTTGAGCTGGCGGAGGACTCCTCGGTGCCGCTGCTCGAACGCGTCAGGTTCCTCGCCATCTTCGCGAGCAACCTGGACGAGTTCTTCCGGGTGCGGGTGGCCGGGCTCAAACGGCGGATGGCGACCGGCCTGCTGCTGCGGACGACGGGCGGACTGAAGCCGAGCGAGGCGCTCTCGCGGATCGCGACGGTCGCCGACGAGCTCGCGCGCAGGCACGCGGCGGTCTTCCACGAGCGCATCTGCCCGGAGCTCGCCGAGGAGGGCATCGCGATCGTCCGCTGGGACGACCTCGCCAGGGACGAGCGGACGGCGCTGCGCAAACTCTTCCGTGAGCGGATCCGGCCGGTCCTGACGCCGCTGGCCGTCGATCCCGCCCACCCGTTCCCGTACATCTCGGGTCTTTCGCTGAACCTGGCCGTGACCGTGCGGAACCCGGAGGACGGCCACACGGTGTTCGCGCGGGTGAAGGTCCCCTCGCAGCTCCCGCGGTTCGTGACGGCCTCGCCTAACCGGTTCGTCCCGCTGGAGGACGTGATCGCGGCCCACCTGGGCGAGCTGTTCAAGGGCATGCAGATCGTGCAGCACCACGTCTTCCGGGTGACCAGGAACGAGGACCTGGAGGTCGACGAGGACGTCACGGAGAACCTCATGAAGGCGCTGGAGCGCGAGCTGCTGCGCCGCCGGTTCGGGCCGCCGGTGCGGCTGGAGGTCGAGGACACCATCACCCCCCAGGTGCTGGAACTGCTCGTGGACGAGCTCGGCGTGTCCGACAACGAGATCTACCGCCTGCCCGGGCCGCTCGACTTGACCGGGCTGCACGCCATCGCCGACCTCGACCGCCCGGAGCTGCACTACCGGCCGTTCGTCCCGGCGGAGGCGATCAGCGCCGAGGACGACCTGTTCGCCGTCCTGCGCGAGCGCGACATCCTCGTCCACCACCCGTACGACTCGTTCGCGACGAGCGTGCAGCGGTTCGTGGAGGAGGCGGCGGCCGACCCGGACGTGCTGGCCATCAAGCAGACCCTCTACCGCACCAGCGGCGACTCGCCGATCGTGGACGCGCTGATCGACGCGGCCGAGGCGGGCAAGCAGGTCGTGGTCGTGGTGGAGATCAAGGCGAGGTTCGACGAGCACGCGAACATCTCCTGGGCGCGCAAGCTGGAGACGGCCGGGTGCCACGTGGTCTACGGCGTGCTCGGCCTCAAGACGCACTGCAAGCTGTCGATGGTGGTCCGCCAGGAGGCGGGCGGGGAGCTGCGGCGCTACTGCCACATCGGCACCGGCAACTACAACCCGAAGACGGCCCGGCAGTACGAGGACTTCGGCCTGCTCACCGCCGACCCGCAGGTGGGCGAGGACGTCACCGACCTGTTCATCCACCTGACCGGCTACTCCCACCAGTCGGAGTATCGCCGGCTGCTGGTCGCGCCCGACTCGCTGCGCCAGGGCCTGCTCGCCCGGATCGAGCAGGAGATCGCCCACCGCGCAGCGGGCCGCGCGGCCCGGATCCGGATCAAGACCAACTCGATGGTGGACGAGCCGATCATCGACGCGCTGTATCGCGCCTCGCAGGCGGGAGTGCCGGTGGACTTGTGGGTTCGTGGCATCTGCACGCTCCGCCCAGGCGTGCCCGGCCTGTCGGAGAACATCCGCGTACGCAGCGTGCTGGGCCGCTTCCTCGAACACTCCCGGGTGTACGAGTTCGGCGGAGGGCGGCGGCCGGAGATCTGGATCGGCAGCGCCGACCTGATGCGCCGCAACCTGGACCGGCGGGTCGAGGCGCTGGTCAAGGTCACCAGCCCGCAGCAGCGCAGGTATCTGTCCGATCTGCTCGACCTGGCGTTCCGGGACACCACCACCGCCTGGACGCTGCACTCCGACGGCAAGTGGCTGCGTCATCGGGGCGAGGTCGACATCCAGCACCACCTGATCGCCGGGAGGCGCTGGCGGACCGTGGACGACGTGACGGAGTGACGGCCGAGGGCATGGTCAGGGGTATGGCCAAGGGCATGATCAGGGCGGCCGGGGCGGTCGTCTGGCGGGGGAACGAGGACGACCCGGAGGTCGCCCTCGTGCACCGCCCGGCGTACGACGACTGGAGCCTGCCCAAGGGGAAGCTCAAGCACGGCGAGCATGTGATCGCGGGGGCCCTGCGCGAGGTGCGGGAGGAGACCGGCCTGCGGGTCGTGCTCGGCCGCGCGCTCCCGCCCGTGCACTACATGCACGACGGCCGGCTCAAGCGGGTGGACTACTGGCTCGCCCACGCTCCCGACGACCAGGGTGCGGCCGATGGCGACGAGGTCGACGAGGTGGCGTGGCTGCCGATCGAGGAGGCGCGGCGGCGCCTGACCTACGCCTGGGACCGCAGCCTGCTGCGCGCCGTCGTCGCCGCTCCCCTCGTCACCACGCCGCTGATCCTGCTGCGGCACGCGCTGGCGGGCTCCCGGCAGGAGTGGAAGGGCGACGACGACCGGCGCCCGCTTGACGAGCGCGGCCGCGCCCAGGCCGAGGTCCTGGCCACGGTGCTGGGGGCCTATCGCCCGGCCGTCCTGGTCAGCTCGCACAGCAGGCGCTGCACGCAGACGCTCAAGCCGTACGCCGAGCGGCACGGGCTGGAGATGCGCGAGGAGACGGCGCTGTCGGAGAGCGGCTACGACCCGCGCGAGGCGGAACGGATCGTGCGCGATCTGCTGGCCGTGCCCAAGCCCGCGGTGCTGTGCAGCCACGGCAAGGTCCTGCCCGAGTTGCTGGGCATGGCCGGCGAGGCGCTGCGCGGCGTGCGGACCGCCGACCACACCCTCGCCAAGGGCGGCTTCGCCCTACTCCACCGCGCCACCGACAGCGTCGTGAGCCTGGAGCGGCACGCGACCTAAGAGCAGCAGCGCGGTGCGCGACCTGAGAGCGGCAGCGCGGTATGCGGGATCAGTTGCCTGCCGTGTGCTCCTCGCCTTCCTGGACGGTCCAGCGCACGTTGTGGGGCAGGAGGGAGTGCAGGAAGGCGGCGGGATCGTAGGCCTGGGCGGGAGCCAGCACCCCGGGCTTGGCCGAGTCGGCGATCAGGCGGCGGACGCTCTCGACGGCGATCACTGCGGTGGTGCCGTAGGTGTCCGGGCCTTCCACCACGCCGCGGGCTCGGCGGCCATCGAGCGCGACGGCGTCGATCAGGTAGGTGAAGCGCTGGGTGGCACGGGCTTGTTCGGCGGGCCCCTCGGGCAGGCCGCTGATGATCGATGGGTCGATGGGAACGCTCAGCCGGGCGGCGAGCGCGGCCTCGGCCAGCCCTTCGACATGCCGGACCTGGACGTGGTGGGGGATGGTCACGACCTCCGGCAGGGGGAACTTCGCCACCGGAACCGCCTGCGCGCTCCTGGGCAGAATGATTGAGGTCTTCCGCGGGGGGAGGCCTACCCGCCAGTCGCCGTCGTGATAGACCAAGCCACCGACCATGATGATGTCGATGCTTTCGACCACTGAGCGGAGTGATCCACGGGATGGTCCGCCGCCGCCGGCGATGAGGTGGATGCTGCTGATCTCCTCCAGCGGTCCCAGGCGCTCGGCGAGAAGGGCCGCGATCAGATCTCCCGGAACGCAGGCGTCGTTCGCGGCGGGCAGCACAGTGACCCCGGCGGCCTGCGCCTGCACCCCGAAGGTGTCGAAGATGGCCTTGATATAGGGCTGCTCGCCGGCGGTGTCGACGTAGTGGCGGCTCGCGGCGATCGCGGCCCGGACCACCGCGGCCCCGGTCGGGGCGAAGGGGCCGGCGCAGTTGACGACCGCGTCGGCCGTACCGAAGGCGGCGACCAGGGCGTCATGGTCGTCGACAGGGGCCACGCGTACGTCCGGGCTGGACAGGTCGACCGCGGCGGCGGCGTGCTGCAGGCGCACGGCGTCGCGGCCGACGAGCACGACGGTCAGGCCGCGCCGGATGGCCTCGGCCAGGACAAGCTTGCCTTGGTAACCACTAGCGCCATAGACGGCGATCTTCACCTGGATCTCCCTTGTGCAGGATCGTTGCTGGTTCGCAGCTACCGTAGATATGGAAATCGAGACTTCCAATACGCCGAAAGCTCAGCTGTTTGCTTTATCGTCTTCGTGCATGGATGTCTTGTCCGATGTGATCACCACTATGCGCACCGGCCTACCTCACTCGGCCCGCATCGACCGCAGCGCCCCGTTCGGCCGCAGGTTCCCCTCCAGCGACGCAGCGGGATTTCACGTGGTCCTGCAGGGCACTGCCTGGCTGATCCCAGACGACGGTGATCCCGTCTCCCTCGGGCCGGGAGATGTGGTGTTCCTGCCCGGTGGTGTCGGGCACGGACTGGCCGACAGCCCCTCCACCCCGCTTGTCGACGCGCCGGCGTCGTTGGCGGAACTGCGATCCGAGGAGCTGCTATCCGAGGAGCTGCGGTCCGCTTCACAGGAGACCCAAGTGCCGGGCGCCGCCCCGGTCACGGTCATGCTGTGCGGGGCCTACCTGCTCGACCGCTCACGCACGCATCCACTCCTGCAAGAGTTGCCCGACGTCGTCCATCTGCCGACCCAGGTCGGCCGCCGCTTGCAACTGCGCGCGGCACTCGATCTCCTCGGCGGAGAGCTGGAAAGCGTCCGTCCCGGCAGCGATGCCATGGTGCCCGCGCTGCTGGACGTGCTCCTGCTGCACATCCTTCGCGCCTGGTTCGACGAGCACAGAGACACCCCTACCGGCTGGACCGCCGCCTTGAACGATCCGCCCGTCGCGGCCGCCCTGCGCGCCATGCACGGCGAGCCGCAACGACAGTGGAGCGTCCAGGAGCTGGCCGGGCATGCGGGGCTGTCTCGGGCGGCCTTCGCCCGGCGATTCACCACGCTGGTCGGCCAGCCGCCGCTGGCCTACCTCACGTGGTGGCGCATGACCATCGCCGCCAGGCTCCTGCGTGCTTCCGACATGCCCGCGAACGCGGTGGCAGGCAAGGTGGGCTACACCTCCGAATACGCATTCGCCCACGCCTTCAAACGCGCCTACGGCCGGCCCCCGGGCGCATACCGCCGACAGGGTCGTCACCATCACGCGGCTACGAGCTGACAGGGTCAGGCGAGGCGGGACCAGACGGCGGGGAACTCCTCCTGAGCCCGGGCCGCCTCGGCGTCCTCGATGCCCGCCAGCACGCCGTAGGTGAAGGTGTCCTCCCCGGCCTGCCGCGCCCTTTCCGCCTCCTCCAGCAGCACGCCCTGGGCGACGACGCCGTCCTGGTGCCGTCCGAGCACCTCCTGCACCTGCTTGGCGCGCTCGGCCGCGCCGGACATGCCGGCGGCCTCCGCCGTGTATCGGGCGCGCTTGGCGGCCTTGCGCACCTCGTGCATGGCCCTCTCCCGTTCCTCGCCCTCCTCCAGGCGCCGCGCCGCTTCGTAGGCGTCGGTCACCCGCCGCCAGTTCCTGTCCACGATCTTCGGCAGGGCCTTGTCCGCGTGCTTGGCCGCCATGGCCGTCAGCGGCGGGTCGGCGGCCAGCGCGTCGAGGGCGTCGAGCAGCGCGAAGTAGCGATCCTCGCCGAGCGCGCGCCGGATGCGCTCGTACGCGTCGTGCTCCCTGGCCAGCAGGTCGTCGCCCAGCCTGCGGCGCGCGTCGGCGGTGACGAATCGGGGGTCGAGACCGTCGAGACGGGTGGCGAAGCGGGCCCGGATGACCTCCAGGTCACGAGCCTCGCCCAGCACCTCGCCGAGCCACTTGAGCTCCTCCTGGAGGTCCTCGGTGCCGGCGACGATCCGCTTGAACGCCTTGAGCGCGCTACGCAGACGGCGGCAGGCGACTCTGGCCTTGTGGACGGCGTCCTCCTCGGCCAGCCGCACGTGCGGGTCCCGCGCGATCAGCGCGTCGGCCTGAGCGCGGAGGTAGGCGACGACGGCCTCTCCTGCCGAACCGGGCTCGGGCCGGGTCCTCGGCGGGGCCGCGGGTATGCGGTCTCCCAGGACGCGCGCGAGTTTGCTCGCGCTGTCCGCGGGAGCGGCGCCCGCCTTGCGCAGCCGCTTGGCCACCTTCTTGAGGAGGTCGCGCTCGCCCTCCTTGAGCTCGGCCTCGACCTCGCGCCAGCGCCGCACCACCGGCTCGCCGCCGAGCACCGTGCCCTTCACGCGGTCGTCGGCGATCTCCACGAGCACCGCGCCGCCTGGACCGAGCAGCCGGGTGATTCCCCGGCGGGTCTCCAGCTGGGCCACCGGCGTGAGCGGGGCGCCCCGCGTGTACGCGAGGACGAGGCTCGCCAGCTCGGCGGGCACCACCTTGGCGCTGCGGGTGAGCGGCCGGGTGATCTCCTGACGGGCGCCCTTGGCCTTGGGCAGCTTGAGGTGCCAGCCCTCGTCGTCTCCGCCGCGCCGCCGGCGCAGGGTGACGCCCCGGGCCGCCAGCCGCAGGTCGGGGGTGTCGAAGTAGACCGCGGTCAGCCGGTGGGAGAGCGGCTCGGACACCCCCGCACATCCCGGCATGCCGCCGAGGTCGGGCAGGGCGAAGCCCTCCGGAACGTCGAACTTGTCCTCGATCTCCAGCGCCGCCGTTTTTGAAAGCACCGTTCCCCCCGAATGGTCCGGTTGGCGGTCATACTGCCACGCCAAGGTGAACAGACCTCACAGATGCGCGGCCACGAAGATCCGCCGGAACGGGAACAGCGTGCCGTACGGCCTGGGCGGGTAGACGGCCCGCAGGGCCCGGGCGCAGTCGGCGAGGAAATCGGCGTGGCGCTCAGGCGGCAGCCGGTCGAGCATGGGCCTCAGGGCCGTGCCCTTGATCCAGCCGAGCACCGGGTCCTCCCCAGGCAGGACGTGCACGTAGGTCGTCTCCCACGCGTCCACCGTGAAGCCGAGGCCGGCGAGCAGGTCCACGTAGTCGGCGGGATCCCCGACCGGCACGCGCCGCGGCACGTCGCCCAACTCCTCCCGCCAGGTCGTACGGCACAGCTCGCGCAGGACGGCGTGGCTCGGCGCGTCGTAGTTGCCGGGCACCTGGAAGGCGAGCCAGCCGCCCTCGGTCAGGTGGCTCTTCCACCGGCGCAGCAGGTCGCGGTGCTCCGGGATCCACTGCAGGAGCGCGTTCGAGACGATCACGTCGACCGGGCGCGGCGGGCGCCAGTCGCGGACATCGGCCACCTCGAACGTCGGCCCGGGCGGCGCCTTGGCGATCATCGCGGGCGAGGAGTCGACGCCGTGCACCCGGGCGCCAGGCCAGCGATCACACAGGGTCGCCGTGAGCTCTCCGGTGCCACAGCCGAGATCGACGACATACTCGGGCGACCTGGCGCCCACCCGGGCGACGAGCTCGTAGAAGGGACGGCCGCGCTCGGCCGCGTACCGCTCGTAGACCTCCGGATCCCAGATGTCCGTGCCCATGTCTGCCTCCTCCTTATCTTGACGTCGAGATAAATCGATATCGCGGGAGATATCTCGATGTCAAGAGAAGCTAGACTCGGCCCATGACCTTCTCGAGGCCCGTCGAGGACGAGGTGGACCGGCTGGTCGCGGCCTGGAAGCAGGAGCGCCCGGACCTGGACGTGACGCCTCTCGAGGTGCTGAGCCGGGTCTCCCGGTTGAGCCGGCACCTGGAGCGCGAGCGCCGCGCGGCCTTCGCGTCGCACGACATGGAGTCGTGGGAGTTCGACGTGCTGACGGCCCTGCGCCGCGCGGGCGAGCCGTACGAGTTGAGCCCGGGGGCGCTGCTGCGCGCCACCCTGGTGACCTCGGGCACGATGACGAACCGCATCGACAGGCTGGCCGCCGCCGGGCTGGTCACCCGGCGCCCCGACCCGGAGGACCGGCGCGGCGTGCTGGTGCGGCTGACCCCGGCCGGGATGCACCGCGTGGACGCCGCCTTCGCCGACCTGCTGCGGCGCGAACGCGAACTGCTCGCGGGCCTCGAACAACACGAACAGCAGGCCCTCGCCGCCCTGCTACGCACACTTCTGGTCCCCTTCGACGCCTCCGACGCGACCGCCCACTGATCCGGCAGAACCCGATCACTCCGTTCGGCGCGAAGGCGGAAACGACTGGATCTTGGCGGAATTTGAGGTGGACAAACGCCCCCATCAGGCCAAGGCCTGCCCATCTCTGCCATTTGTCGCTTTTGACGCTTTCGACGGCCCATTCGACGCCGCGTCAATGCGCTGTTGACTCATTCACAATCGGCATGGATATGCCCATATAAGTGTGATTTTCGTCACAGCAACCTCTTGGATCGGTCCAGTCCCGATCACGCCCCGAGACGGGCGGACGGTCTGTGATCAGCAGAGACGGGACCCACGCCCTCACGGCGGTGCCGCCATCGCGCCGAGGCGAAGACCCTGCGGGCACGGAGAGGAAACTCTGAAATTTCTGTTTTCAGAGGCTTTCTCGTTATAACTTCCCACCGTTCCTTCACTGACGCATGGGGCGCAAGTGACGCCTCACGACAGACCAGGGAGATCCACTTGAAGCGCACTCTCGCTCTCGGCGGGGTCGCGGCCGGCCTGCTGGCCTCCGCGGCGATCGCCGCCCCGGCTCACGCCGACCAGATCCCGTCCATCAACCTCGCCAAGACCAACTTCGCCGCGAAGGAAATCGCCGCGTTCTGGTTCGGTGAGGCGCGGGCCAACCTGATCAACGCCACGCCGTACGGCGTGGAGACCAAGATCGCCGCCAAGCACGTGTCGACCGGCGGTGTGTCGGCCAGCGACAAGGCCGGCGTCGTGGGCTCCAGCGGCGACCAGAAGGCCGCCACCGGCAACCTGAAGAACGTGAACCTGCCGAAGACCACCGGCAAGGTGTTCTTCATCGGTGCCGACCACAGGCCGCACTGGTGCTCGGCGACCTCGGTGCAGTCGCAGTACAAGAACCTGGTGGCGACCGCGGGTCACTGCGTGTACGACACCAAGTCCAACGCGACCACCCTGGACAAGTGGGTCTTCATCCCCGGCTACTACGAGGGCAAGACCCCCTGGGGCATTTACGTCGGTAAGACCGCTTACACGCACTACGACTACAGCGTGTACGAGGACGGCGACCGCGACTACGCGTTCGTCACGGTCTACAACGGCGTCCAGGTCACGGACGTGAGCTACGACAGGTACGGCCGCGACGACCACCACGGTCGTGACGACCACCACGGCCGCAACGACCACGACGGCAGGTGGGACGACCGCGACGGCAAGTACCGTGGCGGGCGTGACCACGACGACCGCGACTGGCACGTGGGGCCCGTCTCCGTCCGGCAGTTCCAGGCCCTGAACAGGGGCAGGGACCTCACCGGCAACGGCCCCTGGGCCAAGGGCACGGGCGTCGAGACCCACGAGATCAGCGAGCGCGCCTACCACAGCCGCTCGGACTCGTACGTCAGCCGTGACGGCAAGACCCTCTTCTTCCGCAAGAAGGTCTGGGACCGCGACGACCACAACGGTCCGAAGAACGACGAGAAGGCGCTCGCGCCGAACGTCGCGCCCAGCGGCCAGAACAACGGCGACCGGCGCCCGCAGCCGCAGCCGACCACCACCGTCACGACGACCGCGACCGCGACCGCCACCGTTACGGCGACCGCCACGGTCACGACGACTGCGACCGCGACCGTCACGGCGACCGCCACGGTCACCGCGACTCCCACCCGCAGGCCGACGGGCAAGCCCGACTGGTGCGACGACGACCGTGGCCCCCGCTTCTCCGGCGACAACGACCGCTGGGGCGGCGGCAAGGACCGTTGCGACGACAACGACCACCGGTCGTACAAGTACTACGCCAGGACGTTCTGGGCGAAGACCCGCGACGACCACAGGCCGCACGGCACGCTGAAGATCACCCTGAAGGACGTCGGCGCCCTCGGGTCCAACGTCGGTGGTCAGGGCCTGGCCTACAACCAGAAGATCGGCACCTCGGTCTTCATGTTCGGCTACCCGAGCGGGTCCCACCCGGACGGCAACTACGCCTTCACCGGCAAGACCCTCAAGTGGGCCTACGGCAAGACCTTCAAGGCGAGCGCCGCGGCCGTCAAGGGCGAGGAGCTCGTCGGCATCAAGTCGTCGTTCACCGGTGAGGGCGCCATCGGCTCGTCCTGGCTGTACCGCTACAGCAACACCAAGCGGCTCGGCTACCTCAACGGTGTGACCATCGGTGTCGCCGACACCGACGGCAACGGCCGCATCGACACCAGCATCTCGCCGTACTTCGACGGTGAGACGCTGGCCGTCTACAAGACCGCCGCGGCCAACTGGTCCGGCAAGATCGTCTGAGTCTCCGACTCCTGACGTTCAGGAGGGCCCGGCTGTCCGCAGCCGGGCCCTTTCCTTTTCCATCGAGCGCCCTGCCGATCGACGACGAGAGCGGGCCGCCGACCGCGGTCTGGTCTCGGTGGTCAGGTCATGTCGAAGCCGAGATCGGGGCAGAGCGGGGATCTCGCTTATCGCAGGTTTTGGTCACGAGCCGGACGGTCAGGCCGTCGGCGACGACCCGGAAGCCTCTGACAGCCACGCCCGCCGGCAGAGGTTCGGCGCCACGGTCGAGGCCACAGCGGCGAGTGCCGTCAGCTCTCCATCACGCCGAGCAGCAGGCGCCGATCCATTCCGGCGACGAGCGCCGAAAGCAGCGGCGACGTGACCAGACGCGCTCGGACCGGTACCGGGCCGTCAAGCCTCTCTCAGGCCGAGCAGCCGATGGACGTCGCCGGCCGCCTGTCCAGCGAGCCCGACATCGACGCCGCCGTGGAGCCGCTGTTCCACCGCCTTCGGGCTGCGGCCAGGGGAACGCGCCGGCCACGACCCCGCGCGTCTGGCCGTCACGATCGACGTCCTGATCCAGGCCATGGCGTCCGCCTCCACACGACTTTCCTGACCACCGGCACCAAGCCCACCGGGAACGCCTCGACTGGTAGAGCCGCGTGGAGGGGCCGGTCTCCGGGCGCGGGCCGTCGGTGGAGTGAGTGGATGGCGTCCAGACGTCTACGGCTTGCCACGCCATGCTTCCCGCGATGCTCCCCTGCGCGACCGCGATCCGGCGATTGATCGCTTACAGCGAGTTCGCGGGACGGCGCGCGAACTTATCTGGCACATCGCCATTACGGAACGTACATCCCCGGGTCAGGGCTGCCTTCGCGACGACGCCGATACGGCCCGGTAAAAGGCCACCTGAATAAAGGGCCGGCGAGGCAAGGAGAATGCAACTGGTCAGGACAATTACCACTGACTGCGCGTTGAAGTCTAATGCGGAAACCACGCGAGCAAACGAGATGAGAAGCCGCCGGACAAACGGATCGTGAGTCAATATCCAGACTCCCCTGGGAGCTTCCTCGCCAACCTCCTTGATGGCACCGAATCAGCGACCACAAAGCAGTCGGATGGCTCTCTTCTCGCTTCTTCCGCAGGGAGACTCATGGTTGCGGGAGTCACCGAGGACATCCGCTCGGTGGAAGCCAGGCGCCAACGGATGGCATGTCTACCTGCGGAAAGCCTGCCGACCTCCGTCGCCGAAGCTCCCGCCCAGCGGGATCGGCGCTCGTTGTCTCACGTTCTCAGTGACGGACGCACAATCGTCGCCCGCAGTCTGCGGGCAACTCCCTGAAATCGCGATCCACATCACCCATCAGTCATTCGGAGAATGCGCATCGCGAGCGATGTGGCGATTCCACACGTGGCACTGCCGACATCCCGTGCACTCATCTCCGGCCACCCAGAAACGCGCGGTAAATACAGGAGATCCGATCAGGCGGATTACCGGACGGTAGCCCCCTCCACAGGAGGACTCAGGAACCCTTCAGGAAGGGCTCTCACCGTCCGGCGGTCACCGCGTCGCGACGGCGTTCGGTCACGGCGGACCCGGAGCCGGCCGAGGCGACGCCAGGCAGTCCCGGGGTGGTCGCACCACGGTCACCCCGGTAACGACGTGCCCCTTCACGCTTTTCCTTGATCCTTTTCCTGCATCCCACAGGCGGTCACACGGACCACGGTCCAGGCGAAAGGGCACACTCCGACGCAATCTCTCGGGCATCCGGTTTCACTCAAACCTGTGATTTACATCACATTACACGGTGGTCGATCCGGTGCAGAGCGTGACGAATATCGCCCCACACATTACATGATCAGCTCATTTTCAGCTTCCGTTCAGGAAGCGACTGAAGGCATCGAGGTTGGAGGCAATGCGCGAACCAACCAATTCCACTTACGTCACTCCAATTGGTCGTATAGCTTTCTCCCCGTTCCTCACTGACGGATGGGGCGCAAGTGACGCCTCACGACAGACCAGGAGAAAGTTATGAAGCGCACTCTCGCTCTGGGCGGGGTCGCGGCCGGCCTGCTGGCCTCCGCGGCGATCGCTGCCCCGGCTCACGCCGACGAGATCCCGGCCGTCAACCTGGCCAACACCAACTTCGCGGCTCAGCAGGTCGCGGCGTTCTGGTTCGGTCAGCACAAGGCCAACCTGATCAGCGCCACGCCGTACGCGGTGGAGACCACGGTCCCCACCAAGCACGTGTCGACCGGCGGTGTGTCGGCCAGCGACAAGGCCGGCGTGGTGGGCTCGAGCGGCGACCAGAAGGCCGCCACCGGCAACCTGAAGAACGTGAACCTGCCGAAGACCACCGGCAAGGTGTTCTTCCTCGGCGCCGACGGCAAGCCGCACTGGTGCTCGGCCACCTCCGTTCAGGGCCAGTACAAGAACCTGGTGGCGACCGCGGGTCACTGCGTCTACGACACCAAGTCCAACGCGACCACCCTGGACAAGTGGGTCTTCATCCCCGGCTACTACGAGGGCAAGACCCCCTGGGGCATCTACGTCGGTAAGACCGCTTACACGCACTACGACTACAGCGTGTACGAGGACGGCGACCGCGACTACGCGTTCGTCACGGTCTACAACGGCGTCATCCCCACCGAGGGTGGCACCAGCGGCGGCAAGTACGAGTCCCGGGTCTACCGCAGCAAGCGGGCGGCCGAGTGGGCGAAGAAGAGGCTCGAGAACGACAAGACCACCGGCTACTCCAAGCTCCAGGTCATCGAGATCAACGAGCTCTCGAAGTACGGCAAGGAGCAGGCGGTCAGCGTCGCCGACTTCGCCGCTTGGAACAAGGGCAAGGACCTGAAGGGCAACGGCCCCTGGGCCGAGGGCACGAACGCGTCCGCGCCCGTGGAGATCGCGAAGGACGACTACCGTTCCTGGAGGGACTCCTACGTCAGCCGGGACGGGTCGACCCTGTTCTGGCGGGTGAAGGCCCAGGCCCCGACCGCTGCCTCCACCGCGTCCGCGAGTGCCGCCCCCAGCGCGTCCGCAGCCCCGGCCGCCGCCGCCGCTCCCGGGTACAAGTACTTCAAGCGGACGTTCGCCGCGAAGGTCCTCACCGGTTACAAGGTCGTCGGGTTCGGTCTGTCGATCGGCCTCAAGGACGTCGGCACCCTCGGGTCCAACGTCGGTGGCCAGGGCCTCGCCTACAACCAGAAGATCGGCACGGGCATCTTCGAGTTCGGTTACCCGAGCGGGTCGCACCCGGACGGCAACTACGCCTTCTCCGGCAAGACCCAGAAGTGGGCCTACGGCAAGACCTTCAAGGCGGCCGCTGCGTCCATCAAGGCCCAGGAGCTGGTGGGCATCAAGTCCTCCTTCACCGGCGAGGGCTCCATCGGTTCCGCGTGGCTGTACCGCTACAGCAACACCAAGCGGCTCGGCTACCTCAACGGTGTGACCATCGCGGTCTCCGACACCGACGGCAACAACCGCATCGACACCAACGTTTCGCCGTACTTCGACGGTGAGACGCTGGCCGTCTACAAGCAGGCTGCCGCCAACTGGTCCGGCAAGATCGTCTGATCTTCCCTCCGGTAAAGCAGAGTCAAGGAAAGGGCCCGGCCTCCAGCCGGGCCCTTTTCCCGTTTCAGGACAGCACCAGGCTCATCTGGCCAGGGATCGTCACAGCGAGCGAATCGACGCTTTCCGGTGCGATCGTCTGTCAATCGTCGCCCAACGGATCAACGACGCCAGCGGACGATCAACCCACGCATCTCACAGGGCCGGCCGCCGTGGGGTCGGAAGCTTTTCTCAATGAGCCGGCGAGGTTCGGGCCACCCCTCACTCGACCCCTTGGCCGACGGTCACGAACGTTGCCGTTCGTCCCATTCGGCGGTCTGCGTCCAGAGGACTGACAATCTCCACTCCGCCCGCACGGTGACCGCTTTGACGGGATTGCCCACTCTTCCGGTTTCCCTCGAAACTGTGATTTACATCACAGCAACGGTTCAACCCGTGCAACGCGGAGCGTAGCGGATGCCGTTCGACACCTTTGACGATCAGCCAAAACGGTCCGCCACCCCTGATGTGCAGCGTCCGAGTGCGGCACTCCCCTTCGGGATCACGGTCACGAACCCACTTACGCCACCCCATTTCCTCCTATAACTTTCTCCTCGTTCCTCACTGACGGATGGGGCGCAGGTGACGCCTCACGACAGACCAGGAGAAATCCAATGAAGCGCACTCTCGCTCTCGGCGGGATCGCGGCCGGCCTGCTGGCCTCCGCTGCGATCGCTGCCCCGGCTCACGCCGACTCCGTTCCGAGCGTGAACCTGGCCAACACGAACTTCGCGGCCCAGCAGGTCGCGGCGTTCTGGTTCGGTCAGGCCAAGGCCAACCTGATCAACGCGACGCCGTACGCGGTGGAGACCACGGTCCCCACCAAGCACGTGTCGACCGGCGGGGTTTCCGCTGACGACAAGGCCGGCGTCGTGGGCTCCAGCGGCGACCAGAAGGCTGCCACCGGCAACCTGAAGAACATCAACCTGCCGAAGACCACCGGCAAGGTGTTCTTCATCGGTGCCGACCACAAGCCGCACTGGTGCTCGGCCACCTCGGTCCAGGGCCAGTACAAGAACCTGGTCGCGACCGCGGGTCACTGCGTCTACGACACCAAGTCGAACGCGACCACCCTGGACAAGTGGGTCTTCATCCCCGGCTACTACGAGGGCAAGACCCCCTGGGGCATCTACGTCGGTAAGACCGCTTACACGCACTACGACTACAGCGTGTACGAGGACGGCGACCGCGACTACGCGTTCGTCACGGTCTACAACGGCGTCGTCCCCACCGAGAACGGCACCCACGGCCGCTTCGTGTCGAAGACCTTCGCCACGAAGAAGGAGGCCTGGGACTACAAGTCCAAGCTGCAGTCCGACAAGACCACTGGCTGGTCCAAGCTCGACATCGAGCCGGTCTTCGGCGACGCGAACCAGGGCAACGGCGACGGCCACCACGGGCGCCGCCACCACGACAGCCCGAGCGCTGCCCCGACCGAGCAGGCGCTGCAGGCCCCCGCGGGGATCACGGTTCCCCAGGGCAAGCGGTTCCTGGGCTGGCGGGTCGTCGGCTTCAAGCTGTCGATCGGCCTCAAGGACGTCGGCACCCTCGGGTCCAACGTCGGTGGTCAGGGCCTGGCCTACAACCAGAAGATCGGCACGGGCATCTTCGAGTTCGGTTACCCGAGCGGGTCGCACCCGGACGGCAACTACGCCTTCTCCGGCAAGACCCAGAAGTGGGCCTACGGCAAGACCTTCAAGGCGGCCGCTGCGTCCATCAAGGCCGAGGAGCTGGTGGGCATCAAGTCCTCCTTCACCGGCGAGGGCTCCATCGGTTCCGCGTGGCTGTACCGCTACAGCAACGCCAAGCGGCTCGGCTACCTCAACGGTGTGACCATCGCGGTCTCCGACACCGACGGCAACAACCGCATCGACACCAACGTTTCGCCGTACTTCGACGGTGAGACGCTGGCCGTCTACAAGACCGCTGCCGCCAACTGGTCCGGCAAGATCGTCTGATCTTCCGCCCGGTAAAGCAGAGTCAAGGAAAGGGCCCGGCCTCCAGCCGGGCCCTTTTCTGTTGCCCGAAAGCCCGGCGCGTTGCCCGAATCTCCCCTAATAGGGCAATAAGTTCGAGCCGTCACCATTCGACCTGTAACACGCGAATGTCGTCGTTCATCCCGTTCTTCAGGGCTGCAGTGGGATGGTCAACAGCCGCCCCTCCGCCCCAGGCGCGACCGCTCGACGTGATCACACGCCTCTTTGGTTTCCTCTAAATCTGTGATTTGCGTCACAGTGACTGTTATATCGGTCCAATGCGGAGCGTAACGGAAACGCCTGGGACGCCTTCATGATCAGCCAAAACGGTCGGCTCGGCTCAGACCCATGCCGTCCGAGTGCGACGCTCCCCCCAAAGCTTGATCGCAAACCCTCTTACGCCACCTCATTTCCTCCTATAACTTCTCCTCATTCCTCACTGACGGATGGGGCGCAAGTGACGCCTCACGACAGACCAGGAGAAAGTTATGAAGCGCACTCTCGCTCTGGGCGGGATCGCGGCCGGCCTGCTGGCCTCCGCTGCGATCGCGGCCCCGGCTCACGCCGACTCGGTTCCGGCCGTGAACCTGGCCAACACGAACCTCGCGGCCCAGCAGGTCGCGGCGTTCTGGTACGGCCAGGCCAAGGCCAACCTGATCAACGCCACCCCGTACGCGGTGGAGACCACGGTCCCCACCAAGCACGTGTCGACCGGCGGGGTTTCCGCTGACGACAAGGCCGGCGTCGTGGGCTCCAGCGGCGACCAGAAGGCCGCCACCGGCACCCTGAAGAACATCAACCTGCCGAAGACCACCGGCAAGGTGTTCTTCCTCGGCGCCGACGGCAAGCCGCACTGGTGCTCGGCCACCTCCGTTCAGGGCCAGTACAAGAACCTGGTGGCGACCGCGGGTCACTGCGTCTACGACACCAAGTCCAACGCCACGACCCTCGACAAGTGGGTCTTCATCCCCGGCTACTACGAGGGCAAGACCCCCTGGGGCATCTACGTCGGTAAGACCGCTTACACGCACTACGACTACAGCGTGTACGAGGACGGCGACCGCGACTTCGCGTTCGTCACGGTCTACAACGGCGTGCTGCCGACCGAGGTTCGGGGCACCGGCCACGGCTTCTATGGCATCTACGAGGACTACTTCAAGGCCGCCAAGGTCAAGAAGGCCATCGAGGCCAAGAAGGAGACCGGCTGGTCGGACCTGAAGATCGAGCCCTTCGTCGACACGAAGAGCGGCCCGACCGGCAAGGGCAAGCTGGGCGACAGGCGGAACTTCGGTTCCGAGTGGGTCCAGGTTGACCAGGCCGGGATCCTCGCGGCTTCCAAGATTGCGGACGGCGATCTCGGCGACAAGGCCCCTGAGGCCTTCCCCGCCGGCACCGGTGTCAAGGTCGACCCCAGCAACAAGGCTGAGTTCGACGCTGCCACCAAGGCCGCTCCGCAGGGCAAGGCCGGCAACAGCAGCGCGACGGACGGCTGGGCTTGGAGCAAGGACCTGAAGGTCCTGTACCTCAAGCGCGGCGAGACCTACACCAAGCGCACGTTCTTCGTGAACTACGACGTTGACTACAAGCTCGTGGGCAAGAAGCTGTCGATCGGCCTCAAGGACGTCGGCACCCTGGGCTCGAACGTCGGTGGTCAGGGTCTGGCCTACAACCAGAAGATCGGCACGGGCATCTTCGTGTTCGGTTACCCGAGCGGCTCGCACCCGGACGGCAACTACGCCTTCTCCGGCAAGACCCAGAAGTGGGCCTACGGCAAGACCTTCAAGGCGGCTGCGCCGTCGATGAAGGCCGAGGAGCTGGTGGGCATCAAGTCCTCCTTCACCGGCGAGGGCTCCATCGGTTCGTCCTGGCTGTACCGCTACAGCAACACCAAGCGGCTCGGTTACCTGAACGGTGTGACCATCGCGGTCTCCGACACCGACGGCAACAACCGCATCGACACCAGCGTCTCCCCGTACTTCGACGGTGAGACCCTGGCCGTCTACAAGCAGGCTGCCGCCAACTGGTCCGGCAAGATCGTCTGATCTTCCCCCCGGTAAAGCACAGTCAAGGAAAGGGCCCGGCCTCTGGCCGGGCCCTTTTCTGTTGCCCGAAACAGCCTCACCCGTGCTTCGCAGCGCGGCGGTCATGCCCTCGACCGCGGCCGTCCGCCCCGATTCCCTTCTCCCCGCTCCACGGCCGCCATATGGCCGCAGAGGACGCCAGACGCCCGGATCGGCGCACACATGCCCTACGCGAGCCGCGTTCCGCCTCCCAGACCGACAGGAACGGCCGGCGACCTTCCGGCCCCATCGGGCCGCCCGCAGACCGCCGATCGCGCATTTTTGGGACGCCCGGAACGACCCGCCGACGAGCCGCCGAGAGCGTGGGCACGTTCCACTGAAGGCCCTTTTGACGTTGGACCCCCGCTCCCGGTTTCATCCGGTCGATGTGATTTACATCACAAACAGCCCTATCTTGAGGCGGTCACGCCCCGTGACAACGGGCGTCCGGCACCACTCGTGATCAGCACAGATGCCGCGTAGACCCATCAATCACCGCGAAGCACGCAAGCCCGAAGCCAGTGGGCAGACGTCGTGGTTCGACTTACACCACACCAACTTCTCCTATAACTTTCTGACCGTTCCTTTACTGACGTATGGGGCGCAGGAGTCGCCTCACGACAGACCAGGGAGAGAAAGTTGAAGCGCACCCTCGCATTCGGTGGCATCGCGGCCGGCCTGCTGGCCTCCGCGGCCATCGCCGCCCCGGCTCACGCCGACTCGGTTCCGAGCGTGAACCTGGCGAACACCAACCTCGCCGCTCAGCAGGTCGCCCAGTACTGGTTCGGTGAGGCGAAGGCCAACCTGGTCAACGCCACGCCGTACACCGCGGAGACCACGGTTTCCGCCAAGCACGTGTCGACCGGCGGCGCCTCCGCCGACGACAAGGCCGGCGTCGTCGGCTCCAGCGGTGACCAGAAGGCCTCCACCGGCACGTCGAAGAACGTGAACCTGCCGAAGACCACCGGCAAGGTGTTCTTCACCGGCGCCGACGGCAAGCCGCACTGGTGCTCGGCGACCGCTCTGCAGTCGCAGTACAAGAACGTCGTGGCGACCGCGGGTCACTGCGTCTACGACACCAAGTCGAACGCGACCACGCTGGACAACTGGGTCTTCGTCCCCGGTTACTACCAGGGCAAGACCCCGTGGGGCATCTACGTCGGCAAGACCGCGTACACGCACTACGACTACAGCGTGTACGAGGACGGCGACCGCGACTACGCGTTCGTGACCGTCTACAACGGTGTCGTCCCCACCGACGGCGGCACCAGCGGCGGCAAGTACGAGTCGCCGACCTACAAGTACAAGTGGCAGGCCGACCGGGCGCTGCGGAAGCTCCAGGCCGACAAGACCACGGGCTACTCCAGGCTCCAGGTCGTGCCGGTCTACGAGGGCGGCTCGAACAACGGCGGCAGCAACAACCGGTGGGACCACCACCGCCCGTCGCCGACCCCGTCGCCCACCGCGAAGATCATCGGCTACAAGGTCGTCGGTGCGAAGCTGTCGATCGGCCTCAAGGACGTCGGCACCCTCGGGTCCAACGTCGGTGGTCAGGGCCTGGCCTACAACCAGAAGATCGGCACCGCCGTCTTCGAGTTCGGTTACCCGAGCGGGTCGCACCCGGACGGCAACTACGCCTTCACCGGCAAGACCCTCAAGTGGGCCTACGGCAAGACCTTCAAGGCGACCGCGCCGTCGATGAAGGCCGAGGAGCTCGTCGGCATCAAGTCCTCCTTCACCGGTGAGGGCGCCATCGGCTCGTCCTGGCTCTACCGCTACAGCAGCGCCAAGCGGCTCGGCTACCTCAACGGTGTGACCATCGCGGTCTCCGACACCGACGGGAACGGCCGGATCGACACCAGCGTCTCCCCGTACTTCGACGGTGAGACCCTGGCCGTCTACAAGACCGCTCAGGCCAACTGGTCGGGCAAGATCGTCTGATCTTTCCCCCAGTCAGTGAGGTAAGAAAAGGGCCCGGCCTCCAGCCGGGTCCTTTTTCTTTCGCATATCGCGGACGGCGACGAGAAAAGGAACGGCGTCGTCAATTCATCCTGCCCTTCTTTCCTTCCCGGGCCGCTCGGCCGACTGAGCGGAGGCATCCGGCCCGGGCGTCCCCGGCGGCTCTCCCTCCGTACGGCCAGCGAGGATCCCTCGCCCGTCAGGGCCCGGATGGGGCCCGTCCGGCCACACGGCCTCCATGGAAGCCCGCTGCCGCCGCACCGGAAATTCACGGTGAAAGCGCCGGCGGCATCGGCGTGCAATGGCATATCGCATTGAAGATCACGAGGTGATACCCATCGGTTCGCCTCTCTTACGCCCTCAGCTATCAATCCGGTAGTTTTTGCACATCCTTTACTGACGAATGAGGCGAAGTCACGCCTCACGACAGACCATGGAGAGCACGTGAAGCGCACCCTCGCGTTCGGCGGCGTCGCGGCCGGCCTGCTGGCCACCGCCCTCGTCGCCTCCCCCGCGCACGCGGACCACTTCAAGCCCAAGGCCAAGCCGCTGGCCGAGACCAACTTCGCCGCCAAGCAGGTGGCCGCCTTCTGGTTCGGTCAGAAGATGGCGAACCTCGTCAACGCCACGCCGTACGGTGCCGAGACCAAGGTCGCCGTCAAGCACGTCTCGACGATGCCCAAGTCGGTGACCGACGTGAAGCCCGGCGTCGTCTCGTCGAGCGGCGAGAAGAAGGCCACCGGCACGTCGAAGAACGTCAACCTGCCCCGCACCACGGGCAAGGTGTTCTTCATCGGCGCCGACCACAAGCCGCACTGGTGCACCGCGACCGCCCTGCAGTCGCTGCACAAGAACCTGGTGGCCACGGCCGGTCACTGTGTCTACGACACGGTGAAGGACAAGGACCTGATGGACAAGTGGGTCTTCGTCCCGGGTTACTACAACGGCAAGACGCCGTACGGCATCTACGTCGGCAAGATGGCGTTCACCCACTTCGACTTCACCACCTACGGCGACGGTGACTTCGACTACGCCTTCGTCGCGGTCTACAACGGCGTCCTTCCCACGGACGGCGGCACCAGCGGAGGCAAGTACGAGTCCCGGCTCTACAAGAGCAAGTGGGACGCCTACAAGGCCAAGGACCAGCTCGCGAAGGACAAGACCACGGCCTACTCCGACCTCAAGGTCGTGCCGGTCTACGCGGGCCCGAAGCCGGGCGACAAGTCGCCGAGCCCCAGCCCGTCGGCTTCGCCTTCGGCCGCGCCCTCGCCCGGCAAGACCCTCCTGGGCTACAAGGTCGTCGGCCTGAAGCTGTCGATCGGCCTGAAGGACGTCGGCAAGCTGGGCGACAACGTCGGCGGCCAGGGCCTGGCCTACAACCAGAAGGTGGGCCAGCCGACCTACGTGTTCGGCTACCCGAGCGGGTCGCACCCGGACGGCAACTACGCCTTCTCCGGCAAGACCCTCAAGTACAGCTACGGCAAGACCTTCCCCGCCACGGCTTCGGCCCTGAAGGGCGAGGCCCTCCAGGGCATCAAGTCGTCGTTCACGGGCGAGGGCGCTTCCGGCTCCGCGTGGCTGTACAAGTACAACAACTCGACGCGGTTCGGCTACCTGAACGGCGTCACCATCGGCGTCTCCGACACCGACGGCAACAACCGGTACGACACCAGCGTCTCGCCGTACTTCGACGGTGAGACCCTGGCCGTTTACAAGGCCGCGGCCGCCACCCCCTCGGCCAACATCGTCTGACGCCTCGTGAGGCCCAGCTGAGCAAGGGCCCGGCCGCGTACGGCCGGGCCCTTCTCCCGTTTTCCGGCTCCTTCGTGTCCGTACGGCTCCCCTGCGCGCTCTCCCGGCCGCCGGGTGCCCCACGCTCGGGCGAGATCAGACGTGATCACATCACCGCACGGTTCCATCTCACGAATGTGATTTACCTCACATTCATCGCTTAAACGATCAGTAACGCAGAGTGATCGCAATCTCGCGAAATCAGCATCTCATCAGCAGAAACACAGCAAGCTTTCAGGTTCGGATCCGACCTTGATCATCTCGGGTGCGTGGACGGAGCGGTTTTCGGCGCTACTTTCCGCCTGACTCCTCCGATAACTTTCTTACCGTCCCTTTACTGACGTGTGGGCGTATTTTGTGCCCCCGACAGACCAAGGAGAACAACCCTTGAAGCGCACCCTCGCATTCGGTGGCGTAGCCGCGGGCCTGCTGGCCTCCGCGATCGTCGCCGCCCCCGCACACGCGGATTCCGTACCGCACGACACCCTGGCCAGCTCCAACTTCGCCGCCAAGCAGGTCGCCGCCTTCTGGTTCGGCGAGCGTATGGCCAACCTCCGCAACGCCAAGCCGTACAACGTGGAGACGCGAGTCTCGGCCAAGCACGTGTCGACCGGCGGGGCGTCCGCGGACAGCAAGCCCGGCGTCGTCGGGTCCAGCGGCGACAAGAAGGCGACCACCAGCACGAAGAACGTCAACCTGCCCCGCACCACGGGCAAGGTGTTCTTCATCGGCGCCGACCACAAGCCGCACTGGTGCACCGCGACCGCGGTCCAGTCGCACTACAAGAACCTGGTGGCGACCGCCGGCCATTGCGTGTACGACACCAAGAGCAACAAGGCGACCCTCGACAAGTGGGTCTTCGTCCCCGGTTACTACCAGGGCAAGACCCCGTGGGGCATCTACGTCG
>NZ_VIRJ01000034.1:0-100545 GCF_006874435.1 Microbispora sp. KK1-11 | reverse complement strand
AAGCCCGCCTACGGGTGATCCCCGGCGACACACCGGACCAGGAACAGCTCCCGGACAGCCTCACCGCATAACCTGCAGAAACGGATCACGCGGTGGCAGCTCGTACACCACTTCCCTGGACGTGACCTACGACCGCACGGAGCAGGCGCGGCCGTAGTCGCCTTCCTCCTCGGAAGAGTCCATCGGCGCCCCGTCCCAGTACGGGAGTGCTGACTGCGGCACAAGGATGTGCGGGCCGCCCAAGGTGTCCACCCACTGGCGGCCACCAGAAAAGGATGTGTGCATCACGTGCCCGCGATTCCGATCGGCCGCCAGAACTGGAACTTGTAGATCTCGGCCCGATAGATATAAGGGGGGAAGTCGGCATCCCGATCGTTCTCCAGCGTCTTGTGTTGCGCCCGAACGAGCCAGGTGCTGTCTCGGTGGCCCAGGTCCAAGAGGCAATGGTGGGGCTCGGTCTCTCCGAAATATCCCATGAGCTGGATCTTTCCTGAGCGAAGGAAGATCTCACCGGTCCACGAGCGATCCCAGGCCGGCTCGGCCAAGGGAGGTTCGCCACTCCACAACTCCAACCGGACGTACGGTCTCACGTCCCCGTGGGGCTGGCAGACGAGTCCATTGGGCCCGACCTCGACCCAGTCGCCCTGTCCTTGCCACTCCTCCTCCCAGGGAGCGGTCTCCTCGCGAGTGACGACGGTTTCGTCGACCACCATCCAGGGTTCCTCGTCGTACGCCTCCTCCACAAGGTACGAAGCCAGCTCTCCCAATGCAGTCGGTCCTCCCTAGTCCGTGATTCATCGAATCGGCCGGCATGTTTCCCGAGATGGATTCAAGCAGGCGGGAGCGACGTTTTTTGATCACCGGTATGTGATGGGGAACGGCCAGCGGCGCGCTATTCGCTGAGTCGAGGGCGGGGGCCTGAGCAACCGTGTCTTACTCAGGCAGATCGAGACCATGAGCCTCCAGCGCTGTGCGCGCTCGATGAACGCATTCTTCCGCGGAGCCTGCGTCGACTCGGATGCAGAGCGTTGACGTCGTGTGCCAACAGCCATTCGAGCATTGCGATCGCGTCCATCACCGCACGGTACGGCTCCGGTGGCCCATCGTGAGCGCCGGCGATCCCCGGGCCTCTGCGGGCGAGAGGCGAGCGGAGGGCGATCAGCCCCGGCCCGACACGCTGGGCAGGATGCGGCGGGATATCCGCGAGACAGAACCCAGGGGTGTGGCTAGATCGGGAAACGGCCGCGGCGCCACTGCCAGTGGCGGCCGGCCTTCAGGTGGTCGACGATCGCACGCTGGAGCACGGTGCGGCGCGGCAGCTGGTCGAGTGGCGTGGTCAGGGTGCGGAACACGAATCGCAGCACCTCGACGTCGGCGTCTATCCCTTCCGGTTCCTCGTAGGGCTCCAGCTCGAACCTCCGCTGGAACCGGACGATGTTGGAGTCCTCGGGAAGGTACTCCAGCAGCTGCGGGTCGAGCAGCCAAGAGCCGCAGGAGAACGCCGTATAGGGCTCGTCGGGAAAGTGGCGTGGGAAGAACGCGCGGGCTTCGTCGAGCGACGCCGCGATCGCCTCCGGGGTCATCGGCCCTGCCTCGGGGATATGCAGGCCTATGGCGGTCTCGCCGCGCTGGTACTGCAGCCGGCCCAGCTCGTAGACGCCGCCGCGCGCGTGCAGCGTCAGCCAGCTCTGCATGACCGGCCAGCCCTCGCGGTTCATCCGCCGGTCGACCGCGAGGTTGCGGCCCAGGTCCGCGAGGGTCACCCACGACACGGCATCGGCGATGCCGTGGTCGCGGTGGTACCCCGCGACGACGTCGACCAGGGCCAGGTACGCGTACACGTAAAGATGGCGCCAGGCGGGGCCCCGTTCGCGCGGCAACTCGGGACCGGGCGGCAGCCAGCCATGACCTCCGAGATCGGCGCGGACCAGGGCGATCGAACGGTCGAGCAGCCAGCGCAGCTCCGGCGTCCACAGTGGAGAGTCGGGGTCGGGCCAGCCCGCCATGATTTCGGCGGCGTCGTCCGGCCGAACCGCGAGCCGGTCGAGGATCGCGGGCGCGTCGGTCTTGGCGGGCAGCGGAGCCGACGGCCGGTCGCCGGCGAGCCGATGCACGCGCTCGACGTCCTCGACGGGTACCCCGAGCCTGGCCGCGGTGTCGTCAAGATCCACGCGGACGACCCTACCGGCGGGTGGGCGTCTTCCACAGCCCCTACCGCTTTCCCAGGTGCATCCAAAACCGGCCGTCAGCGTGGAAGATCCGCAGGGAAAGTTTCAGCCCTTGCCCGGTAGAGCCGCAGGTCACCTCGTAGGAGAACGACGGCGGATAACGTGACCTGTACTGATATCGCCCGCGCTGCAATGCTTCGCAGTGGAAGTTCGGCACGACATCCACTGCGAGGAGAGTAAGTGCGGAAAATCAGAGCTTTAGCCGTCGCCGGTGCTTTGGTCAGTGGGCTGGTAGTAGTCGCGAATGCCGTCCCCGCGCACGCCGATACGCTTCGTAACGTCTACTACTCCTCGTCCGACTGCTATCGGTACGGGGACTACGGCGTCCAGAACCACCTTTGGAGCTGGTATCACTGTGATTACCAGTACAACCTGTGGTTCCTTTACAGCGTCCCGTAGAAGTTTCTCCACGGTCGCGACCGGATCCAACCGGCTCGGGTTCACTGGTCGCCGGAACACCGTTCAACGTCACCTCGGTGTGGCAACAGCCCGCCCCATGAACGAACTCGCCGACAGAGGCTGAGTCCCTTGCGATCCCCGCAGCTGACAGCATGCTCCTCGTCGGCCTTCTGCCACCCATCGAGCCCAGAGGAGCGCCGGTAGCGACGGAGGACGGTGCTCTACCGATACCAGAGGCCCCTTCCCGATCATGGGGGGCCTCTGAGCTGGAGCCGCCTTGGTCGGGTGGCAGATGCGGGCCGGTGGGGTGTGATCGTGTAAGGCGGCGTTGCTGTATGTGCTGCTGTACAGCAACCTGCACCCAAGAGGGTGAGCCGCTGCGGCTTCGTAAGATCTGTCTGTGCCCACCGAATTCGACTTGCCATCCGCACTGATCGCAGGCGTGCAGTCCAGAGATCAGGCGTGGTCCTTCATCCGAGGTTTCGCAGATGCCTGGATGGAGCCGCTACGGGACGGAGACGGCTACACCGAGCGAGAGCTCGTCGCCGCCGAAGACCGGCTCGGTCTTGCGCTCCCTTCAGCGCTACGGGAGGCATTGGCTCTGTTCGGAAAACGGCTCGATCTCTGCCGAACGATGCAGCATCTGTTGCCTCCCGATGAGCTCCATCTGTGTGACTCCGGCCTGCTGATGTTCTACTGCGAGAACCAAGGCGTCTGGAACTGCTGCATTCGACCTTCGGACATCTCCTTCGACGATCCCCCCACTGTCCTACGCCCGGACTGCAGCCACGAGGAGCACTACCAGTCAGGCATCCCGTGGTTTGAGCGGCTGTCGACGGCCTGCATCGCGATCGTCTTGACGGAATCGCTCTACAGTCACGAAGGCGCCCTCACGCTCTATGGGCAACTTCTCCCGGACGAGATTGCGATGGTCGGGCAACGATTCCCGACGGCTGCGCTCCCCTCGTATCCAGCCGAGCATGTGGAGTGCGACACCGGACATCAGTGGTACGTGGACGAGGATGTGATTTTGTCTCTGGAGACCTACAACGAGCCCTTGAAGCATGACCACCCGGTGCTTCCGGGCTGGGACCGCATCGGCAGGCAAGCCGACCTCCACGTTCGTGCCCGCACCCAGGAGGCTCTCCAATCCATCCGTGAGAGCCTCCCGACGGAGTGGTTCAACTGGCGACCGGTATACGGACGTGCGTAGCCCTGACCTCGTCGTCCCCTGCTCTTGCTTCCTTACGAGGCAGCGACAGCAGGTGCTCGAACTGGCCTGACAGAGGCTCTACTTTGCGGAAACAATCCACTCTCGTCTGCCAGTGTCCAGCGTCGTTCCGCGACGTTGTCACGCAGTTCGTCACTCAGACAAGCGAGGAGGTATCCACTCGATTTGGTCCGCGTCGGTGGGCTCCAGAAACACCAGTACAGACTCGTCGAATCGATGCCATTCAAAGGATCCGTTGTTGCGTTCGTTGATCTCAGCCGCCATGAGAAGGATGGAGACGGAGCCGATCGAGAGTGTGACCTCGGCGAGCGTTCCTGTCTCGAGTCGCACTGTGGCTGCATCGATCCGTCCAATCGGGAGGCTGAGTTCGGACTCCCGATAGATACCGGCCCACTCCTGACCGTGTAGGTGCGGTATTGCGAGACGAAGGCCGAAGCACGCATCATCCTGATAGGTGTCGATCGTTCGGCAGTCGGCGCCGTCAAGGGTTGGCTCCAACTGGACCAACTGAAGACACGGAACGTTGGGGTCGGAGAACTGTGGTCCGTTCGTGGTGTACTCGCGGAGGGCCATCTCAATGCCTCTCCAACTCTCGACGACGCGTCCGGTCAGCCCCTTGAACTCGGTTATCTGTTCGGACAGCCACCCGGTTATCTGTTCTGAGCTGCTGTCAGGCATGCACCCAGTATCTGGGGCAGAGTCGAAACAGCGACTCAGAGTGCCATCCCAAAGTCGTCACCTCTTCGCGGACGTGTCCTGTCCGATCTCTCGTCTGCCATCGACCCAGCGCGTAGCGGCAGCGGACCCGCAACGGCGCCTCGTTCCTGGCCGCGCTCAACGTTCACCCGCGTGTCGCGACGCGCATCCTGCGCCACTCGCAGATCTCGCTGACCATGAACGTCTACACGCAGATCCCGTCGCCGGCCACCCGAATGGCCCTCGATCGTCTAAGCCAGAGGCTCGACAGCCATTGTGATTAGTAGACCTACAACATCGACCCCTGGAGATCGCTCCAGTGGGCCTATCGTTATTCCCATGCTTTCTGCGATCCTGTGAGGGATGTCCAGCCCACCTTGTCCCCGCTGTTCCGGCACAACCGTGCCGTTCCTGTTCGGCCTGCCTACTCCCGCCGCCAGTAAGGCAGCCGCAGCAGGCGAGCTGATCCTCGGCGGATGTGTCGTGTGGGAGGACGCCATAGAAGAGGGCTGGCAATGTCTCGGCTGCGGCCATCACTTCCAGGCAACAGACCGAGCCCTCTGGCTGAGCACCATCGAAAGCATCGTCTCCAGGCACAGCGGGTGATCAGAGCGCGTTGCTGTGTCTCCCCTCGGTCGCTCATCGTGTAGCGAGATCTTCGAAGCCCAGCTTGAGCCAGCTCTGCCCACGACGACATGAAGCTCACTGCCTCGACCCAGCACAGTCGCCGTCCTGGGCACCGGTCGCCCGTTGGGCATCACCAGCCGTGCGGGACGATCCACCGAAAAGGCTTCTCCTTGAATGCTCCCAGCGACTAGCCGACGCCGGTCCTCGCCATAGCCGCCGACGAGAACGACTTGGTCATCGGCGACTACAAGCGCATGAGCGCCGCGCACCTCCGTGGACCAGCCGGCGACCGCGGTAGCTCGGATCCGCACGATGGGGAAGTCGGTGTAGTAGTAGGCCCAAGCCTCCTCCCCCGCCACATTCAACGCGTAGCAGTCGGAGATTGCACCGAACTCGCCGTCATACGGGTAACGCCACGCGATGTCCAGGTCCGGCCGAAAGCGGATCAGTCCGGGGGAGCCGATAGGTGCAGGGCTGTCCGCCTCTCCCCAGCCGAAGTTGCCGTACACGCCTTCGTCGAAGTAGCTCACCCATATCTCGCCGGAAGGCGTCGTCTGCACGTCGGCAATTCCGTCTCCCAGCACACCCTCTCGCTGGAGCTCCCCGTCGGCATCGTAGACGGCGGCGTTGGACTCGGCTGTCCCGTTACGCCAGCGGCATCGCGCGCCCACCAAGAGCACGCCCCCGTCCGGCAGCGGCTGGACATGGCTGTGCGCGAGTGGTTGCCCGGCGATGGACACCATCGTCGCCTGGTGGGGACTGTACGTTGCGACATGTACCGAGACGGGCGCGGCGGTACGTGAATGAGGAAAAGACCCCCATCTGGCCGGACGGTCCGTGCGGTCAGCGCATCGGCGTTCTCCCGCGACGCCCACACTACGACCAGCTCTCCCTTGGGACCTGCCGCCGCCCTCACCAGCTCCGCACCCTGGAATGGTGCAACCAAGTCTGAATGGTGGCGCAGCCTCGCAACGCCCGCCTTCAGACTTCTCCCGCTTCGACCTCGCATGGGGATACGTTATTGATCGCGTGGCTGGATCACGACTGAAATACTGGCCATGCTTGCACCGATCGCATGGGGGCGAACCTCGCCTGGGCCGCCACCTTCGATGCGAACGCCGGTAGGGCTTCCTAGACCAGATCATCGGATGCCAACCCGTGTCGCCACGTTCGCCGAGATGACTCCGAACACGTCGGCTCTGGCCGCGTGTCAGCAGGTTCGCTGACTTTTCGCTGACTCGCTCAGCCGCCTATGGCCACTTCTTGTGATCAGCACGAAGTGCCTCACAGCGGAAGCGGCATCCCTCAGCAGCAGGCCCGCAGCTTAATGAGGTGTCTCACGGACACCAGTGCTCCCGCGCCAAGTGCGACTCGGAGGGATCGGGTCACGAGTCGGAGCTTTCCAGGCTTGATCTATCGAACGTGACGTATTACACAGATACCTACGGCAAGTTGCCTTACACCCCAACGAGGCCCATACACCAGAAGGATACGAAATGGAACTGGCACGCCTACTCTCTGGGATGACTGTTTCTATCCTTATCGCATACAGCTTGCCCTGGGCTCGCAAAAAATGGTGGAGGACCTTATTAGCAACCCTCAGCTATGGGGCTTACACGGTCGCACCAATAATATTCACATGGAAAGCCGCAGCGCTTTTAGCAACATCAACAGTTGTCGCACTTTACCTGGCCAGAGTGGCCCAGAAAGACAAGAACACTCAAGCACCACCAGCGGGATCGATCTCCAATTTTAAATTGTTCGCACGCCCCATGGTATGCCTGGTAATTATACTCGCCTTGACCGCATTAATCGTGAATGCCGAGACTGCAGTCTCGAGCATACATTCAGCAGCGCTCGATAATAAGGCGGCCCTCATCATATCAGGAGCACTGTTTTCAACTTTTATTGGCGGTGAATTTGTTACTCACCTTCTACGGCCATTCACTGAAGCCCTCGGCAGCGAGAGCGACAGTAACATCAAAGCCCTCAAGGGGGCCGGTGCACTGATCGGCTGGCTTGAACGATCATTGATATTCGGCTTTGTCATTGCGGGGAAGCCCGAGGGTGCAGCACTCGTTGTGGCAGTGAAAGCCCTAGCTAGATTCCCAGAGCTCAAAGAAGACAAGAAAGGTTTCATTGAATACTTCCTGATCGGCACCATGTCTAGTCTGGCGGTGGCGGTCGGCATCGGGTGG
This sequence comes from Microbispora sp. KK1-11, assembly GCF_006874435.1. Lineage (NCBI taxonomy): Bacteria > Bacillati > Actinomycetota > Actinomycetes > Streptosporangiales > Streptosporangiaceae > Microbispora > Microbispora sp. KK1-11. The sequence goes on along the minus strand of NZ_VIRJ01000034.1, from coordinate 93,166 downwards.
TGGGTACGCACTATAATCACATAAGCCCTCGCACGGATGTCGCCTGCCGGGAGATCGCCAATGAGAGCCATAGAACATCCACTCGTCCGGGAACTGTTGTCCCTGCACCTCCCTTCAGACGACTTCGTTATCGCAGGAAGTGGACCACTGCTTGCTAACGGCATAAGATCAGACATCGGCGACCTCGATGTGGTTGCTCGCGATAAGGCGTGGTCTAAAGCCCTCAAACTGGGCACACCGAGTCCTGCCCCATTCGGTGATGACGTCGAGCGCATTCTTCTTCTGGATGGAAAGATCGAAATCCTCAATGGATGGTTTCCCGAGATTTTTACCATAGATGAGCTAATCAGCCGCTCCGATGTGATCGACGGCATCCAATATGCCTCTTTGGGGGACGTATGTCGGTGGAAAAAAAGGCACGATCGCCCGAAAGATCAAGAAGATATAGCCTTGATTGAGAGGCATATCGCGCGCTCCTCCACGTCCTGATCACCTCGTACGCCGTCGACCCACCGCGGAGCGGCAGCGGGCCAGCGACGGAGGGGCAAGCCCGTCTCGCGATGCTCCTTTGACTGTCAAGCGGCCTGATCCGCGCGTGCTGAGGCGGCGTCTGGGGTGGTGAGGTCCTTGTAGATCTCCCCTGCGACCTAGCGTTTTAGGCAGCGGATGATCTCTTTCTTGGACAGCCCCTCCTCGGTACGGCGCTGTACGTAGGCGATGGTGGTGGGGCAGTGGGCCATGCGGCTGATGACGATGACGTGCAAGGCGCGGTTGGCATCGCGATCGCCGCCGCGATTCACCCTGTGGCGGCGGGTCTGCCCGCTGGAGGCGGGGATGGGTGCAACGCCGACCAGGGTGGGCGAAGGCGGGCTCACTGGTTAGCCGGTCGGGGTTGTCTCCGACGGTGATGAGCAGTTGGACGGCTGTTTCGAAGCCGATCCCCCGGCGGTCGAGCAGACGGCCAGCCGCCTGGGTGACCAGCGGCCGAAGCTGCGTATCCAGGTCGTTGATCTCGTCGGAGAGCTGCCGGTACCGGCGGGCCAGGCTGCGCAGGGCGTATTTGGCGGCGGTGGTGGGGTCAACGGGGCCATCGCCGGGGCGGAGCTTGAGGCAGGTTTCCCCAAGCGCTCGAGAGGGTCGGCCGCGCAGTTGCTCGCGCAAATTGGCCTGCGCGGTCACCAGGAGCGTCTTGAGCTGGTTGATCGTCGCTGCACGGGCCTTAATCGCGCTGGCACGGGTGATGTGCAGCACACGGATGACTTCGACCAGGCCATCACGGGTCTTGGGCACGGTGCTGGCGCGGCCGGCCAGGGTGGCCTCGGCAGCGGCATAGGCGTCGACGGGATCGGACTTGCCCTTGTGTCGGCGTGTCTTGCGGTCGGTCCGGTCCACGTCGACAACCTTCACCTGGGCCTGATGGAGGTCACGGGACAGTCCGGCGCCGTAAGCGCCGGTGCCCTCGACTCCCACATGGCCAGGCGGCCGAAGCTGCGCATCCACTGCAGCAGGGCGGCGTAGCCGTCGGGGGTGGCAGGGAATTCCTGGTCGGCCAGGCGCCAGCCGCTCATGAGGATGACCGCCGCATGGTGGGTACTGCCGTGGGTGTCAACGCCGCCGATGATCCGAATCTTGCGGTTGCGTGCCATGCTGGAACCGCCGCTCTGTCGTCGAGACAAGACGGCACGCGCCGGCCGGGCGGACGGACAGCACAGTGATGGGCAGCTGGCAGGCTCCTATTAAGTCACGCCGCTCGTCCGGCTACGTGCACTGCAGACGTCCCGAGCGAGACCGACATATCGCCCGAAAGGTGACGTCCCTTCGGGTGGTGTAACTCCAAGCTGTTGATGCAAGTCCCGGACATGGGGCGAGCCATCGTGTGACGGTCAGCGAGTTCCCGACCAAAGGTTCTCGCGGAGGACACCACCCGATGGCTCTGGACCAGTCTGCCCTGCTCGACCTGCTGGAGTCTTTGAAAGCCGCCGACGCCGGCGACGTCATCCGCCAGGCGCTGCAAGCCGTGCTGCAAGCGCTCAACGAGGCGGAGGCCAGCGCGGTCATCGGCGCCGCCCCACACCAGCGCACCGAGACCCGGACCGCGCAGCGCAACGGCTACCGTGACCGGCTGCTGACCACCGCCGCCGGCGACCTGGAACTGAAGATCCCCAAGCTGCGGTCCGGGTCGTTCTTCCCCTCCCCGCTGGAACGCCGCCGCCGTATCGACCAGGCGCTGTTCGCCGTGGTCATGGAGGCCTACCTGCAAGGGGTGTCCACCCGCAGCGTCGATGACCTCGTCAAAGCCCTCGGCGCCGAGTCCGGGATCTCCAAAAGCGAGGTCGCACGCATCTGCGCCGACCTGGACAGCGAGGTGGCCGCCTTCCGCGACCGGCCCCTTTCCCACACCACCTTCCCCTACGTCTTCCTCGACGCCACAGTGAGACTAGGGCGCGTATCGGGTTGTGATCAATGATTCGGATTCGCCCTCGCGACAGGGCCTGATCCGGTAGGTCGTCATGTGTGACGCGGGCCCAGTTAACAGACGAGGAGTGGGAGTTCATCAAGCCTTACCTGCCGATCGGCAGGTTCGGCCCCTACCCCGAGCGGCTGCGGCAGCAGTTCGAGGGCGTGATCTGGCGGTTCAAGACGGGCGGGCAGTGGCGGGAGATGCCCGAGGAGTTCGGCGCTTGGCCGACCGTCCACAACCGCTTCCGGCAGTGGAGGGACGCCGGTGTGTTCGAAGCCCTATTGGAAGGGGCAATCGCAGAAGCCGCCAAACGCGGCGAGGTGGACTTATCTCTGGTCAGCGTGGACTCCACCACCGCCCGGGCTCATCACGACGCTGCCGGGATGCACCTCGGCCGCGACCTTGTCGCCGCCCTGGAGAAGGCCACCGAAGAGCAAAAGGGGGCGACCCGAAAGGACGACAGGAGCAGAACGCCGCAAACGACCCCGAAGCAGAAGAACGACGACGCGTCCGGCACCGGCGTGAGCTCCGGCTGAAAGCTGCCCTGCTCGGACGTTCCCGGGGCGGGCAGAGCAGCAAGATTCACCTTGCCTCCGACCGCAAGTGCCGCCCGCTGGCGTTCGTCTTGACCGCGGGACAGGCCGCCGACAGTCCGCAGTTCGTCCCCGTGCTCAAGCAAGTACGCGTCCGGGTGCCCGTCGGCCGTCCCCGCACCCGGCCCGGCGCGGTCGCCGCCGACAAGGCCTACTCCTCCCACGGCAACCGCGCCTACCTGCGAAGACGTCGGATCCAAATAGTCATACCGGAAAAGAGGGACCAGGCCGCCAACCGGAAGAAGAAAGGCAGCAAGGGCGGCCGGCCCGTCAGCCACGACGCCGACCTGTACAAGGAGCGGAACACCGTCGAACGCCTGATCAACAAGCTGAAGGCCTGGCGAGGCATCGCCACCCGCTACGACAAGACCCCTGCGAGCTACCTCGCCAGCCTCCACCTTCGCGCCGCGATGATCTGGATCAAAGACCTCACTTGGACGAGCCTTTGATCACAACCAAATACACGCCCTAGTGGGGCAGATGTTGCCGAGAGCTTGACTCAATCAGCCACCGGCCTGCCCTGGCAGTGCCTTTCGTAGGATCTGTCGGCTCTCGGTGACATCTGCGCTGCACGCGGCCGGACGGGCGGTGTGACCTGATAGGAGCCTGCCAGCTTGCCCGTCACTGTGTTGTCCGTCCGCCCAACCGGATGCATGCGTGCCGTCTCTGTCATCGGATAAGAGAGCGGCGGTTTCAGCATGGCACGTAACCGCAAGATGCGGGTCATCGGCGGGGTCGACACCCACGCCAACAGCCACCATGCGGCAGTGATTTTGATGAACGGTCGCCGGCTGGGCGATCGCGAGTTCGCCGCCATCGAACAGGGTTACGGCGAACTGCTCGCCTGGCTGCGCAGCTTCGGGCGACTTGCCATGGTCGCAGTGGAAGGCACCGGTTCCTATGGAGCCGCCCTATATCGCCACCTGCATCGCGAGAACGTGCGCGTGATCGACGTCGACCGCCCGGACCGCAAGACTCGACGCCACCAGGGAAAATCAGACCTCATCGACGCCTACGCCGCAGCCGAGGCAGCGCTGTCAGGGCGCGCGACCACGGTACCCAAGGCCCGCGACGGCCTCGTAGAAGCGATCCGTGCCCTGCACGTAGCCCGCGCCAGCGCGGTCAAGGCACGTACCGCCACCATCAACCAGCTCAAAGCCCTGCTGGTTACCGCTCCCCCCGAGCTGCGTGAACAGATGCGCCAGCAGTCACGCGACGCTCTGCTGGAGGCCTGCCTGCGTCTGCGCCCCGGCGCCGACCTTATTGCGGCCGGTGCCAGGGGTGCTCCTTGTACCGGAGGACATCGATCAGGTGTCGGCTGTATCCGCTCGCTTGTACCACTTCATCGATCTTCTCTGTGCGTGCGTGGTGAGGTAAGAGCTGCTGCACAAGGCTTGCTATCTGTGCGCGGATCTCTCTCAGTTCAAGCGCCATGCGGCGTTCTTCTTCGCCGAGTCTCTGTAGTTCGGCATAGCGACCGTCTTGGGGTGGCTTGATCTCGGCCATGCCGCCAACTGTAGATGGTGCTTCATTGCAGTCCTTTGGACGTGATCAGCTCCCGGTGTGCTTATGGTGCGTAGTACTGACGGCGTGTGTTGCGTGAGCGGCCTGAGCCGCCGGCGGGCGGGACCCGCCCCCTGGCCGCATGCACGGCCGCCGAGCGAGCGATGGGCCGCGAGGTGGCGCGAGGCGCTGCCCTTGACGCGGTCGCCGAACATCGTTTCGGCCTGGTGGTCCTTCTCTCGCTCGTCTTCGGATTGCGGCGTGGGGAAGCCCGTGGGTTGATGTGGGACGCGTTCGATCCCGAGGCGAAGACATGCCGTGAAGCGGCTCAAGAACCGGGACGCGAACGCCGAGACCAGGACGAAGATCGTGATCAGCGAGGTCAAGACTCCGAAGTCACGCCGGACACTGGCGCTGACCTCCGAACTGGTCGACGCACTCAAGGCGCACCGGGCCAAGCACAACGCCGCACAGTTGAAGGCCGGCGACGCATGGCAGGAACATCGGCCTGATCTTCCCTACCTCGTCGGGGCGTCCGTCCGACCCGGACAACTTCTCTCACGTCTTCTCGCGACTGACCACGAGCGCGGGCCTGGGCCACTGGCATCCGCACGAACTCCGCCACTCCGGCGCCTCGATCATGCTCGCCCAGGGGACCCCGTTGCACGTGGTCTCCGAAGTCCTCGGCCACGCCAGCGTCGCGATCACCAAAGACGTCTACGGGCATCTCATGGAGGGTGACCGGCGGGCGGCGACGGAGGCCATTTCCGGCGCTCTGCTGGGGCAACGAAAGCGGGTGGCTCCCAGGGTGGCTCCCAACGACGCCGAAGAGACCGGATGAGCCGCGAAAGCACAAGGCCCCTGACAGCGAAACCGCTGTTCAGGGGCCTGTCGTACGAGAGCCGCCTTGGGGAATCGAACCCCAGACCTTCTGTTTACAAGACAGATGCTCTGCCGATTGAGCTAAGGCGGCCTGTTACCCAGACGAGTTTAGTGGGCCGAGGGCCGTACCGTCACGGTGAAATCACCGCCGCCGGTGGCGGGCGACCTCGTAGAGGGCGATCCCGGCGGCCACACCGGCGTTCAGCGACTCGGCGGCGGCGTTCATGGGGATGCGGGCGATCTGGTCGCACGCCTCCCTGACCAGGCGGGACAGGCCCTTGCCCTCTGAACCGACGACCACGACGAGCGGTTCTGCCGCGAGTTCGACGTCGGCGATGTCCACAGTGGCGGTGCCGTCGAGGCCGACCACGAACAGGCCCTCCTCCCGGTACGCCTGGAGGGTCTGGGTGAGGTTCGACGCACGGGCGACGGGGAGGGTCGCGAGGGTGCCGGCCGAGGTCTTCCAGGCGCCGGCGGTGACGCCCGCCGAGCGGCGGGACGGGACGAGCAGCCCGTGCGCGCCGAAGGCGGTCGCCGAACGCGCGATGGCACCAAGGTTGCGCGGGTCGGTCACGCCGTCCAGGGCGACGATCAACGGCACCTCGGCGGCGTCCCTGGCCCGCTCCACGAGCTGCTCGGGATGCGCGTAGTCGTACGGCGGGACCTGCAGGCCGATGCCCTGGTGGACGGTGCTCTCGGTCAGCCGGTCGAGCTTGTCCCTGCTGACCTCCAGCAGCGCGATGCCACGGTCAGCCGCGATCTTGATGGCCTCGCGGACGCGGTCGTCGTTTTCGACCCGCTGCGCCACGTACAGCGCGGTGGCGGGCACGTGGGCACGCAGCGCCTCGATCACGGGGTTGCGGCCGCCGATGACCTCCGGGGCGTCCTCCCGGCGCGTACGGCTCGGCGCACGCGAGGGCGAACCCCCGCCGCCCCGGCCCTCGCGCTCGATCCGCTCGGCGCGGGCCTTGTCCTTGTACCAGTGCCGCATGTGCGCGGGCGGCGTCGCTCCCTTGCCCTCAAGAGAGCGCCTGACCTTGCCACCCGAGCCCTTCGCCGGCCCCTGCTTCTTCGACGGCTTCCCTGAAGCCCTTCCCGCCATGGTCTCTAGCGTAGGGCCACGCCTACTGTGCCAGCTCCCACCGCGGGCCCTGCGGGGTGTCCTCCACGACGATCCCGGCCGCCGCGAGCTGGTCGCGGATCGCGTCGGCCGCCGCGTAGTCCTTGCGGGCACGCGCGGCCTGCCGCTGCTCAAGCGCCACGGTCACGAGCGCGTCCACGACCTCCCGGAGCCCCGAGTCGCCGGTCGTACGCCACTGCTCCGACCTGGGGTCGAGGCCGAGCACGTCGAGCATGTTCTGCGTCTCGGCGAGCAGCCGGGCGACCTGTTCCTTGTTGCCCTGGGCCAGCGCGACGTTGCCCTCGCGGACCACCTCGTGGATCACGGCGAGCGCCTGCGAGACGTTCAGGTCGTCGTCCATGGCGTCGACGAACGCCTGGGGCAGCGGCGCGGCGGCGTCCACGTCGTGGATCACCTCGGCGGCCCGCGTGACGAACCCCTCGATGCGGCGGTATCCGGCCGCCGCCTCCTGGAGCGCCTCGTCGGAGTAGTCGATCGCCGAACGGTAGTGCGCCGCGACCAGGTAGTAGCGCAGCTCGACCGCGCGCACCTTGCGGAGCATGTCGGGGATCAGCAGCGAGTTGCCGAGCGACTTGCTCATCTTCTCGCCGCCGAGCTTGAGCATGCCGTTGTGCAGCCAGTAACGCGCGAAGCCGTCGCCCGCCGCCTGCGACTGGGCGATCTCGTTCTCGTGGTGCGGGAAGATCAGGTCGACGCCGCCGCCGTGGATGTCGAAGGTGCCGCCGAGATACTTGGTCGCCATGGCCGAGCACTCCAGGTGCCAGCCGGGACGACCTCGGCCCCACGGCGTCGGCCAGGTGGGCTCACCGGGCTTGGCGCCCTTCCACAGCGCGAAGTCGCGCGGGTCGCGCTTGAACGAGTCGGTGTCGGTGTCGCCGGGCGCCCGCATGTTCTCCAGCTTCTGGTTGGAGAGCTTGCCGTACCGGTCGGCGTAGGAGACCACGTCGAAGTAGACGTCGCCGCCCGACGCGTACGCGTGCCCCTTGTCGATGAGGCGCCGCATCAGCTCGATCATCTCGGGCACGTGGCCCATGGCACGGGGCTCCACGGTCGGCGGGAGGCAGCCGAGCTGGTCGTACGCCCAGGTGAAGGCGCGCTGGTTGCGCTCGGACACGACGAACCAGGGAACGTCCTCCTGGGCGGCGACCTTAATGATCTTGTCGTCGAGATCCGTGACGTTGCGGCAGAAGGTCACGTCGTAGCCCTGCCGCACCAGCCACCGGCGGAGAACGTCGAAGTTCACCCCGGACCTGATGTGCCCGATGTGTGGCGGAGCCTGAACGGTCGCACCACACAGATACATCGAAACCCGGCCGGGCTCGACCGGTACGAATTCACGGACCGTACGCGTGCTGGTGTCGTAGAGGTGCAGGCTCACGAAGGCAAGGCTAACGCCTGACGGCATGGCACAGGGCTACTTGGGCGCCTGTGAACGGCATGGAGTGGCCGATCCCGGAAACTTGCGACACTTAAGTCCCCATATAACCCGACACAAAACCCGTAACGATCTGTATGGCAATCCGCGCGAGCGCCCCGTGCCTCGGGCAGGGCCCGGGCGGACACGCAGCGTCGCCGGGACCGCGCCGGAGGTTCCCGGCGGACTCCCCGGTTCCGACACGAAACAGGTGATCACGCGGGTGTGATCGATCGTCACTCCGATTCTGTAGGCTCGAAACGCCATGGACGTGACTCCCCCCGGCGCGGCAGGCACGGCCTCCCGCCCGTCCCGAAACACCCCCTCCGGATTCCCGCTGGTGCTGCGCCGCCTGGCCATCGGCCTCGCGGGCGCCGCCCTCGCGGTGCTCGCGGGGGTCGCCTGTGCGCTGTCCTTCGACGACCTGCGGGCTCTGGCCGTCTCCGGGCGCGCCGAGCCGCGGCTCGCCTACCTGTATCCCGCGGCGTTCGACGTTCTGCTGGTCGTGGCCCTGGTCAGCGTGCCGTTGCTGCGGGGCGCGCGTTTCCTGGTCCGGTTACAGGCGGGCTTCGTCCTGCTCCTGCTCCTGGCGTCGGCCGCCGCCGCGAACGCCGCGACCGCCATCGGCGTCTCCTTCGACCCCGACGCCTCCGCTCTCGTCGTCGCGTTGTCGCCCTGGGTGATGCTCGCCATCGGGCTGTGGCTGCTGCTGCTCCTCTTGAAGCATGTGCGCACCAATCGGGCCGATCTGGAAGACGACGACGACTCCGACGACGACCTGGTGCCCTTCGACGGCGCGCGCGAATCCAGGGCCGCCGCCGCCCCCTATCCGGTGGCCGTGCAGGAGCCCCCCGCGCCCGCGCACGCCGTCACCGAGGAGCACGGCGCGCCGCCCCTGCAGCCGGTTCCCGAGGCCGTGGCGCCCCCCGGCTACGTCCCCCCGCTGCCGGTCAGCCCGGTATCCGAGACCGTCGCGCCCCCCGAGTACGCCCCGCCGCTGCCCGTCACCCCTCCGCAGTCCGTCACCCCTCCGCAGTCCGAGGGCGAGGCCGGATCGCGCGCCGTCACCCCCGACACCGACGAGGACGGCGTACGGTTGCCGCCCGAGGCGATCCAGGAAACCGTCCCCGAACCCACGTCCGAGACCGGGTCCGAGGCGATTGCGGACCAGGCGCCGGACGAGCCCGAGGTTCTGCCGGTCGTCCCTCCGACGGCGGCGCCCAGCACCCCGCCCGTCACCGAGCAGGCCGATCCGGTCGTCACAGAGCCGGCCGTGACGGAGCCGGTCACCGAGACGGAGCCGGTCACCGAGACGGCCACGGACGAGCACGCCCGCGACGCGGAATCCGCCGTCGACGGGACGGCCGCTCAGCCCACCCCGGAGGCGTCTTCTCCCGCAGAAACGGGCGACCGCCCGGCGAAGCCCCGCCGCAACCGTCCCGTGCGCTGGGGCGACCTCGTACGGCCGCATACCGGCGACGTCCTCGTGCACCCGCGCCCCAAACCGGACGAGCCCGCCGACGCCGAGCCGGAGCAGCCGGAAGACGAGGCGGGCGTCGACACCCAGCCGCTCCGTCAGATCAGGGACGTGCCGGACCCCGCCCACGCGTCGGACTGCGCCGACCCGGTCGAGCAGGAGGGGTACGCCACGGAAGACGGCCCTCGGGGCGTGTCGGAAGCCGCGGACGCCGAAGCGGGCGCCGACGAGGGAACTGTGCCGATGGCCCCTCCCTCGGGCCGGATGCGCAGCACGCCCCGCCCGCCCGCCTGACAGGGTCCGCGGAAACCGCCCGTGGGGCCACCGGCCCGCCCGCCCCACGGCGGTTGCCACACCCATGGCAGGCACAGGCCGCGCCATCCGTCCGTCAGTTCCACGAGCGGCTGACACCCGAGCGATAGGCGTACACGCGCAGGCCCGCCCGGCTGGGGAGCCGGACGGGCCTGCGCGCTATGGGGTGAGGGCGGGGGCCGCCCCACCGAGCGAGTGTCTTACACCCGCGACCCTCGCTTGAGGCCGGCGACGATGCCGACACCCACGACGGCCAGTACGACCTGCATGACCAGTTCGATCCAGTCGATGCCATCCGTCGTGGCCACGCCCATGACCTGGGCGATCGCGGTACCGATGAGCGCCGCCACGATACCGACGACGATCGTCAGCAGCCAGCCGATGGGCTGCCGGCCCGGCAGGAACAGGCGGCCCAGAGCGCCGATGACCGCACCGATGACGATGGCGCCGAGAATGGACTCGATTGTCATATCGACCTCCCGATGAGGGTGACCCTTTCATCCTCGGACTGTCGGATACCCCACGGAAGGGAAATATGCGTCCCATGAAAGAAAAAAGAGGGCGGCGGCTCGATTCCGCGCCTTGGTTCGAGTCGCCGCCCACGCCTTAGTGAGACGCTCCGGGTCTCATTCAGGTTGGCATGTCCGATTGGAACGGAACATTCATGCCGGGAGGATCAGGGCGGTCGCGATGGCCGCCACGCCCTCACCGCGGCCGGTGAGCCCGAGGCCGTCGGTCGTGGTCGCGCTGACGCTCACCGGCGCCCCCGCGGCCGCCCCGAGGGCCTTCTCCGCCTCCGCGCGGCGAGGCGCGACCTTCGGGCGGTTCCCGATGATCTGGACGGCCAGGTTGCCGATCTCGAATCCGGCCGCCCGCACCTGGCGAGCCGCCTCCTCCAGGAGAGTCACGCCCGCGGCGCCCGCCCAACGGGGATCGGAGGTGCCGAAGAGCGCGCCCACGTCCCCGAGTCCGGCCGCCGACAGCAGCGCGTCACAGCACGCGTGCGCCGCCGCGTCGCCGTCGGAGTGACCGGCCAGCCCGGTCTCGTCCGGCCAGAACAGTCCGGCGAGGTGGAGCTCCCTGCCAGACGCGAAAGGGTGGACGTCGACTCCGACGCCCACCCTTGGCGATGTGATGTTCAGGAGTTCAGCACCTCGTCGAGCAGGGCCTCCGCCTTGTCCTCGTTGGTCTTCTCGGCCAGCGCGAGCTCGCTGACGAGGATCTGGCGTGCCTTGGCGAGCATGCGCTTCTCACCGGCGGACAGGCCGCGCTCCTTGTCGCGCCGCCACAGGTCGCGCACCACCTCGGCCACCTTGTTGACGTCCCCCGACGCCAGCTTCTCAAGGTTGGCCTTGTAGCGGCGGGACCAGTTGGTGGGCTCCTCCGTGTGCGGCATACGCAGCACGTCGAACACCCGCTCGAGCCCCTCTTGGCCGACGACGTCGCGCACACCGACGAGCTCGGCATTTTCCGCTGGTACCTGTACGGTCAGGTCGCCCTTGTCGACCTTCAGCACCAGGTAGGTCTTTTCCTCACCCTTGATGGTTCGGGTCGTGATGGCCTCGATCCGAGCAGCCCCATGGTGGGGGTAGACGACAGTGTCGCCGACCTGGAAAGTCATGTGACGAGTACCCCTTCCGCTGTACTCCAGAGTACCACGCGGTTACCGCCTCCCGGAACAGTGAAAGGAACATAACTGCAGGTCAAAGCCTCGTTTTGGGACTTGACAAGCCGCTCACTCTGTGAATCGGCATATGGGACATACCGGATGACCTGCACTGCTGCGGCGGATGGACCGGGAGCCGACGCCGGACCGGTGACCGGCGCGGATAAGGTGATTGCTGCCCATACACGTGCGTACCAAGGAGACCTGGAACCGTGACCAGCAGCAGCCGTCGCAGGGCGATCGCCATTGCCGCGCTCCTCGCCGCCGCCATCCCTGCACTGGCCGCGTGTGGCGCCGGTTTCGACGCCAACACCAATGTGCCGTACGCCCCGAACGAGGCGGGCGTCCTCTACGACGGCGACGGCCCCGGCAAGGCCTACGGCCAGAACGGCGTCATGATCCCGCAGGCGTTCATCCTCGGGCCGGACTCCGGCCAGCAGCTCGCCGCCGGCGGGTCGGCGCCGCTCTACCTGACTCTCCTGAACGACACGGGGACCGCCGACCAGCTCACCAGCATCGTCCCCGAGGAGCAGAAGGCCACCTCGGTCAAGGTGCAGAGCCCCATCGACCTCCAGCCGGGCACGCTCGCCAAGACCCCGGGGGTCACGGTCGAGGGCCTGAAGACGGCGCTGCGCGGCGGCGAGAGCATCAAGCTCACGCTCCAGTTCAAGAACGCCGGCGACGTCGCGCTCACCGTGCCGGTCGTCGCCCGCAGCCGCGAGTTCGCGACGCTGCCGCCCGCGCCGACGGCCCTCCCGACGGCCTCGCCGCTCGCCACCGGCAGCCCGGCGCCGTCGGGCACCGCCACCCCGGAGACCACCGGGGCCACTCCCTCCGAGACGCCCGCCGCGAACGCCGGTTAGCGGCCGTGTAGACGCGAAGGAGCCCCTGTCCGGCCGGACAGGGGCTCCTTCCATGGGATGGGCCGCGTGAGCCGTAGGAGCTCGTACGGGCTCAGTCGTCGGCGGGGTCGAACTTGTAGCCGAGGCCGCGCACGGTGAGGATGCAGCGGGGGTTGGACGGGTCGGCCTCGACCTTGGCCCGCAGCCGCTTCACGTGCACGTCGAGCGTCTTGGTGTCGCCCACGTAGTCGGCGCCCCAGACCCGGTCGATGAGCTGGCCGCGGGTGAGCACCCGCCCGGCGTTGCGCAGCAGGACCTCGAGCAGCTCGAACTCCTTCAGCGGGAGCTGCACCTGCTGGCCGCGCACGGCCACGATGTGCCGGTCGACGTCCATGCGGACCGGTCCCCCGGTCAGGACTGCCGACTCCACCTCCTCGATGTCGCCCTGCCTGCGCAGCACCGCGCGGATGCGCGCCACCAGCTCGCGGGACGAGAACGGCTTGGTCACATAGTCGTCGGCGCCCAGCTCAAGGCCGACGACCTTGTCGATCTCGCTGTCCTTCGCGGTCAGCATGATCACCGGCACCTTCGAACGCTGCCTGAGCGAGCGGCACACCTCGGTTCCGGGCAGGCCGGGGAGCATCAGGTCGAGCAGGACGAGGTCGGCGCCGTTGCGGTCGAACGCGTCCAGCGCGTCGGGGCCGGTGGCCGCCACCGCGACCTCGTACCCCTCTTTCCTGAGCATGTACGACAGGGCGTCCGAGAACGACTCCTCGTCCTCGACGACGAGTACCCGAGTCACTTAGCGGCCTCCTGGGGGATGGTCGTGCTTGGTACGGGGACCGCCTGACCGCCGAACGCGGGAAGGCGAAGAGTGAAGGTCGAACCGGAGCCCTCTTTGCTCCACACCGCGACCTCGCCGCCGTGGGCGACGGCCACGTGTTTGACTATCGCGAGGCCGAGCCCGGTGCCGCCGGTGGCCCGGGACCTGGCCGCGTCGACGCGGAAGAACCGCTCGAAGATGCGTTCCTGGGCGCTTTCCGGGATGCCGATGCCCTGGTCGCTGACGCTCACCTCGACGGCGCTTCCTGCCGGCCTCGCACTGATCACGACGCGGGTGTGCTCGGGGCTGTAGGCGACGGCGTTGTCGATGAGGTTGCGCAGCGCGGTGACGAGAAGCTCGTCGTCGCCCCAGACCTTCAGGCCCTCCGTGCCGCCCGCGACGAGCGTGATGTCCTTCGCCGACGCCTTCGTGTTGCACCGGTCGATGGCCTCGTGGACGGCCTCGTCCACGGGCACCTGCTCGGGCGCCGGGATGGGCTCGCCGCCCTGGATCCGCGACAGCGTGATCAGGTCCTGCACCAGGTAGGTCAGGCGGGCGGCCTCGTGCTGCATCCGGCCGGCGAACCGCTTCACGGCCTCGGGGTCGTCGGCCGCGTCCTGGACGGTCTCGGCGAGCAGGCTCAGCGCGCCGACCGGCGTCTTGAGCTCGTGGCTGACGTTCGCCACGAAGTCCCTGCGCACCGCCTCGACCCGCTGCCGCTCCGTCTGGTCCTCGGCGAGCACGAGCACCTGTCCGTGGGAGCCGAGCGGAGCCACCCGCACCGCGAACGACGTGGACTCCTGCCCGAACTTGCGTCCGGCGGTCTCGATCTCGCTCTCGCGGATCTCGCCGTCCCTGCGGACCTTCCTGGCCAGCGCGAGCAGTTCTGCGGCCATGAGGGACTCCCCGCGTACGAGGCCGAAGGCGCGCGCGGCCGAACTGGCGCGCAGCACCCGGTCCTCGCGGTCGAGGACGACCGCCGAGGAGGGCAGCACGGCGAGCACCGACGCCACCCCCGGAGGCAGGCCGTCGTCCACCGGTTCGGGTGCGCGGGGCTTGTCCGCCTGCCGTCGGATCGCGAGCATGACGAAGGAGCCGAGGACGAATCCGCCCATCGCCGCCAGGCTCGCCAGCAACTCGTTCACATTCAGCAGCCTAGGCGGCATTTCTGGTTCTTCCACCTGCCCGACCTGGCACGACGGCCCTGTTTCCGGAAAAGTTCATCCGGCGGTCGGGATTCGTTCATAGACCCGCGCGTAGCGTGGCGGCCATGCGCGACGCCTATCACGAAGAGCTTGCGGCCCTGACCGACCGCCTGGTGGAGATGACCCGCCTGGTGCGGTCGGCCATGTCGAGAGGGACGACCGCTCTGCTCGACGCCGACCTGCAGCTGGCGGAGAGCGTCATCTCCCAGGACGCCGAGGTCGACCGGCTGCACAAGGAACTCGAGGCCTCGATCTTCGAGCTGATGGCCACGCAGCAGCCGGTGGCGGTCGACCTGCGTACCGTCATCACCGCCCTGCGGATGGCCGCCGACCTGGAGCGTATGGGCGACCTGGCCGAGCACATCGCCAAGCTCGCCCGGATGCGCCACCCCGAGTCCGCCATCCCGGCCGAGCTGCGTGACACGTTCGTCGAGATGGGCGCCATCGCCGAGAACCTGATCACCAAGGCGGGCAGCTGCATCGCCTCCCGCGACGTCGACCTCGCCAAGGAGCTGGAGGAGGACGACGACGCGATGGACCGCCGTCACCGCCGGCTTTTCCGCGTCCTGCTCTCCAAGGACTGGGAGCACGGCATCGAGGCCGCCATCGACATCACGCTGGCCGGCCGCTACTACGAGCGGTACGCCGACCACGCCGTACGCGTCGCCCGCGACGTCGTGTACCTCGTCACGGGTACGCGCGACGCGGACGCCCTCGCCGGCTGACGCGGCGGCGTACGGGGGCGCGGAAGCCCCGGTCCTCGGGGGGCCGGGGCTTTCGCGTGCCCCTCGCACAGTGCCGGGCGTAGGTCGTCTGTCGCACGTGCCGAATAGTCTTCGCTCTCGTGCCGAGACGATCATGGGTGCTCTGGGCGGCGGCGACGCTGACCGCGGCGGCTCCCGCCCTCTACTTCTGGGCCGTGTCGATCCTGACCGGCGACGACGGCAGCCGGAGCTACTGGTCGATGTCCTCGGGCTCCTGCCTCGGCTGGGACATCTACGATCAGGTCTCCCCCTGGGCATCCCCCATCAAGGCCTTTCCCCTCTTCTCGTACGACGGTGCACCGCTGATCGTCCTGGGCTTCGCGGGCTGGTGTCTGAGCCTGCGGAGCGGGCGAGCCGGACCGGGCAGGGTCGTCGGCCGTTGCGTGGCCGTCGTCCTGCTCGTCCTCAACCTCCCCGACTTCCTGCTTCCCGCGCTGGATGCGGCGCTCGGCCCCGCGTGCACGCAGATCTGGGGGCCGCCCGAGCTGCTGTCCTGGCAGATCGGGCGAGGCCTCTACGACTGCCTTCCGCCGGTCCTCGTCCTGTTCGCCGTACGCGCTCCCCGGCGCGCGTTCGTGCGCCGGGGAGCGGTCGTCCGCACGACGGCGGCCGTCCTGGCGGTGACCGCGGTCGTCCTGCTCCCGGCGGCGTCGGCCCCACCGGGGAAGGTGAGCGCGCAGTGGGAGCTCGGCTGTCCCGGATTCGGTGACGGCACCGTCAAGGGGTCGAGCGCGACGGAGCAGCGTTTTCTCTGCGTCGTCCGCAGCCACGACCACCGGTACGGCTCAGGCCTGGAGCGGTGGGACGAGGTCTCCGACCAGGCCGTCCTGGATCAGGGACGCTATCTATGCGCGCTGGCGACCCGGCACGGAGGCGACGTCGGCGCGCGGGCCGTCGACGAGGCCCCGCAGGCGTCCCTGGCGATCGCGCTGCCCAGCCTGTGCCCTGCGGTGGCCCGCGCGCAGCAGGCGGAGGAAGATCGGCGGCAGGCGGAGTCGGACGCGTACGTCGCCAGGGAGGAGCGGGCCTGCGCGGCGCATCCCCGGCACCGGCCGAAGATCAGGCCTGTACGACAGCGCCGGGCCACCTTCTGGACCGAGTTCTGGACCATCGAGGGCTGGGAGGACGGCTACGAGGGCAATCCTCCCGACCTGCTGAAGGACCTGGTGGGAAGCGGCCGGGGCGCGCTGGCGATCTGGGCCGCAGACGAGGCCGGTTCCGCCTGTGTGACGGTCGAGTCCTACACCCGGCGCCCGCCCTTGGAGACCAGAGGCTGGGACGAGGTGGTCGAGGTCGGGTACGAGAGCCCGTCCGGGTCCCTGCAGCTGGGCGGCGGAGAGGGACCGACGCTGAAGGGGCTGACCACGCGCGGCCCGGGCTCATACCGCGTGAGGGTCCATCTGCGCGGCCGCGAACTCGTCTACCAGGTGCCCTATCCCCCGCCGGGCGCCGTCGAACTCCTCGTCATGGTGTTCCCCGGCACGGCGAAGAAGCCGGTCGTCTACAAATGACCGAAGGCCGCGTCCCCGCTGAGGGACGCGGCCTTCGTGAGAGACGTGAGGGTTACTTCTTGCCCTGGTTGGCGACGGCCTCGATGGCGGCCTTGGCGGCCTCGGGGTCGAGGTACTCGCCCTTGCCGACCGGGCGGAAGTCGGCGTCCAGCTCGTAGCGCAGCGGAATGCCGGTCGGGATGTTCAGGCCCGCGATGTCGGCGTCGCTGATGCCCTCCAGATGCTTGACCAGCGCGCGCAGGGAGTTGCCGTGCGCCACCACCAGCACGTCGCGGCCGGCCGCCAGGTCGGGGACGATCGCGTCGTACCAGTACGGCAGCATGCGCCCGACGACGTCCTTGAGGCACTCGGTCCGCGGCACCAGCTCCGAGGGCAGCAGGGAGTAACGGCCGTCGCCGAGCTGGGAGTACTCGTCGTCGTCGGCGATCGGCGGCGGCGGCACGTCGTAGGACCGGCGCCACAGCATGAACTGCTCGTCGCCGAACTCCGCGCGGGTCTGGGCCTTGTCCTTGCCCTGGAGCGCGCCGTAGTGGCGCTCGTTCAGCCGCCAGGAGCGCTTCACCGGGAGCCACAGCAGGTCGGCCGCCTCAAGCGCGATGTTGGCGGTCTTGATGGCCCTGGTGAGCACCGAGGTGTGCACCACGTCGGGCCGGATGCCGGCCTCCAGGAGCAGCTGACCGCCGCGCCGCGCCTCCTCCTCGCCGGTCGGCGAGAGTGTCACGTCCACCCAGCCGGTGAACAGGCCTTTGACATTCCATTCGCTCTCGCCGTGCCGCAGCAGCACCAAAGTCGCCATGCGGCCAATCCTATCGGCGTGCGGCAGACGTCCCGTTGGTCAGGACTCGACCACCCGCGCGAAGGCCTGGAGGTTGGCCAGCGACTCGCCGCGCTTGACCCGCCACTCCCACTCACGCCTGATGGACGTCGCGAAGCCCAGCTCGAGTGCGCGGTCGAACGACTCGTCCGAGTAGGTGAGGACGCAGCCGAGGACCCGGTCGATCTCCTCCTCGGTCACCGCGTCCAGCGGCAGCCGGCCGACCAGGTGCACGTCGCCCGTGGCGTCGACGGCGAAGTGGACGCCGTACATCGAGCCGTTCTTGTGAAGCAGCCAGCGGTAGAACTCGGCGTGGTTCTCGTCGGGCTGCCGGCAGAAGAACGCCTCGATGTTCAGCGCCTGGTCGCCGATGACGAGCCAGGTCAGCGTGGCGAGCTTGTGCTGGCCCGGCAGCCTGACCAGGAACGCGCCCGGCTTCGGCCGCTCGTAGGACAGCTCGGCGGACTCCAGCGCCGACGCGATGACGGCTTCCAGATCCGGTCTCATACGCCCCACCCTATGAGCTGACCGCGATGGGGGTCCGGTGGAGCTGGGCCATGGCGCCGGCGTACACGTCGGCCAGCCGGGCGGCGGTCGCCGACCAGCCGAAGGCGGTGGCGTGCTGCACGGCGTTGGCGGCCAGCTCGGCGAGCCGGTCCGGGTGCCCGGCCAGCACGGCGAGCTCGCGCGCCCAGTCGTGCGGGTCGTGTCCCGCCACCAGAACGCCGGACACGCCGTCCTTGACGGCCGTGCGCAGGCCGCCGACCGCCGCCGCGACGACGGGCGTGCCGCACGCCTGCGACTCCAGCGCGACCAGCCCGAACGACTCGTTGTACGAAGGCACGACGGTCACGTCGGCGGCCCGATACCAGTCGGCCAGCTCCGGCTGCGGCGCGGGCGGCGCGAGCCGTACGACGTCGGCGATGCCCAGCTCGGCCGCGAGGTCGCTGAGCAGGGAGGGATGGGCGAGGCCGTTGCCGCTGGGCCCGCCCACGCAGGCCACGACGAGCCGCGACCGCAGCGAGGGGTCCTCCACGAGCATCCGGGCGGCGGCCCTGAGCAGCACGTCGGGGGCCTTGAGCGGCTGGATGCGGCCCACGAACAGCAGCACGTGGGCGTCCTGCGGCAGGCCGAGGCGGCGGCGTGCGGCGCCCTTGGACGCGGGCTGGAAGACGGCGAGGTTCACGCCGGGGTTGACGACCGCGACCCGCTCGCGCGGCGCGCCGTACAGGCTGATCAGCTCCTCAGCCTCGGCGGCGGTGTTGGCGACCAGGCGGTCGGCGACCTCCACGACCTGCTCCTCGCCGAGCACGCGCATCGCCGGCTCGGGCTTGTCGCCCTCGGCGAGCAGCGCGTTCTTCACCTTGGCCATGGTGTGCATGGTGTGCACGAGCGGCACGCCCCAGCGCTCCTTGGCCAGCCAGCCCACCTGGCCCGACAGCCAGTAGTGCGAGTGGATCACGTCGTACCGGCCGGGGTCGTACATCGCCTCGGTGCGCAGCACACCGGACAGGAAGCCGCACAGCTGCCCGGGGAGATCGGCGCGGTCGAGCTCCTCGTACGGCCCGGCGGTGACGTGGCGCACGAGCACGCCCGGACTCAGCTCGGCGACCGGAGGCAGGTCACGGGCGGTGCGGCGGGTGAAGATCTCCACCTCGATGCCCAGCGCCGCGAGACGTTTGGCGACCTCGAGGATGTAGACGTTCATGCCGCCGGCGTCCCCCGTGCCCGGCTGGTCCAGCGGGGACGTGTGCACGCTGATCGTCGCGACGCGGTTGACCCGACGCCGTAACACCGACACCCGAACCACCTCCGAAAGCGTTATAACCACCAAAATCATCACTGGATTCCCCGACATCGGTGAGAACCGGGGGCCCTGAGAGGATGTCGCCTGCCGATCGAGGCGATGGGGAAGGACGATGGCGGTGACGATGACCAATCCCGCGGCGACCGAGACCGTGGTCAGGACCGCGGTGGTGACCGGCGCGAGCAGCGGCATCGGCGAGGCGACGGCCCGCCGGCTCGCCGCGGAGGGATACCGGGTCGTGGCGGCGGCGCGACGGCGGGACCGGCTCGACAAGCTCGCGGCCGAGGTTCCCGGCGTGCGCCCGGTGACGCTGGATGTGACCGACCAGGCGTCGGTGGACGCGCTGGCCGCCTCGCTGGACCGCTGCGACGTCCTGGTGAACAACGCGGGCGGCGCGTTCGGGCTCGAGCCGGTGGCCGAGGGCCGGGTGGACGACTGGCAGCGGATGTACGACGTGAACGTGCTCGGCTCCCTGCGCATGACCAGGGCCCTGCTGCCGAAGCTCATCCAGTCGGGGGACGGCGTCCTGGTGATGCTCACCTCGACGGCCGGGCTCGTGTCGTACGAGGGGGGCGGAGGCTACTGCGCGGCCAAGCACGCACAGACGTCGATGACCGAGACCCTCCGCCTGGAGCTGTGCGGCGACCCGGTGCGGGTCGTCGAGATCGCGCCGGGCATGGTGATGACCGAGGAGTTCGCCGTGACGCGCTTCCGCGGCGACGCCGAGCGCGCCGCCAAGGTGTACGAGGGCGTCCCCGACCCGCTGAGCGCGGACGACGTCGCCGACGTGATCGCCTTCGCCGTGACCCGTCCGTCGCACGTGAACATCGACAGGCTGGTCGTCCGGCCGCGCGCGCAGGCCGCCCAGCACAAGGTGCACCGGGTCTCGCCGGGTACATGAGCGCGGGAGCATGAGGCCGACCAGGCCGGTCGGGACGGTCACGCGCGGCACCACCGGGCACAACCGGCTGCGCCGCTGCGACCGCTGGATCGCCGCCGTGTACGGTCCGTTGCTGCGCTCGGCCCGGGCGGGGGCGGCGCCGCTGGTGGTGGACCTCGGCTACGGCGCGTCCCACACCACGACGACCGAGCTGTTCACGCGGCTGCGCCGGGTCTGCCCCACGGTCGAGGTGGTGGGCGTGGAGATCGCCCCCGAGCGGGTCGCGGCGGCCAAGCCGTACGAGCGGGAGGGGCTGTCGTTCGTCAGGGGCGGCTTCGAACTGCCGGTCCCCCGCCCGCCGATGATCGTGCGCGCGTTCAACGTGCTGCGGCAGTACGGCGAGGCCGAGGCGTGGGAGCACTGGGACCGGCTGCGGGCCGGTCTGCACCCCTCGGGCGTGCTCGTGGAGGGCACCTGCTCGGAGGTCGGCCACCGGGCGACCTGGGTGGCGCTCGGCGCCGAGGGGCCGCGGACGCTCACCTTCGCGGCCCGGTTCACCGGCTTCGAACGCCCTTCCGACCTGGCCGAGCGCCTGCCCAAGACGCTGATCCACCGCAACGTCCCGGGCGAACGCGTCCACGCGTTCCTGACGGACTGGGATCGTGCCTGGGCGACCTGCGCCTCCTTCGGCGCCTACGGCACGCGGCAGCGCTGGATCAGGGCGGCCGAGCTGCTGGCGCGGGACTGGCCGGTGGAGGCGGCCCCGCCGACCGGCGGCCCCGGCCGCTGGCGGCTCGGCGAACTGACCCTGCCCTGGAGCAGCGTCTCCCCCCGCGATCGATGATTCCGGTGGTTGATAACGTCCCGCCCATGCGTTTCGTCCTCGACCCGGAGATGACCCCCGAGCTCTTCGAGGAGCTCCTGAGCTGCTGGGCGGAGGTGACCAACGCGGGTGGCGCGGTGGGTTTCGTGCCTCCCGTGACACCGGACGACGTCAGGCCGACGGCGGACAAGGCGTTCGCCCGCACGCGCGCGGCCGCCGGGCCGGGGGCCCCCGACAGCCTCCTCGTCGGGTTCGGTGACGACGGCGCCGCGGGCGCCTGGCTCATCCTGGGCGACAACGGCTCGGGCCTGCGGGCGCACTGGCGCTGGCTGCTGCGGGTCATGGTCCACCCCAAGCACCAGGGCAAGGGGTACGGCAGGGCGCTGCTGCTCGCCGCGGACGACGCCGCGAGGTCGCTCGGCCTTGAGGCGTTGCAGCTCACCTGCCGCGGCGGCACCGGGGTCGACCGCTTCTACGCGAGCGTGGGCTACCGGGAGGTCGGCCGGGTGCCCCGCTCGATCCGGGTGGCCCCCGGCGACGACCGCGACGAGATCTACATGCTCAAGTGGCTCTGAAAGTTTTGGCCCAATGCTTATCCGATGTCCCGTAGGGCCGAATCGAACACCGCATAGGCTGCGGTACTGAACAGTACGAAGCGCACCTCTTCCACCACGGCCGGGGCGGCCTGCCGTACCGCGGTGATCGCGATACGGGCGGCGTCCTCGACCGGCCACCGGTAGATCCCCGTGGAGATCGCGGGGAACGCCACCGTGCCGGCGCCGAGCGCGTCGGCGACGACGAGCGACTCCCGATAGCAGGAGGCCAGCAGATGGGATCGGTCCTCGCTCCGCGAGTACACGGGCCCGACCGTATGGATCACCCATCGCGCGGGCAGGCGTCCCGCGGTGGTCGCGACGGCCTGACCGGTCGGCAGTCCCCTGCCGTACCGGGACGCGCGCAGCGCCCGGCACTCCTCGAGGATCTCGGGGCCGCCGCGCCGGTGGATGGCGCCGTCCACCCCTCCGCCGCCCATCAGGGACGAGTTGGCCGCGTTGACGATCGCGTCCACCCGCTGCTCGGTGATGTCGCCTTCGATCAGAACGATTTTCATGCCTCCCACCTCTCTACAGGACGTAGTACTACCCCGGGTAGGCTGAAAGACGTGAAGGGACTGGGAGAGCTTGAACGCAGCATCATGGACATCCTCTGGGCGGAGAACACCCCGCTCACGGCTCGCGAGGTAGGACGCCTCATCGAGGACCGCGACCTCGCGCCGACGACCGTGATGACCGTGCTCGACCGGCTGGCCCGCAAGGGCTTCCTCACCCGCACCCGCGACGGCCGCGCCTGGCGCTACCAGCCCGCCGCGAGCCGTGACGCGTACGTCGCCGAGCTCATGCTCGAGGCCCTGGACCTGACCGGCGACCGCGACGCGGCGCTGACCCGCTTCGCCCGCGCCGTCTCCGGCTCGGAGGCCGAGATCCTGCTGAAAGCCCTCACGGAGCTGGAGGAAGAGTGATCGCGGCGGCGGTCTTAGCGGCGCTCGCGATGATCTGCGCCGTGGCCGCGTGGCGGCTGACGTTCGCGCGCTGGACGTGGCGCGCCCCGCGCACGGCGATCCTGCTGTGGCAGTCGCTCGGGCTGACCTGGGGGCTCGCCTCCATCGGCGCCCTGCTCGCCTTCGCGCTCGACCCCTACCGCAGGGGCGTCGTGCACGGGCTCGCGGAGTTCCTGCTGAGCGTGGAGTTCGGCATGCGCCAGCCGTACGACTACCTCCGGCTGGCCGCGCTGGTCGCGGGCCTGTCGCTGCTCGCCGTACTGGTGGCCCTGCCTCTCGCGGCCGGGGCGCAGACGCTGCGTGCCCGCCGCCGGCACCGGCTCCTGCTCGCGCTGGTCGCCAGGGACGAGCCGGCCGTGCCCGGCGTGCGGGTGGTCGACTTCCCCGGGGCCGCCGCCTACTGCCTGCCGGGGCTCAAGTCGCAGGTCGTCATCAGCGACGGGACGCTGCACCTGCTGTCGTCCGCGGAGCTGGAGGCCGTGCTGGCACACGAGGCCGCCCACGTGCGCGAGCGCCACGACCTGGTGCTGCTGCCGTTCGCCGCGCTGCGCCGCGCGCTGCCGTGGTCGAAGCTGGTCCGCGACGCGCAGGCGTCGGTCGAGCTGCTGGTCG
Source organism: Microbispora sp. KK1-11 (assembly GCF_006874435.1). Taxonomy (NCBI): domain Bacteria; kingdom Bacillati; phylum Actinomycetota; class Actinomycetes; order Streptosporangiales; family Streptosporangiaceae; genus Microbispora; species Microbispora sp. KK1-11. The sequence continues at coordinate 70,078 of NZ_VIRJ01000034.1, read as the reverse complement.
AGATGGCCGCCGACGACCGCGCCAGGCAGCGGTGCTGCCCCCGCAGGCTGGCCACCGCCCTGCTGCGCTTCGGCACCTCGGCCGCGCTGCCCACGCCGCAGGGCGCGCTCGGCGTGTCCGCGCCGTCCAGCGTGATGGCCCGGGTCGACCGGCTCGTACGGCCCGAGGTCGCGCTTCCGGCCGCCCACCGCTTCCTGATCCTGGCCGGATCGGTGGTGCTCGCCACCAGCGCCCCGCTGCTTTGGCTGCTTCCTGGGTGAACCTTGGGTGCTAGCTGGAATTATCCGTCCAGTTTGCAATTGCAAGCAGTGCGATGCAGACTGGGGACATGGAACTGCCCAAGGTCGCCTCGCTCGGTGAGTACATCCGCCAGCAGCGGCAGCAGGCGAAGATCTCGCTTCGTCAGCTCGCCGCGCAGGCCGGTGTGTCCAACCCTTACCTGAGCCAGGTGGAACGGGGCCTGCGCAAGCCGAGCGCGGAGATCCTGAACCAGATCGCGAAGGGTCTGCACATCTCCGCCCAGGCGCTCTACGTCCAGGCCGGCCTCATCGAGGACCGCGAGCCGCACAGCGACGTGCTGGCCGCGATCCGGTCCGACGTCACACTCACCGGGCGGCAACGCCAGGTGCTGATCGACATATACGAGTCGTTCCGTAAGGAGAACCGGGCCGACACCGCCCAGCCGCCGCAATCGGCTGAGCATCTCGGGGACGACCCGGTTCTCCCACGCGACGGCATTACACCGGATTCGAAGGAAGGATAGCCCATGACCATCACGACCCAGGCCAAGAAGATCACGGAGTCCAAGCCGTTCTACGCGCTCACGGGCGCCGGCGACTACGCCGTGGAGAAGGCCCGCTCCTACGCCTCCACCGTGCAGGACAAGGCGGAGGTCGTCGCGCGCGAGCTGCCGGAGAAGGCGAAGGGCTACGCCGACGCCGCCGCCGCCCGCTTCAACCGGCTGTACGACGACCTGGCCAGCCGCGGCCGCAAGGTCGTCAGCCGGGTGAGCGGCGAGGCCGCGCTGGAGCTGACGGAGGTCTCGGAGACCGCCGAGCCGGCGATCGCCGCCGAGACCACCTCCAAGCGGACCGGTCGCGCCCGCGCCACCACGAGCCAGAGCTGATCCGCGGCTCACGCGAACGACACGGCGGCGGCCCGCCTTCCCTCCGGGGGAGGCGGGCCGCCGCCGTTCACGGGCCCCTGGCGGATCCGTGGCGCGGCGCCTCGGGAAGTTCGCGGAGACCGGCCTTCGCGCCCGCGCCACGTGTCGGCGCCGCCCACTAGTCTGGGGGCGTCAGTGACTGTGACCGTGTGGGAGCGTCCATGTTCGGGCTGTACGGCATCCTCGACATCATCTTCTGGCTGCTTTCCGTCGGGGCCTTCGTGTTGTCCGGCTGGGCGCTGGTGCACGCTCTGCGGATCCCCGCACGCGCCTTCCCCGCGGCCGGCAAGCAGACCAAGCAGCTCTGGCTGATCATCCTCGGCCTGGCGACGCTGTTCACCTTCGCCGCCGCGATCAACTACCTGGGCATGGGCATGGGGCTGCCCAACATCTTCACGATCGCCGCCGTCATCGCGGCGGGCATCTACCTCGCCGACGTGAAGCCCGCGGTCAACGGCTACCGGGGCGGCGGCAACCAGGGGCCGTACGGGCCGTGGTGAAAGGCCGCGTGAGGCGCCCGGGTCAGAGCCAGTCGCGGGCCCGGAACACCCGGTAGAGCGTGGCCGAGGCGACGACGATCAGCACAGTGGACGCCCAGAAGCCCCACGAGTGCCCGAAGCCGGGGAACGGGATGTTCTGCCCGTAGAAGCCGGTGATCAGCGTGGGCACCGCGATGATCGCGGCCCAGCTCGTCACCCGCTTCATGATGAGGTTCATCCGGTTGCTCTGCATGGTCAGGTGCGTCTCGCGGATGTTGCTGACCAGGTCGCGCAGCGACTCCGTCCACTCCGTGGCCCGCAGCACCTGGTCGTACACGTCCTGGAAGTACGGCGTCATCTCACCGTCGTCGCTCAGGCCGTTGCGGCGCAGGAGCGTGTTCACGGCCTCCCGCATGGGCATGACGATCCGGCGCAGCGTCACCAGGCTCTTGCGCAACTCGAACGTGCGCCGCTGGTCCTCGGGGCCGACCGGCCGGTCGCCGAACACCGTCCCCTCCAGGTCCTCGACCTGCTCGTCCATCGCCTCGACGGTCTCGAAGTGGCTGTCCACCACGTAGTCGAGCAGGCCGTGCAGCAGGAACGCGACGCCGTGCCGGGACAGGGCCGCCCCCTCGTCCCAGCGCCGGACCACCTCCTGGATGGAGAAGTCGTCCGACTGGCGTACGGTGACCAGCGCGTTCTTCGTGATGAAGGCGGTGGCGGGGGCGATGCGCACCTGGCCTGACTCGCTGTCGAACGCCGACGCGTAGACGCTGAGGAACATGTGGCTGTCGTAGACGTCGAGTTTGGGCCGCTGCCGGTGCTGCAGCGCGTCCTCCACGGCCAGGGCGTGCAGTCCCAGCTCCTCGCTGATGGCGTGGAGGTCGTCCTCGGTGGGTGCGCACATGTCGAACCACACCACCGCCGACGGGTCCTTCACGTGCTCGGAGACGTCGGCGACCGGAAAGCCCTCGGCCTCCAGGGTTCCGTTCCGGTACAACCGGGTGTGTCCCATGGACGGTTACCCTACCCATCCGGCGAACCCCGCCGAAGGGGGCGTCCTCCTGGGAATACGCAGGAGGACGCCCCCGTCTCGCACGGCGCCGGCCACCGGCGGCGCCGCCGCGTCAGCCCTTGTCGAGCTGCTGGAATCGGATCATGTTGCCCGCCGGGTCGCGGAAGGCGCAGTCGCGGACGCCGTACGGCTGGTCGATCGGCTCCTGCAGGACCTCGGCGCCGGACTCGCGGATCTTCTCGAAGGTCGCGTCGCAGTCCGGGGTGGCGAAGACGACGGCGCGCAGCCTGCCCTTCGCGAGCAGGTCGCTCAGCGCCGCGCGGTCCTCCGGGGAGGCGGTCGGGTCGGCGTTGACGGTCTCGAGGACGATGTTGACGTCCGGCTGCGACGACGGGCCCATGGTCAGCCAGCGGGCGCCCTCGTAGCCGACGTCGTTGCGCAGTTCGAGGCCGAGCACGTCCCTATAGAAGGCGAGCGCCGCGTCGCCGTCGTCGACCGTGATGTAGCAGTAGTGAAGAGTGAGTTCCATGCCGATGACGCTACGGCCGGCGGTGCTCCCCGTGCTTCTCGATTCCTGACCGGTCGTGCGGCCCGCATCCGATCCCCGGTTGGAGCACCGGGACCGATAGGGTTGCGGCTCATGGTGGATCTCGCGCGCCGGCTCGGACTGGCGGCACTGCTCGCCGTCCTCGCCGCCTCCCCCGCGCACGCCGTCACTGCGGCTTCCGCGCCTCTGGCGAAGGACGAGGTGACGATGGAGCTCCGCGAGAACGGCGTGCTCCATGTGAAGGAGACGGTCGCCCCCGCCGGCGAGGCGGTCAGGCGCACGCCGCTCACCCGGACCCGCTTCGACGACGGCCACGACCGCGTCTACCGCATCTCCAACGTCAAGGGCGGTTCGTACGACGGGGAGACCCTGTCGTTCAAGGGCACGGTGGAGTACGACGTGACCGGCGCCGTGACGCCCACGGCGTCGGGCGAGGAACTGCGGTGGTTCGCGGTGTCCGGCCCCGTGCAGGACGCGGTCGTCACCGTGACCGGCCCGGGCCGGGTGCAGAACCTGTCCTGCTTCGCCGGTGAGCTGAGCGCGGCCATCGCCTGCACCAGCGCCTCCGTCGAGGAGACCGGTACCACCTCCACCTTCGAACAGCAGGGCCTCGGGGAGGGCCAGACGCTCACGGTCGTCGTCGGCTACCCGAAGGGCGCGACGGGGGCCAGGCCGATCCTGGAGCGCAGGTTCGAGCTGTCCACCGCGTTCACGCTGAACGCGGTGACCGGCGGCTCGCTGGCGGCGCTACTGGTGCTGCTGCTGGGCGGCGTGGGGCTGCTCTACTGGACGCGGGGCCGCGACGCCCGTGTGGTCGGCAGCGAGTCCGCCCCGGTCAGCGGCCACCGCGACGGGCACTTCAGCCCGCCGGACGGCGTGCGCCCCGGGCAGATCGGCACGCTGTTCGACGAGCAGGCCGACGTGGTCGACGTGACCGCGACCATCGTGGACCTCGCCGTGCGCAACTTCCTGCGGATCGACGAGCGGCCGCGCCAGACCTTCGACACCCCCGACTGGTGCCTGGTGAAGCTGCCCGGCGCCCCGGTCGGCCAACTGCTGCCGTACGAGCGCGCCCTCCACGACGCGATCTTCGACGGCCGCGACAGGGTGCTGCTGTCGGAGCTGCACGGGTCGTTCTCCGCACGCCTGGCCACGGTGCGCGACGCGTTGTATCAGGACGTCGTGTCGCAGGGCTGGTTCGCCCGGCGGCCCGACTCCACCCGGTCACGCTGGACGACCCTCGGCCTGGCCGTGGTCGCGCTCGGGGTGATCGCCACCGTCCTGCTCGCCTGGCTCACGACGTACGGCCTGCTGGGACTCGCCCTGATCATCGCCGGAGCGGCGCTGGCCTTCGGCGCGCAGTACATGCCGGCCAAGACGGCCAAGGGCGCCGCGGCCCTGGCGCACACGCTCGGCTTCCGGGAGTACCTCGCCGGGGCGAGCGTCGACGACGTCCCCGCCGGCCAGCGCGTGGAGCTGTTCTCCCGCTACCTGCCGTACGCGGTGATCTTCGACAGCGTGGACCGGTGGGCGCGGGTGGTCAGCGCATTCAACGGCAACGGGCGGCAGACCGACCACCTGTACTGGTACCAGGGCCCGGCCGAGTGGGACCTGTCCAGGTTCGCCGACTCGATGCGGACGTTCGTCATGACCACCTCCGGGGCGATCTCGACCTCGCGCCAGTTCCGCTCGCTATAAGCCGGAGTCGGCGGCGCGGTGACGCCGGTAGTGCCGGGCGACGCGGGCCCGGTTGCCGCACCGCGCCGCCGAACACCAGCGCCGCCGCGGATGGGCGGGCAGGAACAGCATCACGCAGTCGTCCGCCGCGCACTCCCGCACGGTCGTGACCGCGGGGTCGGTCAGCAACTCGGCGACCGCCTCGGCGAGCACCGCCGCCAGCCGGACGCCCGACGGGCCTTCCCTGTGCGGCACGGCCGTCACGGCGGCGCCGTCCCAGGCCAGTGCGCGGACGGCGGGCGCCGCCCGCTGTGCCCGGTTGAGGCCGCGCAGCGCGTCCTCGGGCGGCCGCAGGCCCCGTCTCGCCTGATCGATCGCGGCCGCCGCGTGCTCACGCACCTCGTGCACCGCGCGCACCGCCGCGGCCAGTTCGTCGTCCGTCGACGGCGCCTGCCCGCTCTCCGGCAGCGCGCCGCCGAGCCGGTCGGCCTGCAGGCCCAGCCAGGTGCGCAGCCCCTCGGCGGTGGCGATCAGGTCGACCCGGCCGTCAGGCGTGCGCGGCCGGGTGTTGACCAGGTCGAGGGCGAGCGGCTCCCCGGTGAGGGGGACCAGATCAATCATGAAGCTAATGCTACCTCCATCGGTTGACGCATTAGGTGGCCGACCGCTACAACTAATGCGTCATCAGCATCAGGAGGCATTAGGCATGACGCTGCTCACCGTTCCGCGCACGCTCCACCGGCACGTCGAGGTCGGGGGCGTGCGGGTCTTCTACCGCGAGTCGGTGCCGGACGGGCGCGGCGACGACGCCCCCGTGATGCTGCTGCTCCACGGATTCCCCTCCGCGTCACACCAGTTCCGCCGGCTCATCGACGTGCTCGGATCCCGTTATCGGCTGATCGCGCCCGACTACCCCGGCTTCGGGCACACCGAGGCGCCCGCGGGCTTCACCTACAGTTTCGACGACCTCGCCGACGTGATGGAGGGCTTCGTCGAACGGCTCGGGCTGACCCGGTTCGTCATGTACGTCTTCGACTTCGGAGCTCCGGTGGGATTCCGACTGGCGACCCGGCACCCCGAGTGGATCGCCGGCCTCGTCGTGCAGAACGGCAACGCGTACGAGGAGGGCCTGTCGGACGGCGCCCGCGCCTTCGTCGCGCTGCGCCCTGACGTCGAGGGCGACGAGGACAAGGTGCGGGCGCTGCTGACGCTGGAGATGACCCGCGGCCAGTACGAGGGCGGCACGGCCGATCCGCAACTGGTGGCCCCGGACGGATGGACCCTCGACCAGCACTTCCTCGACCTGCCGGGGCGCAAGGAGGCCCAGGTGGCGCTGGCCTTCGACTACCACAGCAACGTGGAGCGCTACCCGCTGTGGCAGGCCTGGCTGCGCGAGCACCGGCCGCCGACGCTGATCACGTGGGGCCGCGACGACATGTTCTTCCCCGAGCCCGGGGCCCACGCCTACCTGCGCGACCTGCCCGACGCCGAACTGCACGTCCTCGACACCGGTCACTTCGCGCTGGAGGACCGGCTCCCCGAGATCGCTCCCCTGATCGCCGCGTTCCTCGACCGCGTGTGGGTGTGACCCGAGGCCGGTCAGGCGGGACGGACGCGGACCTCGCCGACCGGGACCCCGCCGCCGAACAGGGGGGCGGTGGCCAGCCCGGCCAGCTCCGGGGCGTCGATCCCGGCGGCGCGCAGGGCGGCGACGGTGACCGGCACACGGGCCCGGCCGCCGCCGTCCACGATCTTCACCGCGCCGGCCCGGCCCTCGGCGTCGGCGAAGGCGTCGAACGCCTCCGCGCCCGACTTCACCAGCAGCCCGGGAACGGCCCGCATCAGCAGGTTCTCGGCGCGGGTCGTGCCGCTCGTCCACTCGGGGTGCGCGCGCATCGCGTCGGCGACGCGCCGCTCCGGCGTGCCGGCCGGGGCGAGCGTGAGGGTGCGGAAGGACCGCGCCACCCCCGCCATCGAGACGAAGAACAGCGGCGCGCCGCAGCCGTCCACGCCGGTCGCCGCGACCCGCTCGCCGGTGAGCTCCTCCACCGTCGCGCGGATGGCCCGCTGCAGCGGGTGGCCGGGATGGCGGTAGTCGTCGACCGGCCAGCCGTTGACCGCGCAGGTCGCGAGCATCGCCGCGTGCTTGCCCGAGCAGTTCATCAAGATCCGGCGGGCGTCGCCGTGCTCCCGCAGAACCAGGCGGCGCGCCTCCTCGTCGAGCGGCAGGTCCTCCGGGCAGCGCAGGTAGGTCTCGTCCAGCCCCGCGCCCGCGAGGATCTTCCGTACGCCGTCGATGTGGAAGGGCTCGCCGCTGTGGCTCGCGGCGGCGAGCGCGAGCAGTTCGTTCTCGAGCGGCAGGCCCGCCCGCACCATCGCGAGCGCCTGCAGGGGCTTCATGGCCGAACGCGGCGACGCCAGGCTCGAAGTGTCCCCGCACACCATGACCGGGGCGCCGTCCGCCCCGATCACGTGCACGCGTGCGCGGTGCACCGACTCGACGAACCCCGACCGGACGACCTCGACGACCATCTCCGACATAACGGGCAGTCTATGAAGCCCCCGGACGTGGCAGAATTCGGGGCCATGCGTGCGGTCGTTCAGCGGGTCAGCTCCGCGTCCGTTGTGGTGGAGGGTCAGGTCGTCGGCGCCATCGACGAACCCGGCCTGCTCGTGCTCGTGGGCGTCACCCACACCGACGGGCGGGCCGAGGCGGCCAGGCTCGCCGCCAAGCTGTGGGGACTGCGCATCCTGCACGGCGAGAAGTCCTGCTCCGATATCGGCGCGCCGCTGCTGGTGATCAGCCAGTTCACGTTGTACGGCGACGCGCGCAGGGGCCGCAGGCCCACCTGGCAGGCCGCCGCGCCCGGCCCGGTGGCCGAGCCCCTCGTGGAGGCCGTGGTGGCCGAGCTCCGGGAGCTCGGCGCACGGGTGGAGACGGGCGTCTTCGGCGCCGACATGAAGGTCACCCTCACCAACGACGGCCCGATCACCCTCGTCCTGGACGTCTGACCGCCACGGTCTCCCCCGGCCTGCCATCATGATCGGATGCGGGAGGCGTGGAGCACATGGGGACACGTCGTCATCGCGACCGTCTGCGCCGTTCCCGTGGCCGCCCTCGCCGTCCTGCTTCTCGCCCGCCGCCGCACGCGCCGGGGACATCCCGCTCCCCTCCGCACCGCCGTCGCCGACGTCGTCATGGTGGCCGCGACCGCGCCCTGGATCTGGATGATCCTCACGCCGGGAACGGAGGACGGCGTGCACCTCGTCCCCCTGGTGGACCTGGCGGGCCAGGTCACGCGGTTGTCGCCGGGAGCGGCGGTCGTGCAGATCGGCGGCAACCTGCTGGTCTTCGCCGCGCTCGGCGCGATGCTCCCGGTCCGCTCCGCGCGCTTCGCCTCGCTCGCGGCGGTGGCCGCCGTCGCGGCCACCGCCTCACTCGGCGTCGAGATCCTCCAGTACGGCCTGCGGCTCGGGCGGGTGAGCTCCGTGGACGACGTGATCCTCAACGCGGCGGGCGCAGTGCTCGCGGCCCTGTGCACCCGCAGGTGGTGGGCCCGCCGTCAGGAAGCTCCTAACGGATGCGGCGGCGGAGGGCAGGGTCGATCTTGACGTTGCGCCCGGCGTCCGGCGGCACCACGATCTCCTGGCCCGCCGCCACACCGCCGGCCAGCAGGTCGATGTCCACCGGCACCGTCCGCTTCACGACCGCGAGGGCGATCGGGCCCAGCTCGTGGTGGCGGGCCGACGAGCCCACGAAGCCGATCTGCCCGGGCTCGGCGGAGCCCTCCACGGCGGCCTCCGGCTCGGCCTCGACCGGCGTGCCGACGCCGAGGGTCACCGCGGCGCCGTGCGGGGGCAGCTCGTCCACGCTGCCGTCGAGGTGCAGGAAGACCAGGCGGCGGGGTGGGTGGCCGAGGTTGTGCACCCGGGCGACCGTCTCCTGGCCCCGGTAGCACCCCTTGCTGAGGTGCACGGCCACGCCGATCCAGCCGATCTCGTGGGGGATCGTCTTGTGGTCGGTCTCGAACCCGAGCCTGGGCACGTACGCGGCGATGCGCAGCGCCTCGTAGGCCCACAGACCGGCGGGACGCAGGCCCAGCGCGTCCGGGAGGCCGCCCAGCCGCTCGCGCGGCACGAGCAGGTCGCCGCCGATCGCGACGGCTCCTTCCACGGTCACGCCGAGCGCCTCGGCGCTCTCGTCCGGAGTAGGCGGGGCGAGGGAGACCACCGCGTAGTCCGAGGTGACGTCGGCGACCTCGACACGCAGCATGAACCGCATCTTCTCCAGGAAGGCGACCAGCTCGGCCGAGGTGCCCGGCTCCACGTGGGCCCACACGGCCTCGCCGTCGTCCACGAGCGTGAGGTGGTGCTCGACGCGGCCCTGCGGGTCGAGCAGCAGCGTCTGGGTGGGCGCGCCCGGCTGGAGCGTGTCGAGCTTCTGCGAGCTGAGGCTGTTGAGCCAGCTCAGCCGGTCGGGCCCGGTGATCCGCACGACCTCGCGGTTGCTCCGGTCGACCAGCGCCCGCCCGCCGGCCAGCGCACGCTGCTCGGCATAGGGATCGCCGTAGTGGGCCGCGACCGTCTCGTCCGGCGCCTGCGCGGCCACCGCGCCGGGTGTGTCAAGCAAAGGGCTCCGCATGCGTTAAAGGCTATTCGGTCCCGCACAGCCGATGTGGCGGCGGCAGGCCCACCTGTGGACGACGCTCGGCCTGTGGACGACGCCTCAGAACGGCACGCGGCGGACGGCGACCAGCGCCACGTCGTCCTCGCGGGCACCGAAGGTGGCGATCAGCCGGTCGCAGAAGCCCTCCAGGTCGTCGTTCACGTCCTCGGCCTGCTGCCGGGCGATCTCCAGGCTCTCGTCGAGCAGTTTGTCGCGGTCCTCGATCAACCCGTCGGTGAACATCAGAACGGTGGCGTTCTCGGGCAGCCGGACCCGGTCCACCCGATACCACTCGTGGGCCACGCCGAGCAACAGGTTGCCGAACCGGTGGTAGGCCGCCCCCTTCCCGGCCAGCAGCGGCGGGATGTGGCCGGCGTTGACGATCTCGCTCTCCCCCGTCGCGGGATCGATCAGCATCAGGCAGACGGTCGCCGTCATGCCGGGGTGGTAGCGCCGCAGGACGGCGTTGAGCAGGCTCATCGACCGGGCGGGATCGACGGCGTCGATGACCGACGCCCGCAGCGCGTTGCGCAGCTCCGCCATCACGGTGGCGGCGTGCAGCGAGTGGCCCTGCACGTCGCCGAGCGCGACCAGGACCCGATCGCCGAGGGGCAGCACCTCGTAGAAGTCGCCGCCCACCTCCACGTTGTCCACCGCCGGCTGGTAGCGCACGCTGATCCGCAGGCCGGGGATGCTGGGGATCTCGGCGGGCAGCAGGCTGCGCTGCAACGTGAGCGCGATCGTGTGCTCCTCCGCGTAGGCACGGGCCGCGTCGACCGCCAGCGCCAGCGCCTGGCCGAGCTGCCGCAGCAGGCTCAGCTCCTCGCCGTCGAGCGGCGAGTCCGTCTCCACCCCGAGGAACACCGGCGGCCGGCCCGTCTTCGTACGGCACAGCATGCCCGACACGCGCGCGACGACGTCGCTGTCGGGGACGACGCGGGCCCAGGTCGCGTTGTCGATCTCGAACGTCTGCACTCCGGGGGACGCCCCGATGGAGATGGTGCTCAGGCGCTCCAGGGTGTCGGGATGGACCAGCCTCGCCGCCGCGCGCTCCCCCGGCCGGGCGGAGAACCTGCGCACTCTCCCGTCCGCCGGGACCGCCAGCACCCGCGAGTAGCGCTCCAGCAGGCGGGAGCAGCCCTCGGCGGCCACCGACAGGAGCCGTTCGAAGTCCTCCGCCTGGTTCATCTCCAGCGTGATCTCGGCCAGCTCGCTCAGCCTGGCCGCCATCCGCTCGGCACGCTGCCGCGCCCGGTAGTAGCGCAGGGTCGCCCGCACCGTCGCGGCGAACTCGTCGGGCTGGATCGGCTCCGACAGGTACGCGTCGGCTCCGCGCTCCAGCCCCTCGGCGCGGTCGGCCGGGGTGACGGCGTTTCCGGACACCTGGATCACCGGGATCGAGGCGGTCTCCGGGTCCGCCTTGATCTTCTCGCACACCTCGATGCCGCTCACGTCGGGCATCCGTACGTCGAGGATGACGAGGTCGGGCTTGAGCGCGGCGACGACGGCCAGCGCCTCCTCGCCGCCGCCGGCCTCGACGACCCGGTGCCCGCCACGGCGCAACCAGCTCGCCAGGATGTAGCGCTTGGTGGGGACGTCGTCGACGACCAGCACCGTCGCTGCGGCGTCAATCACGAGCCCCACCCCCTGTCGTCCTCCACGCTCCCGGCGTCTCGTCCGGCCTTGTCGCGTACGGCCTCCCTGATCGCCTCCAGAAGCTGGTCCCTGCGCAACCCGTGCTTCGACAGCACCGGGTGAGACGCTCCCGGCTGCTCGGACACCACCGACACGACGACCGCCGGGATCCCCCGCAGGACGTCGTCCTCGGCCATCCGGTGCAGCAGCGCCGTGCCGTCCAGGCGCGGCATGAGGAGGTCGACCAGGACCACATCAGGGGGCCGCTCACGCATCAGGTTCAGGGCCTCGACTCCGTCGGCCGCCTCGTCCACCCCGTCCGCGAAGCCGAAGAGCATCCGCCGGGCCACCGCGCGGAAGCCCGCGTCGTCGTCGGCCACGAGCACCCGGCCCACCTCCGGAGTGGCCATCCGGTGCGGCACCCGAAGCGTGGCCGTGGTGCCCTCGCCCGGCCTGCTCGCCAGGTCCAGCGTGCCGCCGAGCGCCTCCGTCAGCCTCCGCGCATACGGCAGGCCGAGACCGGTGCCCTTCGTCTTGAGCTGCAGCGACCCGGGCACCTGGAAGAACTCCTCGAAAACGCGCTCCAGGTGCTCGGGGGGAATGCCCACGCCGGTGTCGGCGACGGTGAAGACGACCTCGGCCATCGCGGGGTCCACGACGGCCGTCAGCCGCACCTCGCCATACTCGGTGAACTTCAGCGCGTTCGACAGCAGGTTGCGCAGGATGGTGGTCAGCATGGTCTCGTCGACGAACATCTCGCCGATCTCGTCCGACACGTCGACCGACAGCGTGACCCCGTCGGCCCGCCCGGTGGGCTGGAGCGTCATGTGCAGCTCCTCGGCCAGGGCGATCACGTCCACCATCGACGGCTGCGGGTCCAGCCGACCGGACTCGGCCTTGGCCAGGTCGAGCAGCTCTCCCACCAGCGCCAGCAGGGTCTCCGCGGAAGTGCCGATGAGGGTGATCTGGTGCGCCTGCTCCTCGCTGAGCGGTTCCGCGCCGGAGCCGAGCAGCAGCCGGACCAGCCCGATGATCGAGGTCAGCGGCAGCCGCAGCTCGTGGCTCACGCTGGCCCAGAACCGCTGCCTGGCCTCGGCCGCCTGCCGGAGCTGGGACGACTTCTCGTCGAGCTCGGCGTAGAGCGCCACGACGCCGCGGTTGGTCTCCTCCAGCTCGGTCGACAGCTGGTTGTAGAGCGCCAGGACGCCCTGGTTGGTCTCGGCCAGCTCCGCGTTGAGCCGGAGCACCTCCTCCAGGGTGCCGGCCAGCTCCCTGTTCTGCTCACGCAGCACGTCCAGGGCCGCCGTGGGAGGCGAGAGACGGGCCAGCTCCTCGCGGATGCCGTCGAGCGGCCGGCGGCTGCGGTGCCCGGGGACCCGCTTCACCAGCGTGACGCGTCCGTCCTCGGCCGACAGCGCGATCTCGTCGACCATGCGACCGGCCAGCTTCACGCCCTCGCTCTCCCGAACGTCGGCGCCGTCGCGATAGTCCACGGTGATGACCAGCCGGTCCTCACGCAGGTCGAAGACGACCGCGCTCCCGGCGCCCCGCGCCAGCGTTTCACGGCCGATCTCGCTGAGCGCCGTCGCCACCCGGATCTGGTCCTGGGATTCCAGCCCGACGAGTTCGGCGATCTGGCGGCCCAGCTGCCGTACGGCGAAGACGTCCTGGTCCCTGCAGATCTCCGCGCGGGTGAGCACCTCGCCCATCACTGCCCCTGTTTGACGGTCACGACGCAGGCGTCGTCCCTGCGGCTGCCCGCGTCGCGCAGCAGGGTCGCGCCCACCACGGCCGGGGAATGGGCGAACAGTCCGGGGAAGGAAGCGGGGTCCCAGCGGTCGGTGAGACCGTCGGAGTGGAGCACCACCGTGGCGTGCGGCGGCAGCGCGTACTCGTACTGCCGGGGACGCCTGCCCTTGTGCCCGGCGATGCCGGGCAGCGAGATCATCCCCTGGCGGCCTTCGGCGTGGGCGATCCAGCCCGAGATGTTGCCCAGCCCGGCGAACGTGACGCTCTCACGGCCGACCCGCACCACCGCGACCGCCCCGCCCCGGGTGTGGCCCAGCCCCCGGTGCAGGCGTTCGAGGGCGACGGCAGGAAGGGCGTGCGGGTCCTCCATGAAGATCCGCACGGCCTCGCGGGAGGCGTGCGCGGCGAGGCCGCCGTGGCCGAGCCCGTCGCAGACCAGCAGGCTGATCGCGTCGCCGTCGTCGGCGAAGGCGAAGGAGTCGCCGCACACGCTCTCCTCACCGATGGGACGGCGCAGCCCGCTCACCCGCAGCGGCGGCCCGGGCAGGCCGTCCGCGGTGAAGTGCAGGACCAGCACGGTGCCCCTGCCGGGCACCGAGTAGACGTCCCAGCCGGTGGCCATGCGGGCGATCGCGCCGAGACCGATGCCGAGCGTGCCGGAGGTGGAGTAGCCGTCCCGCAGGGCGCGGCCGAGGTCGGCGATCCCGGGGCCCTTGTCGACGGCCACGAGTTCGACCGCGCCAGGCCGCTCCAGGTGGGGGCGCACGAGCACGGCACCCTCCACCGCGTGCTTGACCAGGTTCGAGACCGCCTCGGTCACCGCCACCGCGACCTGGCCGGTGCGGTTCTGGTCGAACCCGGAGGCCGTGGCCAAGGCGACCGCCGTCCTGCGCACCGCGCCGATCACACTCGGATCGGCGGTGGACACCCAGACGTCCTCGTACCGGTGCGTCATGGTCATGTCACCGGGCCCACTTGGTCACCGTCACGCGGGTGCCCTCGCCGGGCGCGGAGACGAGGTCGAACTCGTCCACGAGCCGCCGCGATCCGCTCAGCCCGAGTCCCAGCCCCCCGGCGGTGCTCCAGCCCTCGGTCAGCGCCTGATCGAGGTCCGGGATGCCCGGCCCCTCGTCCGTGAAGACGAGCCGCAGGCCCGGCCGCCGCACGCCCTCGAGCACCTCGATCAGCACCCGGCCTCCCCCGGCGTGCACGAGGGCGTTCCTGGCGAGCTCGCTGGCGGCAGTCACGATCTTCGTCTGGTCGACCAGGGAGAGCCCTATCTCGGCCGCGAGGCTTCTGACCTGCTGACGTACGACTACGACGTCACCGTTGGTGGCGATGGGCAGCTCCCGGGGCGCGCTCACCCCGCGGCGCCCCTGACGTGCTCCAGCATCGCGACGCCCTTCTCCAGGTTGAGAGCCGTGCGCACGCCGCCGAGCGACAGCCCCAGCTCGACCAGCGTGATCGCCACCGCGGGACGCATGCCGACCACCACGGTCTCCGCGTCGAGCATGCGGGTCATCGCGGCGATCGTGGAGAACATGCGGCCGATGAACGAGTCGACGATCTCCACGGCCGTGATGTCGATGATGACCCCTCGCGCTCCCGAGGAGACCACCGTGTCTGCCAGGTCCTCCTGCAGGGCCAGCACGCTCTGGTCGTCCAGGTCGATCTGGATCGAGACGATCAGGATGTCGCCGAGCTTGAGAATCGGCACGCGTTCCATCAGGCGCGCTCCGCCCTGACCGCGACCCGCGTCCGCGCGGCGCCCGTGATCTCCACGCCGCTCCGCCCGAGTGCGTACGCGAGAGCGTCGGCCAGCGAGGCCTTGGTGACGATGTCGCCGAACTCGATGCCCAGCGTGACGATCGTGTGCGCGATCTGCGGGCGGATGCCGGAGATGACGCACTCCGCGCCCATCAGGCGGGCCGCGACGACGGTCTTGAGCAGGTGCTGCGCGACCTGCGTGTCGACGGCGGGCACGCCGGTGATGTCGATGACCGCGTGCTCCGAGCCCGTGTCGACCAGGGTCTGGAGCAGCTTCTCCATGACGACCTGGGTGCGGGCCGAGTCGAGCGTGCCGACTAGCGGCACGGCGACGATGCCCTCCCACAGCTTCACCACCGGCGTCGACAACTCGAGCAGCTGCTCGGCCTGGTCGAAGATGATCTTCTCGCGAGCGGCGGTGTAGGTCTCGAAGGTGTACAGGCCGAGGTCGTCGACGAGCCGGGAGAACCATACGAACCCGCGCAACGCGTCCGGGCCGCCGTCGTCCTCGGCCACCTCGTACAACGCCTCCTTGAGCGAGAACACGAGCCGCGCGGTGTCGGAGGGCGTGTGCCCCTGCCGGACGCGGGCGCGGGAAAGTTCGGCGAGCAGCCCGCGTACGTCGGCGAAGTCTCCGTCCTCGCTGCTGAGCGCGGCGCGCAACGCCTGGTAGAGGTCACGGAGTTCGTCGCGAGACGCTCCGGACAATTGGGCCCACCGCTGGAGCAACCGCTCCTCGCTGGACATGAAAAGCTCGACTATGCGCCGCCTGGCGGCCTCCGCGGGAACGGTCACCCTCATCTCCTGACGAATCGGCGTGGTGCGCCACTCGTCACGCTACCGGTCCCGGGACATAGCCCCCAAAACACCCCACGTTAGTCAAAGACGGCATTTGCGGCAATGGCCAAATACGGTGAGATGACGGACATCGGTGGCGAAGCCCAGTTCGGTGTCGAGGGCCGAGACGAGGCCGTCCACCGTCTCCGGGGGCACCTCGGTGACCTCGCCGCACCCCCGGCAGACGAGGTGGACGTGGTCGGCCTCGGAGGCGAGGTGATAGGTGGGAGCGCCGTGGCCGAGATGGGTGTGGGTGACCAGCCCGAGCTCCTCCAGGAGCTCAAGGGTCCGGTAGACCGTCGAGATGTTGACACCCCTGGCCGTCTGCTGCACGCGGGAGCAGATGTCCTCGGGCGTGGCGTGCCCCAGCTCGGTGACCGCTTCCAGCACGAGCTGGCGCTGGGGGGTGATCCGGTAGCCGCGGGCCCGCAGCTCCTCGTGCCAAGTCTCGGCCATGCCCAGAGTGTAAGTCGTGCCCGCCGGAACATGCCCTACGTCGGCCGCTCCCTCGTCGCCCCCCGAGGTCTCCCCGGTTGTCGCGGGAGGGGCTCGAACTTCATCGCATTAATCGTTTGCCCGCGCCCGGGGCCCTCGCATAGCGTGAAGGCACGCAGAAGGGAGGTGGTCCAAACAATGGTTGATCATTCTTGGGCTAGCGAGGTGGCTGTCCGCTAGGACTCGTCCATCTGGACCTTCCGTCTGGATGTCGTACGACGTCCCGGCGAATCCTCGACAGACACCGGAACCCCGGGCAGCCGGCGGCCGTGGACGACTTTCGTCCCCGGCCATGGTCCAGCCGGCCCGCCTCTTCAGGAGGCGGAGCGCGCCCGGGGTTCTTTCTTTTCCCCTTACTCCTCGAAGTCGCCGGCCCGCTTGAGCTCCGCCGAGGCGTGCGACTGCAGCGGGTGCCCCATCGCCGCCATGTCGTAGGCGTACATGAGGTTGCCGTTGACCAGGCCGTAGAGCCGGTGGCCCGCGTTGTAGTCCTTGGCCGTCGTGGTCCGCGCGACCACGTCCGTACGCAGCTCGATCTTGTGGAAGACGACCTCCCCCACGTAGATCTCCACGATGCCGGTCGGGTGGGCGAGGCACACTTCGATCTGACGCTCGGGCTGGATCCGCCAGAACCCCGTCTCGGTGGACAGAGGCCGGACCTTGTTGCCCTCGGCGTCGAGCAGCCACGTGCGGCTCTGATAGGTCAGGAACGGCTTCCCGTTGTGGCCGAAGACGATCTCCTGGCCGAAGTTGGCGCTCTCCATGGTGGGATAGCCGATCACCCCGGCCCCCTCCCAGCGGCCCAGGAGGAAGGCGATCGGCTCGAGGTCGGGATGTACGTCCATGAAGACGAGCTTAGAGGCGCGCGAGCGGCCCCTCGCACCACGCGTGGCATGCGCCGATTGCCCAACTTGTACGGCATGCGGCGGCACGCCGGCGACCCCGGCGGACTAGGCTGCCAGCTATGGCACGATCACTGGTCATCAAGGTCACGGCCGGGGCGGACGCCCCGGAGCGTTGCAACCAGGCGTTCACGGTCGCGGCGGCCGCGCTGGCGAGCGGTGTCCCGGTCTCGCTGTGGCTGACCGGCGAGTCCTCGTGGTTCGCGCTGCCGGGACGGGCCAAGGAGTTCGCCCTGGCCGAGGCCGCCCCGCTTGAGGACATGCTCGACGCCGTGCTCGCCGCGGGCAGGGTCACGCTGTGCACCCAGTGCGCCGCCCGCCGGGGCATCACCGTGGACGACGTGATCGACGGCGTGCGCATCGCCGGGGCCTCCACGTTCGTCGAGGAGGCCCTGGGCGAGGGCGTGCAGGCGCTGATCTACTGACCGGCCGGGATCTGCCGAGAGGTCAGCTCGGCAGCACCGCGCGCAGGCGTTCGTCGCGCAGCGCCTGATACCAGCTGTCGTCGATCGGGGGCAGCGGTCCGGTGACCCAGCTCAGCAGCAGGTCGGCCAGGGCGGGGTTGCGGGCGAGCGCCGGCCCGTGCAGGTAGGTGCCGATGACGCGGCCCGCGTAGCAGCCCTCCGTGCCGTCGCCGTTGCCGACGCCGACCATGGTCCGCGAAAGCGGGCGCACGCCGGGACCGAGCCTGGTCACGCCCATGTGGTTCTCGAAGCCCGTCAGTGTGGGCAGCCCCAGGGCGGGGTCGACCTCGGCGGCCAGCTCGCCGACGGCGCGCCGCTCGCCCCGCCCCGAGCTGATGTCCAGCAGCCCGACACCGGGCACGGGCTGCCCTTCCTCGCCGCCGAACACCGTGCCCATGATCTGGTAGCCGGCGCAGACCGCCAGCATGGCCGCGCCGCGCTGGATCGCGGCGTGCAGGCCGCCGTCGCGGCGCAGCCGCTCGGCCCCGAGGATCTGCGGCCGGTCCTCGCCGCCGCCGATCAGGTAGACGTCGCCCTGCTGCGGCACGGGGTCGGACGACCGCACGTGGACGGTCCTGGTCCGGATGCCCCGGGCCCGGGCCCGCTGCTCCAGCACCAGGACGTTGCCCTGGTCTCCGTACGTGCTGAGGAGGTCGGGATAGATCCAGACGATGGACAATTCAGACTGCACGGCCGAACTCCGCTCGGATCTGCTGGAACGCGGTGTAGTTGGCGATCACGTCGATCTTGCCGGGCGCGAGGAGGCCCACCGCCTGCTCGAACGAATCGCAGAGCTGGAAGGGGACCCCCGCCACGGCCAGCCGCAGCGCGAGGTCGAGGCGGCGCTCGCCGGTGACGAGGACGGGCCTGCCGCGCAGGATGCGATAGTCGACGTCCCACAGCCAGGAGGTGTCGCGGCCGTCCGGCCCCTGCGCGTTCACCGACAGGATGATCGGCAGCGCCGGGTCGGCGACGTCGAACGCCTCCAGCCAGCCGGCCGGGTTCTTGGCCAGCAGCAGCCGCAGCGACCGGCCGTCCCGCTCGACGGTCGTGTAACGCCCGGCGACGGAGGTGACCATACGCAGCCTGGGCAGCGCCCGGCCGGGGTCGAGGCCGAGCGTCTCGGCGACCGCCAGCGCGATGGCGGCGTTCGCCCGGTTGGCCTGGCCGGGAAGCTGGATATCCAGGCGCCAGTGCTGTCCCCGGGGGTCGGTCACGTACTCCCCGTCGAGCACCCAGCTGGGCTCGGGCCGGTGGAAGGTGCACTCGCGGCACGCCCAGTTGGTGTCGGCCATCTGCGCCGCGGTGAGGCCCTGACCGCCGTTGCCGAACCCGGCGCGGTCGAGCGGGCCGCCGCACTCCGGGCAGCACCAGGAGTCCTCGCGCCAGCGCTGCCCCGCCGCCACCCAGGTGACCCGGGCGGCGGTGGACGCGCCCCAGGTGACCAGCGGGTCGTCGCAGTTGGCGATCACGTGGGCGGGCCGGCCCGCGAGTGCGCGGCGCCACTTCTGGGCCAGCAGCCAGATCTCCCCGGCCCGGTCCATCTGGTCGCGGCTCAGGTTCATGAGGCAGAGGATGCCGGCGTTGGTCGTGTCGAGGACCTCGGGGAGGTACTTCTCGTCGACCTCCAGCACGCCGTACGGCGCGTCCTTGTTGGAGGCGAGGGCCGACACGTGCCCGGCGGGCATGTTGGCGCCGAAGGCGTTCGTCGCCACGTCGCCGAGCTCCTGCAGCGCCGAGGTGATCAGACGCGTCGTCGTGGTCTTGCCGTTCGTGGCGCTGACCAGGACGAGCTTGCGGTCGGCCGCGAGCTTGCGCAGCAGGTCGGGCTCCAGCATGAGACCGACCCTGCCGCCGATCACCGAGCCGTCGCCACGCCCGGTGGCCCTGGACAGCGTCGCGGCCGTGCGGCCCAGGGCGCTGGCGAGCTGCGCCCGCAACGGAAGCTGACTCATGCCGCGATCCTAGTCGGCCGCGTGCATGTCACGATCCGAAGGACAGCTCCGCGGGGGTGTCGCCGTCGAACGGCAGGACGAACCGGCGTGGCCAGGACAGCACGGTCTCCAGCCAGCCCGCGCTCATCGTCTGGGCCACGTACTTGACCCGCTCGCGCGGCTCGACCCCGATGGCGACCGTCGTCACGTCGCGCTGGATGCCCTCGTGCTCGTCGTCGCCCAGGATGACCCGCCACGCCAGGGCGCGGTTGCGATCCACCTCCATCGACAGCGGGTGGTGGCGCAGCGCCTTGGCCCGATGGCCGAGCAGCTCGGTGCGCACGCCGACCGCGACCCCGCCCTCGGCCGGCTCGGCGCCGTTGACCCCCTGGTGCGGGTACGGCCGGCCGGCGGGGTCGGTGCCGAACAGCGGATACTCCATCGCCGGCGCCGCGCTGCGCAGGTTCGGCGCGGGATGCCCGAACGGGAACAGCCGGTCCACCTCGTGGAGCCAGCGGACCTGCGGGATCACCCAGGCCGCGCCCGGCCGCTCGCCCGCCCGCATCGGCGGCTCGCTCTCCCCACCGTCCGCCTGGCCCGCCGCCAGCAGCCCGGCGGCGACCTCAGCGGCCTTCTCGGTGAGCAGCGCGGGGTCGAACCACGTCCGCAGCGACCAGGCGCGGCGCGCGACCGACCGTTCGACCAGCGTGGCCAGCAGGCACTCGCGCCGCTTGGCCGGCAGCTCCGCCCAGATGTCGGCGAGCACGCGCGGCACGCCCGGCAGCGACCGGTTCGTCACGAACGCCAGGACGACCGTGTCGGTCCAGATCCGCAGCCACGCCCACTCCGGGGCCACCGCGAGCAGGTCGGCCTCGCGCAACTCGACCAGCGTGCACGCCTTCCCCGTACGGCACTCGCGCCCGCAGGCGGCCGAGCGGCGCCCGCAGATCGGCGGCACGGGGCCGAGCGTCTCGCGCTCGCGGTCCTCGCCCAGCGGCACCTGGACGCGCAGCGGGCGGTCCATGCCGTCGGCGAACACCGCGGCGAAACCCGGCTGGAGGGACACCACCTGACGTGACTGGTCCTCGCTCAGGTTCATGGCCGCGCCGACGAGCGCGCGGTCGTCCTCGGCCGGGAGCCGGTGCACGACCTTGAGCGCGGTGTTCTTCACCACGTCGGAGACGAGCTTGGTCGGGATCTGCTCGGCCACGATGATGCCCTCGCCGTACGCCCTGATCTCGGCGAGCATCCCGGCCAGCAACTCGACGGCGTGCGTGGAGGCCCGCTGGGAGCCCCGGTCGCGCAGCAGCCGGTGGGCCTCCTCGATGACGATGACGTGCCGCAGGCCGCCGACGCCGTCCTCGGCCCGCGGTTCGGAGCGGGCGCGCATCCGCAGGTGCTCGACGATGCGGATGATGAGCGTGCCCATGAGGAACGCCTTGTCCTCGTCGTTGGCCACGTCCTCGATCGCGAGCACGACGTTGCGCTGGAGCAGGCCGCCGATGTCGGCCGGGTGGCCGCCCTCGAAGAACCGGCCCGCGCTGCCCACGCGCAGGCTGCGCAGCCGCAGGCTGATGAAGCCCTCGACGTCGGCCTGGACCTCGTTGCCGTACCCGATCTCCTGGATGACCTCGAGCGCGTGCTGCTGGAGCTGCTCCAGGGTCGGTACGGCCGGCTGCACGGCGGCCCCCGGGATGCCGCCCCCGGTGACCACGTCCCAGCCGTTGGCCTCGTAGACGCGCTGCAACGCCAGCGACATGATCTGCGGGAACGGCTCCTCTGCGTCGAACGCCGCCATGAACAGCGCCCTGACCATGTCGATGTGGGCCTGCACGGGGTAGCCGGGCTCGGGCGCGAGCGGGTTGACGCTGATCGGCACGTTGTCGGGCGCCGAGGGGTTGATGACGGTCAGCGGCGCCAGGTGCTCGACCCGGCCGGCCATCGCGGCGTACTCCGACTTGGCCGGCTCGATCGCCAGCCACGGGATGCCCGCCTTGGTGAGCTGTTCGAGCAGGTGACGCACGGTCTGCGACTTGCCGGAGCCGGTGGCGCCCGTGATGAAGGCGTGGCGGTTCAGCGTGGCCAGCGGCACCCGGAACGTTCCGACGGCGCGGTCCTGCCCGTCGACGATCGCGCCGAGGTCGACGGTCTCCGCCGAGCCCTCGACCTCGGTCTCGCTCGTCACGTCGAAGAAGCCCGCGTCGAGCACCCGGACGCCCGGCACCTCACGGCGCGGCAGCCCGGCGAGCGCGGCGAGCGCCCCGGCCGTCGCCGCGAACGGCGCCGCCGCCCCGTCGGCGGAATCCTGCAGGTTGACGGCCAGCGCCTCGTTGAAGCCGTACACCGACTCGCAGGTGCCGTCGCCGCTCAGGGCGGGCAGCGACATCGCGCTGCGCAGCCGGTAGGGGTGGTGGCTCATCTCCACCGACCCGACCAGCACCGGCGCGATCTGGCGCAGCTCGTCGGGGCCGGCCGCGCCGGCGAGCACCCGGACGTTCCACAGGCCGGCCTCGCGGAAGGCGTCCAGCTCCTGCATCCTGCGCTCGGCCCGCTCGGCGTCGAAGCGCGACCGCTCCGAGGCGTCGCCATACTGGCGCAGCACGTTGAGCTGGGTGCGCAGGTGGGCCACCTCGGCGTCGAGCAGGTCGGTCGGCTCGGCGACCACCACCCACGCGAACGGCCGGGACATGAGCGTGACCAGCGTCGACTCGAACAGCGTGGGCCGCTTGGGCTCGTCGGGCTCCGGCTCGCGCCTGCCGTAGAGCGGCGGGGCCTGACGGCCCGGGCACGGCGTCCAGACGAGGTCGGCGAGGTCGGCCAGCCACTCGTCGCCGATCTCCACGCCGCGCGCGCCGCCGGGGAACAGCAGCGGCTGCGGGCCGGTGACCGGCGGCTCCGGCGTGGTCGCCGCCCGCTTCGGCGGCTTGGGCGGCGTGAGCGGTCCCGCGTTGGTGATGAGCTCCAGCGGTGCACCCGAACCCCGCGACAGCCAGCCGATGACGAACGGCCGGTTGCGCTGCGCGGCGGACAGGACCGCGGGGAGCACCGTGACGAAGTCCCACTCCGCGGACGAACTACGCGATGGGGCGGTGATCGCCTGAATCCGGTACCACGGCCCGCTCAGGGGAAACGGCTGCATCAGACCCCTCAGGTGACGACGAACAGGGGAGAGACTCCTTCAACGATCATGCCCGCACACCCCGGTTGACGATGCCCTTACCGACAGCGGACGGTGTCATGGGCGCGTACGGCGTTTCGGGAGCGCTCACGGCCGCTTGCGCCAGTCGAGGCGGGGCGGCGGCGGGCCCAGGTTGGGGGGCACGTCAGGCAGCACGGGCTCCTCCGGCTCCGGCTCGGGCTCCGGTGGCGCGAGGGCGGCCCGCCGGATCTCCTCGAACTCCCCCAGCGTCGTCTTGGGGAAGGTGAGTATCGCCGGATTCGCGTCCGCGAGGCGCACCTGGCGTCCCTCCGCCGTCGAGTAGGTGACGATCACGGAGGTGGTGGGGAGCTGCTGGAGCTGGTGCGGCTCGACCAGGAACTCCCGCGACCGCTGCAGGACCCCGTCGGCCACCGTAGGGGCGCGCCGTCCCCACTCGGTCGACTCGGTGATGTCCTCCCGCAGGTCGCCCTCGCTCTTCTCCTCCCCCTCCGTACGGCTCTCGCCGACGGTGGAGGTGTAGAAGCCGCTCGGGCCGTTGACCGCCGAGCTGAACGTCTCGGTGAGCTGGGCGAGCTCCAGGCGGTGCTCGGTGCCGACGTGCTCGCTGGCCACCCGGGCGTCCTCGGCGTTGCCCAGGCGCATGAACGCGACCGCCGCGTGTCCCCGGCCGAGCCGCTCCCGCACCGTCGGGGTGAGGCTGCGGTAGGTCAGCACGAGCCCGGTGCGCGAGGTCTCGCAGGCGTCCATGAGCCGGTCGAGCACGTCGCCGCGCAACTTGTCCGCGCCCGCCACGATGATCGTGTGATACCAGGGCCGCTCGCTGGCCGGCGACTGGCGCAGGATGTGCGTGAGCGCGGTCGCGACGTAGGTCCCGAGCACCCGGTTGCCGAAGACCCCCGCCTGCCGGTCCATGCTGACGACCCGCAGCCGTGCGGGCGGCAGCCGTACGGCCTGCGAGCCCAGCGTCTCCAGCTTGCGCAGCTGCGATTCCAGCGCCCACGCCCGCTCGATGACCACCCGGTCGGCCACGCCCCGGCCGAACAGCGTGCCGATGCGTTCGAGCTGCGACGCCGTGAGCAGGCCGCCCTTCATGTCGTCGCGCGGGTCG
Organism: Microbispora sp. KK1-11; assembly: GCF_006874435.1. NCBI lineage: Bacteria > Bacillati > Actinomycetota > Actinomycetes > Streptosporangiales > Streptosporangiaceae > Microbispora > Microbispora sp. KK1-11. Next base: position 46,478 of record NZ_VIRJ01000034.1, on the reverse strand, counting down.
CCCACCTGCGCGAGGGCCCGCAGGGCGGCGGTGACCTGGCTGATCGTCGCGTTCTCGCCCAGGACCTCGAGCACGCGCTCCAGGATCGCGTTGTCGAAGCCGATGTCCCTGCTGGTCTCCTCGCTGACGCTCACCACGTGGGCGAGCACGTCGGCGAACGCCTCGGGCTTGAGCGTCGCGCCCAGGTCGAGCCGGGGCAGGTCCACCGGGAGCACCCAGACGAGCGGGTCGTCCCCGCCCCTGCGCGCCAGCTCGATCAGGTCCTTGGCGATCGCGCCCTCCGACAGGTCGAGCACGGTCAGGTGGCCGCCGCTGTAGAGCCGGGTCGCGCCGATCAGCGTGACCAGCGCCGACCAGCCGGTCAGCGTGCCCCCGGCCACGTCGACCCGGTCGATGTCGTCGGGCACCGCCACGGCGTACCAGGTGATCTGCCTGTCGAAGCGGTTCTTCTTCTCGGCCCAGTCGCGGTATTTCGCGGCGTGTTCCTCCTGGGCCGTGACGATCTCCCGCTGGCGGCGCTCCTGCTCCCGCAGCGCCTTGCGGCGGCGCTCGTCGAGCCGCTCGTTGACCGTACGGTCGCCCTGCCGGATGGCGTAGGTGCAGATGGCGGCCACGCCTCCCGCGGCCACCAGGCCCAGCATGACGAACGACCAGGTGAGCAGCCCGGTCACGCCGAGGACGAGGATCCCCGCGGCCACCACGGCCATGAACGTACGGAAGATCCGGACCGGGCGGTTGAGCAGGTCCTTCTGGAGCCGCTCCCGGTGGATCCACTCGGTGTCGGTGTCCACCGGAGGCTCGGTGACGTCCTCCCTGGCCGGTCGCTTCGGCGGCGGCCCGGGATCCGGGTACAGCAGCGCGTACTGCCAGCCCAGGTAGATCCGGTCCGCCTGCAACTGGGCATGCTCGGGGTGCGGGTCGCCCACGGGCCCTCCATGTCCGCCTCGGTCACAGCGTAGGAGCTGGAAGCCCTGTCAGGGCGTGCTTCTCGCCATTCGGACGTATTTCCGCGCGAGGGACAGAACCATTGCGACCAATGGGGCAACTGTGGTCGTACTACCATCGCTTGCCATGACGTCATCCCCCAATGGCGCCCGCCGACGACGCCCGGTCCTCGTCCCGGTCGCCCTCGCGCTGGCCGTGGTGGTCATCGGCGTCACGGCCGCCTTCGGCGGCTTGAAGGAGGCCCCGGACGAGCCCCCGCCCACGGTGTCGCCCGGAGACACGATCGACCAGGGGCAGTTCCGCACCCAGTTCATCAAGGCGATCGACACCACCGAGAAGGGCGACTTCGGCACCGACAAGCGCTACCTGGAGCTCGTCCTCAAGGTCACCAACATGGACAAGGAGACCGCCTCGATCGGCGTCATCCCGGACGGAGGGAAGTACTCGCCGTTCGGCTCCTTCGCCGGCTCTCTCCTGCGGACCCGTCCGGAGATCAAGACCAAGTACGGCCCCCAGATTTCCGTGCTCAGCCTCGGCGTCGAGAGTCATCAGCTGCAACCCGGAATCACCACCACAGTCGTGGTGAAGTACGAACTCGAGCCCACCGCGACCGCACCTCCGGAGATCAGCCTCGACGTGGGCTCGTTCGTTTACGAGCAACTCGGACTGCTGAACCAGGGCCACGACTGGATGCTCGCGGGCGCGTACAAGGACGACAAGGGCCCCTTCGAGCCCGAGGTGGCCACGCAGATCACCCTTCCCGTACGGAAGGAGAGCAGCTGATGACGGTCACACAGACGGAGAGCCGTGTTTCCCGTCGCGCGGTCCGCGCCAAGCCGCCGAGGCGCGGTGTGGGGCGGCGGATCGCCGCGGGAGTGGCCGGGATCGTGCTCGCGGCGGCCGCGGTCTACGCGCAGCAGAACTTCTCGATGTCCTTCGAGCAGCGCACCTCCTACCTGACCTACAACGGCAGGATCGGCGAGACGGTGGAGACCAAGCGTTTCACCGTGAAGGTCCTGTCGGTCGCGGCCGCCCGCGCCGTGGACACCACGGACTACTCCAACAAGGTGACCAAGGTGGCCACGAGCAACCTGTTCCTCCTGGTCGACGTCTCGGCGATGAGCGTGCGCGAGCCCTTCAAACTGAGCAGACTCGGTCCCCCCGTCCTCCTGACGGCGGACGGCCGTCGCTACCAGCCGACGGACAAGGTGAACGACGCGCTGACGCTGTTCAACAAGTACATCCAGCCCGGGTTCTGGTCCAGCGGGCTGCTCGTCTTCGAGGTGCCCAAAGACGCGGTGCCGGGCGCCGACCTCGTCTTCGTTCCTCCCGTCAGCCCGCTGGTGAGCGACAACTACGCGCCAGAGGCGCAGATCGACCTGGGCCTGTCCGGCGCCGCCGCCGACCGGCTGATCTCACAGGCGGAGGACTACCACTCTCTCGTGAGCGCGAGCCGATGACCGAGACGCCCATGGACGGAACCCCGCCGAGGAAAGGTCCGGACGCCCGCGACTGGTTCGCTCCCCCGGCCGAGCAACCTTCCGACATCACCTACAGCGGAGCCCTTCCCCCGCCCATTCCGACGGCGCCGCCCTCCGTGCCCATCCCCGGCACGCTGAAGCCGCCGACGGATCTGCGCGTGTGGCCGCCTCTGGAGCCCGAAGGGGAGGACAGGTCCACGCAGCCCTTCCCCGCGCTGCGGACGAACCGGCAGCCGCCTCCCGCGGCGCTCGCGCCCGTTCCCCCGCCCGCCGAAGCGCCTGCGGAGGCACCCGCCGAGACGCCCGCCGAGGTGTCCGCGGAAGTGTCCACTGTGCCCGCGCGGCGTACGGGCCTGCTGGTGGGGGGCACCGTGCTGTCCGTCGTGCTCGCCGTCGGCGCCCCCACCCTGTTCGGCTACCAGGCCTACAAGTACGGCCGCCCCGACTACACCGTCCATGTCGTGCCACCCGGCCAGGCGGGAGTCTGGCAGCACGTGTCATGGCGGGCCACCGTGGAGAAAATCAAGGACCCCACCGGCAAGCCGGAGCGATCCGACCGCCAGTGGTTGAAGATCTCGGCGACCAGGACCGCACTCGACGCCGAAGGCGCCATTCGTCACGGAGAGCCGGCGGAGGTCACGTTCACCGACCGAGCCGGGCGCACGTGGCAGGTGGAGATGGTGAACAACGAGACGCCACCCGACGTGAAGGACAACAAGATCGGCACGCCGTACCGGCTGGAGATGATGGGTGTGGTCCCGCCCTCCGTGGCCGACGAAGTCGAGGTCGTCCTGCGGCCGAGCACCTATCGGGACGTGCCCGGCCAGTCCGCCGCGGACTTCGTGAAGGCCGCCTTCACCTCGACGGAGAAGGACGATCAGGTTCTGCGGTTCCGCCGGTGACCCCGTTCGCCCTCACCCGCGCCCGCAGCGCGGCCAGGTCGAACGTGGCGGCGATCAGGCACATCGTCACCAGGGTCACGACCAGGTCCACGACGTAGACGACCGGCTCACCGGTCGCGAACCACAGATACGGCTCCTCGCTCGCGGTGAGATAGCGACCGGCCCTGAGAAGATAGTCGCCGCCGATGTGCAGGCCGACGTAGCAGAGGGCGAACAGCCCGAACAGCGGGGCGCCCCCGCGCACCGTCAGGCGCAGGGAGTTGAGCAGCGGGATCCATCGAGCGGTCCAGCCGGCGCTCAGCTTCGCGAGGGCGAGACGCGTCCAGTTGTGGGTGCGCTCCAGGTGGACCGCCGCCTGCTCCAGGCGTGTCCCTCTGATCGTGGTCCGCGTGTCCTCCGCATAGGCGCCGTAGACCAGGATGCCGACCGTCAGCCACGTGAGCGGGATGGCGAGGGCGTCGACGACGTGCGGCCAGACGTCGCCCAGCCACTCCGAGGCCTGCTTCCACCCCGGGACGCCGTCCTCGGCACTGGCCGCGAAGTCGTGCCAGGCGGCGACGGCGGACCGGTGGCCGATCCAGTCGGAGCGTGCCCCCACGGCGGCGGCGATCGCGTTGAGCCCGTAGAAAGCGAACGAGAGCTCCCCGAACGTGGCGAGCATGCCGGAGAAACGGCCCTCGCCCGCCTCGTGGCGGCGGCCGAAGTACCACTTGACCACGTAGGCGACGGCCATCGTCGCCAGGGAGACCTTCGGATCGAGGTTGAGCAGCCCGGCCGCCACCCCGCTGTCGTTGCCGCTCCCGGCGTCGAGCACGTACCGGTCCGGCTGCCGCAGCATGTCGATGCCGGCGAACTCCCGGGCGTCGTCGGCGACGAACCCCCAGGTCGTGTAGATACCGGCGAAGACGAGCGCGGTCCGGTTGAGCGAGTTCAGAAAGCTTTCCTTGGCCTCGCCGCCCGCGCGCCTGGCCTGGGTCTCCAGCAGCGCCTCGCGGACGACGTGCAGCATGCCCACGGTCGTGGCGAGGGACGTCATCACGACGAGCGTGAAGAGGAACATCGTCAGGACCAGCCGGGCCTGATACCACGAGCCGTGTGAGACGGTCGCGGCCAGCAGGAGCAGCGCCCACCGCACGAGCCGTCCGGCCGAGAACCAGAGGATCAGCGGCAGGGCGCATTTGGCGAGGATGCGCAGGGCGTTCAGCGGCATCGCGTACGGCGACAGCGTCCAGGAGGCCCGGCGCGGCGCGGCATCCTGGCGAGGGGCGGCAAGTGCGGACGTTCCGGACACCTGCCGCATGCTATCGGCTCTCGCTCCTCCCTACGGAGCGATGAGCTCGACTGTAGGGAAGTAGGTCCGATATCGGGCGGTATCACGAGTGAGCAGCCGGTATTTTCGCACCGCAGCATGCGCGCCTATGAAGAAGTCGGGCAGCGGCGACCTCTTCTCACCACCACGTCTGCGATAGGCGAGAAATGCCTTCCCGGCCAGGAAGGCCGCCTCGAAGGGAACGTCCTCACGCTCGTAGTCCTCGGGCGGCAACGCCTCGTCGAGGCTCTCGATGCTCGCGTAGCCGACTGACACCTCGGAATACACGACCGGATTGACGACCAGTCGTCCTTCGTCCAGAGCCCCGGCCAATGCGTCCGCGGACCATGCCGCCCACTTGGGGTCATCGGTGGCGACGTCGAGCAGGACGCAGGAGTCGACGAGAGTGACCTGCTCACGGACGACGCGCAGGGTGTTACTCGTCACGCAGCAGCCCCATGATCTCGTCGGTCGTCATGGACGTCGTCGCACTGCCTCGGAGTCGCTGCGCGGCACGCCGGCCCCGGGTGCTGCTGCTCTCCCGGCGCACGATCTGCAGGGTGTCGCCCACCTCGATCACGTCGACCTCGTCACCGGGGTGCAGGCCGTACTTCTCGCGGATCTCGGCGGGGATGGTGACCTGTCCCTTGCTGTTCAGCCGCATCGCGCCCGTTCCCATTACGTATTACAAGTATCCCGTAATACTAACGGTCCACAGGAAAACCGAGAAGGCCGGCGCGTTCGCGAGAACGCACCGGCCTTCTTGTGAAGCGGTGGATCAGACGGTGACCGAGAGCTGGGCGACCTCGCCGAGCTTGGCCTCGACGGGGACGTCCTTGGTGACGCCGCCGCCGGCGATGATGCGGACGGTCCACTGGCCGGGCGCGGCGAAGAAGCGGAAGATGCCCTCGTCGGAGACGACGACCTCGCCGGTGAACTCGCCGCTGTGGTCCAGCAGACGGGCGTACGCCGTGCCGGCGCCGGTGACGACGCCCTGGATCACGGCCTGGTTGGACAGGTCGATGCCGGCCGGCAGCGCGACGGTCTGCTCAGGAGCAGCGCAACCCTGGATGGTCATCAGCGGGCCTCCCCCAGCTCGATCGGCACGCCCACGAGCGAGCCGTACTCGGTCCACGAACCGTCGTAGTTCTTGACGTTGGGCTGGTCGAGCAGCTCGTGCAGCACGAACCAGGTGTGCGCGGAGCGCTCGCCGATGCGGCAGTAGGCGATGGTGTCCTTGGCGAGGTCCACGCCGGCGCCCGAGTAGAGCTCGCGGAGCTCGTCATCGGAGCGGAAGGTGCCGTCGTCGTTGGCCGCCTTCGACCACGGGATGTTGCGGGCGGTGGGCACGTGGCCGCCGCGCTGCGCCTGCTCCTGCGGCAGGTGGGCCGGGGCGAGAAGCTTGCCGGTGAACTCGTCGGGCGAGCGGACGTCGACCAGGTTCTGCTTGCCGATCGCGGCGACGACGTCGTCGCGGAAGGCGCGGATGTCGTTGTTGGGCTCCTTGGCCGCGTACTGGGTGGCCGGGCGCTCGACGACGTCCTTGACCAGCTCGCGGGACTCCAGCTCCCACTTCTTGCGCCCGCCGTCGAGCAGCTTGACGTTCTCGTGGCCGTAGACCTTGAAGTACCAGTAGGCGTAGGCGGCGAACCAGTTGTTGTTGCCGCCGTACAGGACGACGGTGTCGTCGTTGGCGATGCCGCGCGACGACAGCAGCGCCTCGAAGCCGGCCTTGTCGACGAAGTCGCGGCGGACCGGGTCCTGCAGGTCGGTCCTCCAGTCGATCTTCACGGCACCGCGGATGTGACCCTTGTCGTAGGCGCTGGTGTCCTCGTCGACCTCGACGAGCACGACACCCGGCGTGTCGAGGTTGGCCTCGACCCAGTCGGCGTCCACCAGAACGGCGGAGCGGCTCATTGGATTCTCCCAGGTTGTAGACGGCGAATGAGCAGGTACGTTTCGCAGCCCAGGCAGAAGCCGAACGCTGCGTTGAGGAAGGCGGCCAGCAGTGCCGCTGCTGTCGCACCCAAGGCCAGTGCGGTGATCCCCGCCGCGAATCCGATCAGTCCCACCATCGCGAACCCCAGCCCGACGGCCTGGGCGAACCGCGGCGGCGCCGCGTCCTCCGTCTCGGCCGTCGGCCCCAGCCTCGGCCGCACGAACCGGCGGAAGACCAGCCCGTACGGCGACGCGTCAGCGGCGCCGAGCGCGAAGACGATCGCCTGCGCGGCGAGCAGCCAGGGATTCTGCGTGACCAGTACGACCGCGAGGACCGCAGTGGTCACGGCCGCGCCGAAACGCGGGCCACGAGGGTCGATTTGCATCGTGGGGATGCTCCTGAAGGATTCTGGGAACGCGGCACGAAGCCGCAGGAATCACCCTCAGGCCATGCGACAGAGCGAGGTCGCGACGCGGCAGAAGTCCACCGCTCGCCGCTTCGTGAGCAGCTCTGTCGTGGGAGTCATGACCACGACAGTACCTTCCGTCTCGGCATCTGTCACACCTTGTCCGATGGCTGAGACGGCCCGTGAGACGCGCCGTCCACGGCCGCGCCGAGCGCAGCGATGACATCGGCCTTGCGCGGCTGGCCGGACGCCCTCTTCACCACGTTGCCCGCCCCGTCGAGGACGAGCACGGTCGGGGTGCGCAGGACGTCGAAGCGCCTGACCAGATCGAGACGCGACTCCGCGTCGATCTCCACGTGCCGGACCCCGGGCACCATGCCGGCCACCTCGCCCAGGACCCGGCGGGTCGCCCGGCAGGGCTGGCAGAACGCGGTCGAGAACTGCACCAGCGTGGCGCGCTCGCCGAGGTCGGCGCCGAGATCACCGCTCGTCACCGGGGCGTGTTCCACGAGCCGCATCCTTCCGTCGCGCCGTCTCAGGACCAGCCCGAGGACCACGCCCAGGACGAGCGTGGCCACGAGAGTCGCGATCCCTGCCATCACCGTCTGCAACCGTACGCCCGGTGCGGCTGATTCCCGCGCCGGATCACGACGAGGTCACGGCGTGGCGGTCACCAGGACGCGGCCGCCCGAGTCGGCGAGCTCGATCCTGTCGATCTGGCCGGGCCGCAGCGCCGTCGAGCCTTCGAGGACCATCTTCTGACCGCGGTACTCGCCTCTGCCCACGGTCCAGCTGCCGAGGGTCGAGACCGTGCCGTCCTCGGCGACCGCGCGCAACGTGCAGACCGTGCCCGCCGGGACTCCGGCGACCCTGGCGACGACCTGTGTCCCGCCGTCGTGCGGCACCAGCCGTACGACGATGCGGACGTCACCGCTGCTCCCGCGCGCCTCGGACGGCACGGGCGACGCCGTGACGGTCGCTTCGGCGGGCGGCGGCTGGACCTTCCTCGCCACCGCCCCCTTGGACGGCGCGGGCGACGCCGGGGCGACGAAGGGCTCCACGAGTGCCTCCGCCGACTTGTCGGCCTGGCCCGGCTGATCCTGCGCCGCCTGATCCTGCGCTGCCTGGTCCGGGGCCGCCTGACCTTGGGCCGCGCGGCTCGCCTGGTCGGGGGCCGCGGCGACCGACCCCACTGCCGTACCCTCCGAGCCCTTCTGCGCCACCGACACCCACGCCGTGCCTCCCACGGCCGCGACGACGACGGACGCGGCGAGCGCCAGCAGCACACGGGACCGGCGTCCGCGCCGGACGGGCGTCACGACCGCGGGCGCACTTGCAGAAACAGCCGCGAAGGCATCCGCGAAGACACCGTCGAGCACGGCGCGCGGCGGCGCGGCGGCGCGCTCGATGTCCTCGGCCGACACGCGGGCCAGCAGCGGCGGCAGCCCGGACAGCTCGGCCAGCTCCGCCCGGCAGGCCGCGCAGGTCTCCAGGTGGGCCTCGACCTCGGCGGTCTCCTCGGCGTCGAGCGCCCCCAGCACGTACGCGCCGAGCGAGATCCGCACCTCCTCGCAGGTCATGGTGCCAGCCCCCGTTCCTCCAGGGCGAGCTTCAGCGCCCGGAGGGCGTAGTAGGTCCGCGACTTCACCGTTCCCGGCGGGATGCCGAGGATCTCCGACGCCTCCTTCACCGATCTCCCCCGGTAGTACGTCTCCAGGAGCACCTCGCGGTGCTCCGCCCTGAGGGAGGCCAGCGCCTCCGCCACTCCCCACGACTCGACGGCCCGTTCCAGCTCGTCGTCGGCGGGCAGCACGGCGAGCGCCTCGTCCCCCGTCTCCTGCGGCCTGGACTTACGGGCCCGGTGCTGGTCGACGACGAGATTGCGGGCGACGGTGAACAGCCACGCGCGAACCGGGCGTCCCTGGAGCCCGGAGGGATGCCGCCAGGCCCGAAGCAGCGTCTCCTGCACCACGTCCTCCGCCCTGCCCGGATCACCGGTCAACCGCAGCACGTAACCGTACAGCGGCCCTCCGTGATCCTCCCAAAGTGCGCGTATGAGCTCCTCGTCGGCGGTTCCGGCTGGACTCACACCTTCATCACGTACGCCGGGGCGCGACGGTTCGGCGGTGTGACGATCGTCACGCGAGCCCTCATCGGAGGGGGACATCGGACGCGGTGCCCTGCACCGCGAGCCCTTCGCTCGTCGACTTCACCCGGGTGATCCTGAGGTTGAGCGGCAGGTTCTTCACCGGCACGTTGAACGAGATGAGCCGCTCCGGGTTCGGCACGGGGATGGCACCGGCGATCTTCACGTTCGCGGGCGTGAGCCGTATCCCGCCCTGGACCACCTGGATCTTCATGTCGGCGGTGACCGGCACCTGGTTCCCGAGCACGGGCACGTTGCCCGAGACGCGGAGTTTGTCGTCGCCGGCGCCCTCGACCTTGATGCCGCGCGGCGCGTGGGCCGACAGGGTCTGCCGGGAGATGACCACGGTCCCCGTCACGCGGTCGGCCCTGATCTCGGTGGCCGCGGCGTTCTGGATCAGGTCGGACAGCGGGGCGGTGACGCCGTACAGCGTGGCGTCGATGCGTTCGAGCTGCACGCCCTCCCGCTCCACCTTCCCGATGCCGATGCTGATCTCCTCGTATCGGCCCGAGATGGCCTGGGTGAGGAACGGTATGCCCTTGACCTGCACAGAGGGGGCCTCCGCCAGGTCGTACTTGGCCTCGATCTGGCGGGCGATCTCACGCTGCACCCCGACCACGGCGACCCGGTCGAGCACGACGAGGACGATGGCCAGCAGGGCCACGGCCACGACCAACTTGCGCATCCGACCCCTCCGAAGGCGCCTTTGTGATCAGAGTAGTCGCTCATCCCCCGGCGAAGGGGGGTAAAACCTCGACCACGGCCCCTTCGGGAAGGTCGATCGTCGCCGGATCGCGCGTACCCGCGGGTGCGCCGTCGACGAGGAAGGAGCACCGGCGCAGCACGCGCTCGACGGCCGGATTCCGCGAGATCCCCGCGAGCAGGTCTCCCAGCGTCTCGGCGTCGAACGGCTCCTCCGGCACGCCGGCGGCCTCCTTGGCCGCCGCCCAGTAGCGGATGGTTCCCCTGGCCATGACGCGCCGCTCCCCTCACTCTCACGTCACCTCACGGAAGCTCTCCGTCACCGTCACGTTACGGTGCTAAACCACGTGACGTGTTGTTCACACGGGTGACGCACATTGGACGCAAACTTCGTGTGGGCTACCCTACGAATTAATGGACTCGGGCGATGTGGCCCCCGGGTCCTTACGTGTTTGTACGGCTGTCGCGGTTTCCAGTGCTGCAAACGGCGCCGAGCCGACATGGTGCGAGGAGGCTCATGTGAGCAATCTGCTCCTGCTGACCAACGCTCTGGAGCCGTCGGCGGAGACACTTCCGGCACTCGGACTGCTGCTGCACTCGGTGCGGGTCGCGCCCGCGGAGGCCTCCGCGCTGATCGACACGCCCCCGGCGGACGCCATCCTGGTGGACGCGCGCCGTGAGCTCGTGCAGGCCAAGAGCCTGTGCCGGCTGCTGCGCACGACCGGCGTCACCTGCCCGTTGATGGCGATCGTGACCGAGGGCGGCCTCGCGGCGATGACGGCGGAGTGGGGTGTGGACGACGTGATCCTCGACACCGCGGGGCCGGCCGAGGTCGAGGCCCGGCTGCGGATGGCGGTCGGGCGGCTGTCGCTGGCCGCCGCCGACGAGGTCCCCGACGAGATCCGCAGCGGCGACCTGTCGATCGACGAGGCGACGTACACGGCCCGGCTGCGCGGGCGCGCGCTGGACCTCACCTTCAAGGAGTTCGAGCTGCTGAAGTACCTCGCCCAGCACCCGGGCCGGGTCTTCACCCGCGCCCAGCTGCTGCAGGAGGTCTGGGGCTACGACTACTTCGGCGGCACGCGCACCGTGGACGTGCACGTACGGCGCCTGCGGGCCAAGCTTGGCGCCGAGTACGAGGCGCTCATCGGAACGGTCCGCAACGTGGGCTACCGCTTCGTCCCCGATCGCGGCGAACAGAACGAGGCCGAACCCGCCAGACGCTGATGGCCCACCCCTGAAGGGGCGGGCCATCACTGTTTAGTCGATCATCGGATGAGGTTGATCCGTCCGGTGGCCGGCGGGGCGATCGGCGAGTGCGCGCCCATGTAGGCGACGAACGCGTCGATGTCCAGCGGGCCGCTCCACAGGTTCGTGCCCTGGGTGAAGACGCTGAAGCCGTCGCCGCCGCCGACGAGGAAGTTGTTGGCGGCCACCCGGATCTGCTGGGTGTCGGTCACCGCAGTGCCGTTGATCTTGATGTCGGAGACCCGCGAGCCCACCGGCTTCGTCGTGTCGAAGGTGTAGGTCAGCGACGAGGACGGCTGCAGGATCCGCTGGGTGATCCCGCCCGTCGCCGGGTCGACCGTCCAGATCTGCTGCTCGAGCAGCGCCTTGAGCTGGGCCCCGGTGAGCGTGACGACCTGCATGAGGTTGTTGAACGGCTGCACCTGGAAGGCCTCGCCGTACGTCACGACGCCGTCGCCCTCGGAGCCGCTCTGGGCGTAGGTCAGGTCGGTGCGGACGCCGCCCGGGTTCATCAGCGCGATCTCCGCGTTGCCGCCGTCCTTGGTCGCCTCGAGCTGCGCGTCGGCGATCAGGTCGCCGAGCGGGGTCTCGCCGACGTTGTTGCCACGCCCGATGTTGGCCGTGATCTTGCCGATCGGCTTGTTGGCGACGGTCGAGACCCGCTCCTGCCAGGTCTTGATGTACGCCTCGGTGTCGGCGTCCGGAGTGACGGTGCGGGTCACCACGTTGTTCTTGGCGACGACGCTGGAGCGGATGACGTCCTTCGTCCTACGGTCGACGCGGAAGTCGATCTGGGTGATCGCGCGGCCGAACGACGAGCCCTGGGTGTAGACGCGGTCCTGACCGGCCGGGTCCTTCACCTTGCAGACGTACGCCTGGTGGCTGTGGCCGCTGATGACCAGGTCGATCTGCGGGTCGAGGCCGGTGGCGATCCGCGAGCCGTTGCCGGGGACGACCGGGCACGAGCTGGGGTCCTGGTTCGGGGTGATGTTGTCGCCCTCGTGGACCAGCACGACCTGCGCCTTGACCCCGTGCTTGGCGAGGTACTTCGACACCTTGTTGGCCGCCGCCACCTCCTCGGTGAACTGGAGGCCCTTGATGCCGGCGGCGGTGACGATGTTCGGGGTGGTCTGCGTCACCAGGCCGATGAAGCCGATCTTCACGCCGTTGATCTTCTTGACGTAGAAGGGCGGCAGGGCGTAGTCGCCGTTGCCCTCCTTGAGCACGTTCGCCCCGAGGTAGTCGAAGCTCGTGCCCGTCCACTGACCGGCCGGGGAGCAGCCGTCGACCGGGTGGCAGCCGCCGTTCATGATGCGGTTGAGCTCGTCGATGCCCTCGTCGAACTCGTGGTTGCCGGCCGAGGAGGTGACCAGGCCGAGCTTGTCGAGCAGGGCGACGGTCGGCTCGTCGTGGTAGGCGGCGGACAGCAGCGGCGAGGCCCCAATGAGGTCGCCCGCGGCCACCAGGAGGGTGTTGGCGTCGCGCAACTGCTTGAGGTGGGCGGCCAGGTAGGACGCGCCGCCCGCGATCGAGTACTTGCCGCCGGGAAGGCCGGTCTGGGTGCCCTTGGCGTCGTCGGTGAGCGGGCCGTTCGGGTCGAGGATCCGGGAGCTGGACCCGGTCGGGGGCTCCAGGTTGCCGTGGAGGTCGTTGATGGTCAACAACCGGACGGGAACGGAGGGACCGGGCTTCTGGTCGTGCTTGCCGGATTGGGGAGCGGGAGATGCGGCGGCCGTGCCCATCGTGAGGGCGGCGACGCCCACCACGGTGGCACCGGCGACGGCCAGTCGCGTCAGGGATGCTCGGGTCATGACCCCCGACAGTAGAGCGGGGATCTAAGCGGGAAATGGCGCAAAGATAACGATTCAGGGAGGGAACCCATGGCGTCTATTGCCAAAGCCCGGTAGGGGAATCGCCGGGCCTTCACCTATCGTGCCAGACATGGACGTACGCGTGGAGATCACGGAACGGCTCGATGACGAGCAGGTGGCGGCGGTGCTCGCCCTGGTTGAGGCGGCCGCCGAGGCCGACGGTGTCGCTCCGCTCAACGAGCATGTGATGCTCCAGGTGCGGCACGGCGGCGATCACGGCGCGAGGGCCGTACTGCTGTATGAGGACGGAAAGGTCGCGGGCTTCGCCCACCTGGATCCGGCGGACCCGGAGGAGGGGCCGAGCGGCGAGCTCGTGGTGCATCCCGCCTTCCGCGGGCGTGGTCTGGGCCGGCGACTGCTGGGCGACGCGCTGGAGGCGAGCGGGGGCAGGCTGCGCCTGTGGGCGCACGGCGACCTGCCCGGCGCCGCCCGTCTCGCCGCGAGCGTCGGCCTGGCCCGGGTGCGCTCCCTGTGGCAGATGCGCCGCCCGCTGTCCGAACCCCTGCCCGCCGTCGCCCTTCCCGAGGGCGTACGGCTGCGCACGTTCGAGCCGGGACGCGACGAGAAGGCGTGGCTGGCGCTCAACGCCCTGGCCTTCGCCACCCACCCCGAGCAGGGCTCCTGGACGCCGGCCGACCTCGAACTGCGGGAGCGGGAGTCGTGGTTCGACCCCGCCGGCTTCTTCCTCGCCGTACGGGGAGACGCGCTGGCGGGCTTCCACTGGACCAAGGTGCACGGCGGCGACGAGCCGATCGGGGAGGTCTACGTGGTGGGGGTCGCGCCCGGCGAGCGCGGCACGGGCCTCGGCCGGGCGCTGACGCTCGCCGGGCTCGCGCACCTGCGCGCGCTCGGCCTCGCCCAGGTCATGCTCTACGTGGACGAGGAGAACACCGCGGCGGTCCGGTTGTACGAGTCGCTCGGGTTCACGCGGTGGAGCACCGATGTGATGTATCGGCGCTGAACGCCGACGGGCCGGTCCCCTTCGGGGGCCGGCCCGTCTCGTATGGAGGCGTCCTCTATCCGAGGACGAGGTTGAGGATGAAGTAGCCGATCGCGGCGACGACGGCCGCGGCGGGGATCGTCAGGACCCACGCGGTCACGATGTTGCCGGCGATGCCCCACCGCACGGCCGACAGCCGCCGCGTGGCGCCCACGCCCATGATCGCGGAGGTCATGGTGTGCGTGGTCGAGATCGGGGCGCCGAACCCGATGGCGGCGGCGTAGAGGACCGACGACGCCGCCGTCTCGGCCGCGAAACCGCGTGGCGGGTCCAGGTGGATGATCCGCCTGCCCATCGTCCGCATGATGCGCCAGCCGCCGGAGTACGTGCCGAGAGAGATCGCCGTGGCCGAGGCCGTGATGACCCACTCGGGAATGCCGCCGTTCGGGGAGGCGTATCCGCCGACGACGAGCGCCAGGAAGATCACGCCCATCGTCTTCTGCGCGTCCTGCAGCCCGTGGCCGAGCGCGATGGCGGCCGCCGACACGGGCTGCACGTACCGGAACCCCCGGCTGGTGCGGTGCGGGTTGGACTTGCGGAAGATCCAGAGAAGAATGGTCATGATGATGCCGCCCAGGATGAACCCGATGACAGGCGACAAGATCATGGGGATGACGACCTTCTCCACCACCCCCGACCAGTGCACGGTCGCGCTGGCGGCGATGGCGGAGCCGCACAGCCCGCCGATCAGGGCGTGACTGCTCGACGACGGCAGGCCGAAATACCAGGTGATGAGGTTCCAGACGATCGCACCGATGAGGGCGCCGCCCACGATGAGCAGCCCGTGGGTGCCGTCGGGAGCGTCGATGATCCCCTTGCCCACGGTGTGGGCCACCGCGGTGCCGAGGTGGGCACCGATGAAGTTCATCACCGCGGCGAGGAGGAGGGCGATCCGCGGCGTCAGCGCGCGGGTGGAGACGGAGGTGGCGATGGCGTTCGCCGCGTCGTGGAAACCGTTCGTGTAGTCGAACACCAGCGCGATGACGATCACGCCGATGACAAGCGCGAGCTCCACTTAGCTTTCCTTGACCGCGATCGTCTCGATCGTGTTCGCGACGTGCTCGAAGGCATCGGCGGCGAGCTCGAGTTGCTCGATCACCTCTCGCATCTTCATGACCGTCAGGGCGTCGTACTCGCCGCTGAACAGCTTCGCCAGCAGCCTGCGGTAGACCTGGTCGGCCTGGTTCTCAAGTCGGTTGATCTCGATCCAGTACTCGTTGAGGTGCTGCATCGAACGCAGACGCGGCATCGCGTCCGCCGTCAGCTCGGCGGCCCGTTCGAGAACCTCTACCTGGCGTACGACCTCCTTGGGCAGGTGGTCGATCTGGTAGAGGACAATCAGGTCGGCCGCGGCCTCCATGTAGTCCATCACGTCGTCGAGATTCGACGCGAGGCGGTAGATGTCCTCGCGGTCGAAGGGCGTGATGAAGCTCTCATTGAGGCGGTTCATGATCGCGTGAGTGCGCTCGTCGCCCGCGTGTTCGCAGGCGCGCATCTTCTCGGCCAGACCCTCCCGGTCCGAACCGTCGCTGATGATCTCGACCAGCAGACGCGATGCGGTGACGAGGTTGTTCGCCGAGTCGGCGAACAAGTCGTAGTAGCTGTCCTCACGGGGCGTGAGACGCAGGCGCACGTCGTTTCTCCAGATGTGCGGGGACGGTCCGCAGAGAAGAGTACGGGTTACCAGTGGAAATGCGAAGTTCAGGCCATGCAAGCCCGCTTGTAACCTACTCTTCCCCTTCCCGCTGCCCAGAACGTCTCCCGTAACACACTTGTTGCCTGAGCCGCTTCAGATCTTGGTGCGGTGGAAGTTCAGGAACGACCTGCTCGGGGTCGGGCCCCGCTGCCCCTGGTAGCGCGAGCCGTACCGGTCCGAGCCGTACGGGAACTGTGCGGGCGAGCTGAGCCGGAACATGCAGAGCTGACCGATCTTCATGCCCGGCCACAGCTTGATCGGCAGCGTGGCGACGTTGGACAGTTCGAGCGTGACATGCCCCTCGAAGCCGGGGTCGATGAAGCCCGCCGTCGAGTGCGTCAGCAGACCCAGCCGGCCCAGGCTCGACTTGCCCTCCAGCCGCGAGGCGATGTCGTCGGGCAGACTGATCACCTCGTACGTGCTGGCCAGCACGAACTCCCCCGGGTGCAGGATGAACGGCTCGTCGCCGTCCGGCTCCACCTGCCGGGTGAGGTCCGGCTGCTCCATGGCGGGGTCGATGTGCGGGTAGCGGTGGTTTTCGAACACCCGGAAGAAGCGGTCCAACCGCACGTCGATGCTGGACGGCTGGATCATCGCCGGGTCGTACGGGTCGAGCTTCACCCTGCCCGACTCGATCTCGGCACGGAGGTCACGATCGGAAAGCAGCACGGGTGCAAGGCTAGTGGGCCCCCTGACCGGGAGGTATCGGGGATCTTCGCGTCGGGACTGCAGGAGCACGCCCCGGATCCGCTACAGTAGGGGCAGCGACGGGCTCCACAGCCGGTCACGCGGGTGTAGTTCAATGGCAGAACATCAGCTTCCCAAGCTGACAGCGCGGGTTCGATTCCCGTCACCCGCTCCACTCTCGCCCCGGGCTCTCCCGAGACGTTGATTTCGCTTCGTCATCACCAATCGGGTCGAGCAGGCCACATGCTCCTTCGATGCCTCCCGAGGAGACCAGGTCTCGGATCGCGGCCGCCATGCCTTCGAACCCGACGCCCCTGATGACGATCAAGTCTGAGCACCAGAAGTACCGGCCATCGAGGCACTCACCAGTACGCGCATCCTTGTCCATGATGTGCTGGATCGCGTCCAGGGTCATGAAGGTCGCATACCGGCGCGAGCCGTCGCGGAAGGTGATTGTTGCGTCTGCCTGGTCAGCAGTGTCCGGCTCGTACCCCTCCCAGGCTGGAATGACCATCTCGAACTCAGGATCCGTAACGCGGTAGAAGGTCCCGTCGAAAGTGATCACCTTGTTGCTCCTCCCGTTGTCGGCCGCGCGGTCTCTGCGACGATGGCGGCCGTGACGTAGAAATCGTCCGGAGCGATCTGCGTCACCGCATCAAGGCGGACTGCCCGCTCGTCCGCAGTGATCATGTGAGCCTCGAAGTGCCGGTAGCTGAGATCCTGCAACCAGATCCGTTCGAGCTCTGCCCAATCTCCACGGTCGAAGACCCCGGCACAGGCCAGCACGTAGCCGCGATCAGGTTGTTCGTATCGCCGGTACGGCGAACTGATACCTCCCTGATCAATGGCGAGTGCCAGAGGTAAGCATCGAAGTCCATTGCCATGCCGTCGAGGTCAGCCCCAGAGCTGGGGAACGACTCGTCCATCACCTGCTGCTTCACAGCGGCAAACTCCGAGGGATCCATCCAAGAAGCGTCCCACCTCCACATCCCGACGCGATCACCGTGCAATTAGCGTGCAACTAGACAGGGTGACGAAGGGTCAACCACGGTCACTCATGACCGGCCCTACGCCCAGGTCAGGCACCCTACAAGCCGTGATCCATGCAATTCCCAAGCTGACAGCGCGGGTTCGATTCCCGTCACCCGCTCCACCCACGAAGGCCCAGGTCAGGACACGAATCCAGACCCGGGCCTTGATCATTTCTACGACTCTTTGATCTTCGCGTGCCATTAGGTCTTGTTCCAGGCTTGGATCTTGGATGCTGTGGTCGGGCCACGGAACCGATCCCAGCGGAAGGACAGCCATGGAGCGCGAACCCATCTACTACATTGCGAAGTCCGAGGGCGGTGACGTCAAAGAAGATCCTCCGAAGACGCCATCTACATGATGATCGAGGATCTCACCCATCCGGATAACACCTACGTCATCATCGAGCCCGACGAAGAGGATTCGACCTGGTTCGCCTCTGTAGCTCTCCTGGAGGACGGACGTTACGAGGTTGAATACCGTGACACTCTCCACCGCGAGCATCGTGTGACTGTCGAGACCGATCTCAGCCACATCGCCAAGGAAACCACGATCTGGCTGGCCCACCACTCAGTGATCAATAGGAAACGCCGCCGGAGCTGACGCAACCACCACTAGATCCATGATCAGCCTGCGGGCAGTTCTTCCGCCTCGGCGACGTCCCGCGCCTGGAGTTGCTTATTGATCGCATCGGTGAATCACCTTGTCCGCCTGGCAACTGCTGGAACATAAAATTCCTGCTCAAACGCGGTCTCGGAGGTCCGCCGCAGGTCAGAGAACCAGCGTAAGAAGAACCCGGTCTACAGGCAGGCTCGTCCACCTCCACATCCCTGGCTTAGGCCTATGGGTGGATCAGGTGCCGCTGTTCCGGTGCTGTTCCGCCAGCGCCACTGCGACACTCGTGGATCGGCTGCGCCTCGCCCCCGTCGAGCAGGTCCTCAATCCTCCCTGCCAAACTGGACACAGGTAGCAAGCAGGTACATAAGTCTGCATCGAGGGTGGGGAAGGAGGCATCCCTTCATGGGAGCACAACAGCCGGATCCGGATATTCACGTGATCAACCGGCGGGCCCTCCTGCGCGCCGGCATCCTCGCCGGAGGCATCCTGACCGGTGCGGCATCCGCGGGCACCGCCGTATTCGCCCGCACCGCTCAGCCGTCGAACAGAACCGCGCCGGACCAGCGTGCCGCCACCCCGGACCAAGCGTGGGCGACCCTGCGCGAGGGCAACCGCCGCTGGGTGAACGGCACCGCCACCCACCCGCACCAGGACGCCGATCGCCGCAGGGAGGTGGCGCAGAAGCAGAACCCGTTCGCGGTCGTATTCTCGTGCATCGACTCGCGGGTCTCCCCCGAGTTAGTCTTCGACACCGGGCTGGGCGACCTGTTCGTGGTACGGACCGCCGCGCAGACCATTGACCCACTGGTGACAGGTGCCGCCGAGTACGGCCCAGCCGAAGTCGGCACCCCGCTCGTCGTCGTGCTCGGCCATCAGCGCTGCGGGGCCGTCACGGCCGCCGCAGAATCGCTGCACGAGCACAAGAAGCTGCCTGGCGAGTTGAGCACGATCGCTTCCGCCCTGCGTTCGGCCTACACGCGTTCGGGCGGCGACGTCGACAAAATGATCCGCATCAACACCGTCGACGTGGTGAACCAGCTCAAGAAGGACAATCTCTTCGCTCCTCGCATCGCCAAGGGCAAGCTCAAAGTCATCGGCGTGTACTACTCGATCGACACCGGCACAGTCACCCGCCTCGTCTGACCCGGCGGGAATAGAACCTCGCCCTGGCGAAAGTGCACGCACCTGCCCGTCGGATCACTCAATCGCTGCCCGATCTCGGATGTCGCGGAGATCCACCACCGAGGAGCACTGCGACACGTCAGCACGTGATCGTGTGCCAGATGCGTGCCAGAACGGACGGCGATCAGCGGTGAATCTCGGGGACTCACGGCCGCTCGACCAGCGCTGACCTGCATCCTCGTTTTCCCAGCTCAAGGGGGCAAGATCAGTAGCCTATTCCCAAGCTGACAGCGCGGGTTCGATTCCCGTCACCCGCTCCACCCACGAAGGCACAGGTCAGGGACAGATTCCCGACCGGGGCCTTGATTGTTTTCGGGGTCATTTCGATCTTCCGTGCCCGTTACGTGCCCGATCCGTCTGGATCTTGCTTGCTCAGCGCCTCCTCGGCGAGCTTCCCGAGCGCGTCGGCGATGGCCCGGTCCCGCTCCATCGCGGTGTGCTGATAGGTCAGCGCGGCCCGCGTGGTCGAGTGTCCCATGCGGTTCATCAGCTCCCGCAAAGTCGCGCCGGGCTGCGAGGCGAACATGTTCCCGGTGTGACGGAGATCATGGAAGTGGAAGCCGCTGAGCTTCGCGTCCTTGAGTGCCTTGCTCCATGTCCGGGTGAAGTTCGCCCTCCGGAGCTGGGCGCCCTTCGGCCCGACGAAGATGAAGCCCTCATCCCCCGCTTCGGCGTACGTCTCCAGGTGCGCCCGGAGATCGGGGAGCAGCACGGCCGGGACGCTGACGATGCGCTTGCCGGCCTCCGACTTGGGAGGCCCGATCGTGACCGAGCCGTCCTAGGACCAACCGAGGCGACTTATAGCTCAACGGGTGCTCGGGGCGAGGCGTCGGGTTCATGAGCGACGCCGTGTCGGAATAGCGCTGCTCGGGCTGCGGCGGGTTGCCGTAGATCGGGTGGTCACTGACCCTCCATGTGAGGTTGCGGTATCAACTGAGGGGTAACGTGGCCGTACCGGTGACTTGTCCCCGCCTGACTCAGGCGCCTGGACGACTTCTCTCGCATCGAGATCGGATGCTGCAATGACTGCTCTGTCAGTCGCCATCACACACGAAGCCGCCCGCACGATCCTCACCCTCCACGGCGAGCTCGACATTCTCTCAACGATCCGCCTGACCGACGCGGTCGACGCCGCCCTGTACGGAGGCCGACAGCAAATCCTGGTGGACGTCGCCAACCTGACATTCTGCGATTCGTCTGGGCTCTGGGCATTGATCAGAGCCAAGCGGACTGTCACCGCCATGGGCGGAACTCTGGAACTCATCAACGTTCACGGCATCCTGCAGCGCCTTCTCGAAATCACCGGAGCCGCGCAGGTTTTCCCTACCGCCTCTGCGAGATGACACCAGGCCTCCCCGTAGTAGATGGTGCAGCCGTCGGCCCAGACCAGCATCGCGATTCGTCGAGCCGGTTCTTGTCGATCCGGCCCCGCGGCCGCTCCCCGCTCGAGTCCTCACACCGCAGGTTTGAGCAGCGGACCGTACCTGACTCCTGAGCACAGGACCGCACACATCCACAACCACCCAGCACTGGTCAGGAGGAGGGCGCGATCTCATGATCTCGGTGTGGACAGTCCTGATAAGAGGTCAGAGCCATGATCACGTGCCGGATGCGTGCCAGAACGGACGGCGATCAGCAGTAAACCGGGGGACTCACGGTCACTCGGCCAACTCTGACCTGCACCCATGTTTTCCCAGCTCAGCACGGCAAGATCAGTAGCCTATTCCCAAGCTGACAGCGCGGGTTCGATTCCCGTCACCCGCTCCACGTACGAAGGCCCAGGTCAGGACAGAGATCCAGACTCGGTCCTTGATCATTTCTGGCACCTGTTCGATCGTCCGCGCCCGTTACGTGACCGATCTATCCGGATCTCGCTTGTTCGCGGCAGGCGATGCGTCTCGTACCCTGGCGTATCTCACCAAAGATGGCACCACTACCGCCGACCGCATCCGGCGAGTGGCATCCGGACGAGCCATGGACGGCAAAAGCACAGAAGACGTACCGTCCCAACAGGAACGCTCACGTGGTGGTCGGCGGCTTGGAGATGACTCCGGATAGGTACGCGGACTGCTCCAGGATCTGGGGGGTGAGCTTGATCCCAGTGAGGCGCTCGATCAGGACGAGCCCCGGCCCCCGGTAGAGCTCCCACTTGTGCTCCCCGCAGTCGCGATCGAGCCGCTCCATGGTCTCCACGAGTTCCTCGGGAACCTCGGAGAAGCCTTCCTGGGCCCAGAAGGCGAACCGGATCTCCCCGTCCTCCACCCAACGAAACTCCTCCAGGCCCTTGATGTCGAGGCGGTAGAGGGAGACCAGGCGGGTGCCCGCCGACAGCGGCACGATGAATTCGTCGTCGGAGCCGAGCCAGCTGTTGTACTGCGCGACGAACGCCCAGTCACCGACGGCTGTCACCGCGACGAACTCGGTCTTGTAGTCGTAGCGAGCGCCGGCGTCGATCGACTCATCGAGCGTCATCCAGGAGAAGTCTTCTACTCGGCCACCCATCCGGGCTACGAGCTGCTCGGGCGTGAGCCCTCGGACGAAGATGAAGCTGTAAGCCTCCGCG
The DNA here is from genome assembly GCF_006874435.1 of Microbispora sp. KK1-11. Taxonomy (NCBI): domain Bacteria; kingdom Bacillati; phylum Actinomycetota; class Actinomycetes; order Streptosporangiales; family Streptosporangiaceae; genus Microbispora; species Microbispora sp. KK1-11. The sequence continues at coordinate 24,754 of NZ_VIRJ01000034.1, read as the reverse complement.
AGGCCGGAGGCGGCGAACCAGGCGTAGTCGCCGAAGTGCGTGATCACGCAGCGATCATGGCAGAGCCGACCGACACAACCTGCCGAGGAATCAGTCCCTCCTGACCAATCGTCGATCGGCGGCAGGGCCGATAAGGAAAAGATCATGTCCATGATCGCGTGCCAGAACAGGCGGGGAACCGGTCACTCATGGGAACTCACGGCCACTCCACCAGCACTGACCTGCATCCTCGTTTTCCCATCTGGCGCTTCCGGCCACCGATCAGATCGATTGGCTCGAGACCTCGCCTCCGGCGGGGGCACTCCGGCTCCGGGGTGATCACCAAAGTCCTGCCCATCGTGGCCGGCCGTAACTGGCTGAGGTAGGGGACCTGATCACCCCGCCCGCCATCGTCCCGGGACAAGCCGTGCGGACCAAGGCTGCCGAATCCGCTACCCCTTCCGGCGGGTCGACGGCACACGGGTGATCAGGAAGGCGAAGGCTTGCGCGCCGCGCATGAGAAAGTGACCTTGTGGTCGACCACCCCTCTGGATCCATCGACTACTGGCTCGCGGTTTGGGAGTTGAACAGCTTCTACGCCCGTCAGCCCGAGCAAGGCGAAGGACAGCGAATGTGGGCGGAGACGGCCATGTACGCGCTTGCCAGAGCCGAGGCCGCAGGGCTGGACGCAATCACCGCCAACGTGAGCCGCTTCCACCTACGCGCATGTTTGATCAAGAACCTCGGCCCCACGCGTTCACCCCTCCTGAACCCCGATGCCCTCGCCATGGACATCCTCGCAGCCCTCCCCATTCAGCTGGAGGACGCCGCAGAATGGGCCACCAACTGGCAGCAGCGGCCCCACCCGGACATCTTGACCCTCCGTCAGTGCAAGAACCTATTGGCACCGGCCCAGACCATCCGTCGCTACCTGTCGACGACGCTGACAGCAAGAGCGCTGGATCAGTGGCTTGCTCTCCGCGAGCAACTTCCCTAGCTGTTCGGAACAGGGGTAGGCGCGTGATCGCCGCCGGGCCGTTAGCGGGCCATTAGGCAGGGTGACGAGGGGGCAACTACGGTCACTCATGACCGGCCCGCAGCCCAGGTCTGCGCCTGGCCGCCGGCGCCCTACGCCCGCTGCGCGACCGGACGCGCCTGGCCTGGACGAGGCGTTGATCCGTCAACCGTTTGCTCAGACGGGAAGTTCGGTGATGCTGAGGGCGAAGTCCAAGTGCCCCACCCCGTGGTTGGCGAGGCCCACCGTGACCACGCCCGCTCCTTCCAGCCAGTGCGCCATCTTCAGGTCGCCGACGTCCAGCGGGCGCAGCCCGAGGCTCTCGATGAACGCCTCCACGCTTGCCTTGGCCTGCGCATTATCGCCAGCGATGAAGACGTCGGGCCGGCCCTTCTCCAGGACATGACGGAAGATGGTGTTGAACGCCTTCACCACGCTGGCGCTGGCCGGGGCCGCCTTGGCGACTTCCTGCGCGATCGAGGTCTCCTCGCGGTGGGCTAGCCCGTCGAACGTGGAATTGAAGGGATTGCTGATGTCGACGATGACCTTGCCCGCGAGAGCGTCCCCGTACTGGGCGACGACCGGCACGACACCGTCGTACAACAGGGCCACGATGACGATGTCCCCGGCCGGAGCGGTGCCCCATTCTCCCGTCGTGGCGCCGCCGCCGAGAGCCTTGGCCAGGTCAGCGGCCTTGGACTGATCGCGGCCCATGACCTCGACGGTGTTGCCGCCCGCTATCGCCCGCGCGCCGATGGTGCGGGCCATATTCCCGGTGCCAATAATGCTGATGTTGCTCATGAATGTCCTGCCCCGGTTGTCCGTTGTTCGGTTCAGATGGCGGTGGTGCCGCCGTCGACGACGAGTTCCATGCCGTTGACGTAGCTGGAGTCGTCGGAGGCGAGGAAGAGAGCGACGGTGGCGATTTCGTCAGGGCGGCCCATCTGGCCGCGAGGGATGAGGGACTCGAACTGGCGCTTGGTGGCCTCGTCAAAGAGTTCTTCCTGCTTGGCAGTGGCGACCTGGCCGGGGGTCAGGACGTTGACGCGGATGCGGCGGTCCTTGAGCTCGTTGAGCCAGACGCGGGCCCAGGCCTGCTGGACGGCCTTGCTGCCGGCGTAGACGCTCCAGCCGGGGAAGGCGCCGAGGGAGGCGTTGGAGCCGGTCATGAGGATGGAGCCGCCGTCGTTGAAGAGCGGGAGGGCCTTCTGGACGGTGAAAAGGGTGCCGCGGGCGTTGAGCCCGAACCAGGTGTCGAACTGGGCCTCGGTGATCTCGCCGAGCGGGGCGGGCTCGCCGCCGCCGGCGCTGGCCCACAGCACGTCGAGGCTTCCCTTCTCCCGCTTGACAGTGTCGTACAGGCGGTCCAGGTCGTCCAGGTCGGCGGCGTCGCCCTGGACGCCGGTGACATTGCGGCCGATCTGCTTCACGGCCTCGTCCAGGGCCTCCTGACGGCGGCCGGTGATGAAGACGTGCGCTCCCTCATCGACGAACAGCTTCGCGCCGGCCAGCGCCATGCCGGTGGTGCCGCCGGTGATGACCGCGACCTTGCCGTCAAGCTTTCCCATAGTCGCTTCCTTGGGTCGGTGGTGCCGTGCGCACCAGGGGTAACGATGTTATGTACACCGATCTGTGTGCTTACGGTATGGGGTGGGCGACCGGGACGCAAACTATGTACACCGGTCGTTACCCAGCCGGCGTACCATGGACCCATGACGGAGTTGGAGAAGGGCCCCAAGGGCCGCCGCCGGGGCCGGGGCGCCCGCGAGCGCATCCTCAGCGCATCCCAACAGCTGTTCCGCGAGCAGGGCATCAACCGCACCGGCATGGACCAGCTTTGCGCGGCGGCCCAGGTGTCCAAGCGCACGGCCTACCAGCACTTCACCGGCAAGGACGAACTCGTCGCCGAGTACCTGCGCCAGTTCGACCCCTCCGTTCTGTCCGGCGTGTTCGACCGCACCGACCTCACGCCCCGCGAACGGCTCCTCGCCGCCTTCGACGTCCCCCCCACCACCCCCCTGTGCCCCTACATCGGCGCCGCCGTCGAACTCCACGACCCCGAGCACCCCGCATCCCAGTACGCACGCGACTACAAGAAAGCCGTCGCCGCGCGGCTCGCCGACACCGCCCGCGAAGCCGGCGCCGCCGACCCTGAACAGCTCGGCGAGCAGCTCGCGCTGCTCATCGACGGCGCCGCGGCCCGCACCCGGGTCCTCAACGCCGACGCCTTCCCCACCGCCGCCGCCATCGCCGCCGTCCTCATCGACACCGCCATCCCCGCCACAGCCGGCGATGACCGGCGACGGGAGGAAGTGTCAAATTAACGTGGCACTTCGCGGCCGGGCTGGACGTGCACCCGCTGGTACGCGACACCAGCCGCCCGGCATCTGTCCCGGGGTCGTCAACGAGCACCGAACGGAGTGCCATGTGATTGGCTATGCGAGTGTCGGCAAACGATCATTTGACGACAGGCGTCGGGCGCGTCCAATGAACCCGGGCAATCCGGGGGTTCGAGGCGGCGCGAATCCAATCAGATCCGATGGCGATTGCTGACAGGGTTTGACGACGGATAGGGCCCTTTCTCCCGCACGGAAGGGGCCCTCAGTGGCGAACCTGATCTACAAGCGGGTCTCGACCGACCGGCAGTCGGCCGCCCGACAGAACCTCGTCCTGGACGAGGCCGGGATCGAGGACCCGGTCGTCGCGAGCTGCTGTCCACCGTGAAGTTCACGGTGCAGGCCCTCGCCGCCGCCGGCGAACTCCAACGCGACCTCCAGCGGCGAGCTGACCTACGACGGACTGCGCGCCGCCGAGACCACGGATGCATCGGACCGGGCCATCTGGAACACCTGGGCCGAAGACGGACAGCCCATTTCGATCATCATGGTGGATCCGGATGCGACCGAAGGAGTGCTGATGAACTGGACGCAAGGCATCGAGCTCTACCCGGTCATCCCCGTCCCCGCCCAAGTGGCACTGACCCGGCAAGGATGGGTCAAGCCCATGACTCTGTCTCCGTTCAGCGTGCGAAAGCTCGGCACCAACCGGCCCACCTACTGGCCGACAACCCCAGCCGCAGATGCCTCCGGCGGAGGCACTCCTGATCGCCCCGTCAGGCCGGGCACCGGAACCGAGGCCCTGCCTTCGTAGAGGACTGAGGCCGGCGTGGCGCGGACATGGGCGACGCGTTGGGCTGCATCCCTACAAGTAGGACTTCGTCGACATGATGGGCCGCTGGAAATGCCGATGGGCTACCACCGCTGAACCCCGCGTCGACCACCTACACCTCAAGACCGAACACCGCGGAGACTCGCCGTGCGAGATCTTCCTCGGTGTCCCCGGAAGCCACCCTGAGCCCGTAGAGGCCCAGATTCCGGGTCTGCTTGATGAGCCGGTCGGTGAACATTGCGTCGCGCTGGAGCAGGTTCTGCAGCGCCCGCTGCGGGTCACCGGTCTTTGCGAGGAATCCCCATGCCGGTCCGCCACGGCTGTCGAACACCGCTTGGCGGAACTGGGGAGTCGGCAGCAGCCACACGGCATGGCGCAATTCGGCGAGCAGGGGTTGGACGAGTTCGGGCAGCAGCCGAAATCCCTCGGCGACCACCGGCAGGTCGGCGGGGAGGGCTAGAAGGTCTTCGACGATCAGCCTGAATCCTTCGCCGTGGAACCAGTGGAAGGTATCGAGCATTTCGCGTGGACTCCTGGCCACCCAGCGTTCGTCCATGTCCATGGCAGCGAACTTGCGCAGGTAAGGAGCTTGTTCCACGGGCATGCGGAGGGCGTGGTCGGGCATGACCGCGTCGGTATCGAACAGCCGCATCCCGTACCGATCGGCGATGTGTCGGGCGATGGTGGATTTTCCGGACCCGCTCCCGCCGCCGATCCAATAGACGTGGCGCAACCGTTCCTTCCAAACCCCGAGAGAAGCACCTTCGTGCGGTTCAGAGTGCATTCGTTATCTCCTGTCGAGTGCCTTCCCAGTGGGCGTTGGGGACGAACGCCCGGTGCACAGCGGGCCGGCCGTAGTGGCTGAGGTATGCGGCGTGACCACCCCGCCCGCCATCAATTCGGGACGAGCCGAGCAGACCAAGGCGGACGGGGTGATCAGTAGGCGGGGTGCGCGCAGGTGCGGAGCATCCGGCTCCCGTGCCACGATGACCCATGTTCGCCGTGATCCACTGGCGAGGCTACTTGCGTGTGAACAAGCAGGCCGGAGCCGGACGAGTACGCTCTCCTCATCCCCGGGGTGTGATACCGCAATCGGTATGGTCCGGGACCAGCAGGCAGCCGAGGAAGGCTGTGCGCCTTTCCACCGTCCCAATCCGTCTGCCATCCCGCCAGGAGGACCTCGCCTGACGGGGACTCGAAACTGATCTCAACGATGTCCTCGTAGCCGTCAAAGTGGGCACCCGGATCCCGATCGGCGACAGCGACCGTGAAGTCCATCATCCCCACTGAGCGGCGATGTTCAGGCATAGGCGGGAAGCATAGAGTCCGTCAGTGACAATTTCGGCTATTCGGCAGGCCGGCCGTTTCCCGGGCACGGGATGCGCTTTATCCCGGGGAAAACCCACTTCTCGTCACGGGTCACTTATCCGCGGCTCACGGGAACGATGTCCTTGCCCAGCGGCATCAGCGAGATCGGGATCATTTTGAGGTTCGCGATCCCCAGCGGGATGCCGATGATCGAGATGAACAGCGGGATCGCGGTGGCGATGTGCCCGATCGCCAACCAGATCCCGGCGACGAGCAGCCAGATGACGTTGCCGAGCACCGACCACGCGCCGGCGGACGGCTTGTCGGCGACGGTCCGGCCGAACGGCCACAGCGCGTAGCCCGCGATCCGGAACGACGCGATGCCGAACGGGATGGTGACGACGAGGACGCAACAGATGATCCCCGCCGCCACGTACCCTAATGCGAGCCACAGGCCGGCGAAGATCAGCCAGATGACATTAAGGACGGTCTTCATAGTGCTCACTGTCCCATCCGGCCGGCTCGGCAGGTAGTGGATCAGTTCTGGGCAGCGCCGACATTTCGCCGCCGCACCAACGGATGGGAGGGTGACGGTCACCACCCCAGCGACCAACTGAGTGACCAGGCGGTCAGCGGCCTGGGGGTGTTCGGCGTACATGCGCTCGCAGTCGGCCGGGTACCGCGCGGCGGCGTTGAAGATCTCCCGCGCGATGTCGAGGTCGTCGGCGGAGTACCGATCCGGCCCGGTGGTCGAGACCGTCACGTCCGCCTCGTCGGACTCCAGGACCAGGTACGGCTGCCCGGACCCCAGTACCCGAGCCCGCGGCCGGCCCCGCCACTGCGTCCACAGAGAGGACAGCTCGGGCACAGTCCCTAGGCGCCCTTGATCTTGTGACACGATCGCGGGATGCTGCGACTCACCGATTTCATCATCGACTGCCCGGACACGATGAAGCTGGCGGCCTTCTACTCCGAGGTGACGGGTCGCCCGATCAAGGAAGGCAGCCACGAGGACTGGGCCGGCATCAAGTTCGGCGAGGTCGAGCTGGCCTTCATCCGGGTGGACGACTACCGCGCTCCGCAGTGGCCCGACAGCGAGCACCCCAAGCAGTTCCACCTCGACTTCGAAGTGGACGACATCGAGTCCGAGCAGCGCCGCGTCCTCGACCTCGGCGCTACACTGCAGCAGGACTTCATCGGCCCCAACGGCTACGGTTGGCGGGTTTACACCGACCCGATCGGCCACCCCTTCTGCCTGTGTCGCAACAAGGGCGTCATCTGGACCGACCAGGGCCCGATCTGGCCAAAGCGCGACTAGAGGGCCTGTCTCTAAGCCGTCTGGCCTACGGCGCGACGACTTTGAGACAAGCCCTGGCTATGGGTCAGCAACCACACCCGTACAGGTCGCGATCGCGCTGTGGCTGATCAACGAACTGGTCGACGGCGATCGAAGGTCCGGGCTTCCTTCGTCAGTCCGGCCCACCGTCTCGGAGGGCGCGGAGGGCGCACAGACCGAGGGGGCCAGGGACCACTGGGCACGAGACCGAGAGGCCCAATCCCAGGTGCATCCGTACTGGTGGACCCCGTGATCGTCGTACCGGATTCGCGCCAGGTGCAGCGGGCGATCCTCCTCGCTGCCCGAGCGTCCCGGCTGTGCCCGCCGAGTCAAGGGCGCCTACTACGTCGCTGCGCGCTCAGCTCCACTGACCCTTCACGCGCCGGTCCGGTCCCGGGGTCGGCAGCCACGAGGAAGACGCTGTCCTGACCAAGCCCCTGCCCTGAGAAAATCGCTGGGTGATGAGCCCTTTGATCCGTCCAAGAACCGTCAAGGATCTGCGTGCCTGCATCGATGCTCTCGCCACCGTGCATGCTTCCGATCGCTACCCAGTGGACTGGCCCGCCGATCCCTGGCGATGGCTGACACCTTCCAACCTTGTTGAAGCATGGGTGGTGGTTGAAGGCTCTGACGTCGTCGGACACGTTGGCCTCTCGCAGTTGGACGCGGCAACGCTTGAAGCGCCCCTCGCCCGGGCCATCAGTACGTCGGCCGGTCCGGTCGGATCGATCACCCGGCTCTTCGTCACTCCTCAGGGACGAGGCCACGGGCATGCCACTCGCCTCCTCGACGTGGTCGGCAAGAAGGCCGCCGATCTAGGAATACCTCTCGTGCTCGACGTATCCGACGACGGCCACGCGGCCATCGCCCTGTACGAACGCGCCGGATGGCAACGCGTGGCAAGCGCCCGTGCCGAGTGGCTGAACGCAGCAGGCGAAAACGCTTTGCTGCACTACTACGTGAGTCCCGAGACGGCGCGGAAGCCGACTCAGAGCGAATAGACGCCTTCAGCTCGGCGGCAGACGGGCCAGGCCGGCGAGATGTATCACTCCTCCGGAAAGATCGCGCTCGCGGGCTGATCAGCGTGCAATTGGACGAGGTGACAAGGGGTCAACCACGGTCACTCATGGCCGGCCCCACGTCGGGCTCAGCGCCGCTATAAGGCATGATCCATGCGATTCCCAAGCAGACAGCGCAGGTTTGATCCCCGTCACCCGCTCCACGCACAAAGGCCCAGGCCAGGGACACAGTTCCTCGACTACCGCTTGCTGAGCGCCTTGCGGAGCTGAGCCGCCTGCTGCGCTCGGACCTCGAAGGGAACCTCGATCTTGCCGGGGTCCGAGAGGATGAAACCGTCATCGGGGGAACGAGGGATCACGTGGACGTGGAGATGAGAAAGCGTCTGGCCTGGGATGTTGTCGTTCTGCAGAACCATGCTCCCGGGTGCTCCAAGCGCTTCCCGAACGGCGGCGGTCACTTGGCCACACGATCAGGAGATGGATCCCGACCTGAGCCTTGATTGTTTTCGGGGTCGTGGCGAGCCAGCCCAGATGATCAGCGCGTCAGCGTTCCCTGTCCTGGGCCAGGTCCTCCCAAGCCAGCGACCGGAACCTTGGCATCGCGTCCTCTCCAACCGGGAGAGAGACAGCGGCCTGAAACCAGCCCACGACGAGCACCGACTCGTACAGCACGGGCTCGTGGTCCTCTGCCAGGGGGAACGAGCTGAACAGGCCCAGGCACCTCACCGGAGGCAACAGCTCAACCGGGCCCCACGGGCCGGGCTTCTCGTCGGGGTACGCCCGGGGAGGGTCGATGAGATGGAACGGCAGGGATGGATAAGACGTCTGCGCCCAGCTACGCAGGACGGACAAGAGTCTGTCGTTCAGCCTGGTGCACGGATAACCCTCAAGTAGGCCGTCGTAGGTGGAGTCGAGACGAATGGCCGACAGGCCGAGACTTCGCCCGGAGGCGAGCTCGACGTGGGCGAGGGTCATGGGGCGTTGCTCCAAGGAGGGGCACGGGTGGATGGCTCATCGGAGCCTAGACTTGCGGCATGCCGATCGACCTGACCCTGCTCGACGCTGTGCGGTGGCGGGGGCAGCCGGTGGTCGGCGAGAGGGCTCAGGCGCTGCTCGCAGCTCTCGCGCTCGCCGGCCGGGCCGTGAACGCGGATCAGCTCGTCGCGGAAGTATGGGGAGACAGCGAACCGGCCAATCCGGCGAAGGCGCTGCAGGTCCTGGTGTCCAGGACCAGGTCGGTCGTGGGGTCGGAGGCGCTGGTCACGGAAGGGGGCGGCTACCGGCTCGAAGTTCCGCCCGAGTGGGTCGACGCCGGCCGGCTGCACGGTCTGTCGGGCCGCGCGCGGGCGCTGCTCGCCGAGAATCCGGCCGCGGCGGTCGCGGTGGCGGAGGAGGCGCTCGCGCTGGGCATCGGGGCGCTGCCGCCCGAGGGCGGCGGCCCGCTGGCCGAGGTGCGCCGGCGTGCGGAACGCGATCTGGCGTCCGCGCGGGTCGTGCTCGCCCGGGCCCGTAGCCGGAGCGGCGACCACGGCCTCGCCCTGCCCGAGCTCGAGGAGGCTGTGCGGGTCCACCCCGAGGACGAGGGGCTGCTCGCCGACCTCCTGCGCAGCGAGGCGGCGGTGCGCGGAACGGGCGCCGCGCTGGACCGCTTCGAGCGCTATCGGTCGGACCTGCGCGACCGGATCGGCGCCGACGTCGGCCCGGAGCTGCGGCGGATCCACCGTGAGCTGCTGGCGCTGGACAGCCCCGTGCGCGCCGGCGTGCGGTTCGACACGACCCCGCTGCTCGGCCGCGACGACGACCTCCGGCGGGTGCGGGCACTGCTCGCCACCTCCCGGGTGGTCTCGATCCTCGGTCCGGGCGGGCTCGGCAAGACCCGGCTCGCCCATGCCGTCGCCCGCGAGGCCCCGCAGCCGGTGGTGCACTTCGTCGAGCTGGTCGGCGTGACCGCGCCCGAGGACCTGGTCGGTGAGGTCGGGTCGGCGCTCGGCGTCCGCGACTCGGTGACCGGACGCCGCAGGCTCACCCCGCAGCAGCGCGCCGACGTCCGGGCGCGTGTCGCCCAGCAGCTCGATCTGGCCCCGACGCTGCTGGTGCTCGACAACTGCGAGCATCTGGTGGAGGCGGTCGCCGATCTGGTCGCCTATCTGACCGCGACCACACGGGAGCTGCGCGTCCTCACCACAACCCGCTCGCCGCTGGCGATCGCCGCCGAACGCGTCTATTCGCTGCCCCAGCTGGGAACCGGTGACGCCGTCGAGCTGTTCCGCGACCGCGCGACCGCGGCCCGGCCCGGTGTGCGCCTCGACGAGGACGACGTACGTGCCGTCGTGGCCCGGTTGGACGGCCTGCCGCTCGCGATCGAACTGGCCGCCGCGAAGGTGCGGGTGATGTCACCGGGCGAGATCGCCCGGCGGCTGGAGGACAGGTTCTCGCTGCTGCGCGGCGGCGACCGGAGCGCGCCCTCCCGGCACCAGACGCTGCTGGCGGTGATCGACTGGTCCTGGAACCTGCTCGGCGAGCGGGAGCGCCGGGCCCTGCGCCGCCTCTCGGCCTTCCCGGACGGCTTCTCCCTCGACGCCGCGGAGGAGGTGCTCGGCGACGACGCTCTCGGCGACGTCGAAGAGCTCGTGGAGCAGTCCCTGCTCACCGTCGTGGAGACCGCCGGCGGCGTCCGCTACCGCATGCTCGAGACGGTGCGGGAGTTCGGCCGGGTGCGGCTGGATTCGGCCAGCGAGACCGCTGACGCGCGGGCGGCCGTACGCGCGTGGGCCGTCGGGTACGCCGACCGGCACGGCGTCCGCTTGTACTCGCCGGAGCAGGTCGACGCGATGGACCGGCTGCGTTCGGAGGAGACGAACCTCGCCGACATCCTGCGCGAGGCCCTCGCGGACCCCGACCCGGAAGCGGTCGTGGTGCTGTTCTCCGCTCTGGGCGGCTACTGGATGATCCGCGGGGACCACCCCCGGATCATCGTCCTCACCCAGGCCGTCGCCGCCGCCCTGACCGGCTGGGCGCCTCCGCCCCGGCGCCTCGACCGGACCCGTACGGCCCTGAGCATCGCGTTGTTCAGCACCATCCTCGTCACCTACGAGGATTCCGCGACGCCGGCGCGGCTGCTGTCCGAGCTGGGCGCCGACTCGGCGAATCCGGCCGTCCGGGCGCTGGTGACCGCGTTGCTCACCACGGTGTCGGATCCCGAGAGCGGCTTGGAGAAGCTGGCCGCCGATCCCGACCCCATGATCCGCCGGATCGCGCTGCACTGGCTGAGCCACGGCAGGGAGAACGTCGGCGACCCGGTCGGCGCGATCGAGGCGGCCCGAGCCGCCCTCGAACTCGTGGGCGAGGACGTCGGTCCCTGGCACCGGGCGGTGCTGCACACCCAGCTGTCCGGCCTGTACGCGCATCTCGGTGACTCCGCGTCGGCCTCCCGGCATGCCGCCCAGGCGCTCCCGGTGCTCGAACGCCTCGGGGCGATGGACGACGTCATCCAGATCCGCGCCACCATCGCCATGGCGGCGCTCGCCGAAGGGCGCCGCGACGAGGCCGCACGGATCATCGACGACTTGGAGGCGCTCGCTTCCCAGGCCACCTCCTACGGAGAGATCCTGTCGGCCACCGCCGGCAGAGCCCAGCTTGCTCTCGCCGACGGCGACATCGCCGAAGGCCTGCGGCGGCACCGTGAGACCGCCGAGGTGCTCAGGAACATGCGCATCCCGGGCGCGCCCGACTCCCTCACACCGTGGGGCGTCCTGGGCGAGGCCATCGCGCTGTCGGCGTTCGCGGAGTACGGCGAGGGCGACGACGGCGCGGACCTCTTCGAGTCGTTGCGGAGCAAAGTCCTGATCGTGTTCGACAGGGACCGCACTTCCAGGGACTACCCGGTGATGGGGATGGTGCTCGCCGGGCTGAGCATCTGGGGCCTGCGAAAGGGGGCGCTGCCCGCCGAGGAGGCGGTGCGGCTGCTCGTGCTCGCCGATCGGTTCGCCTACAACCGGTTCGTCCCGACGATGCAGTGGTCGGTGCTGTCCGCGCACGCCGAACGGATCGCCCCCGGCGTCATGTCCCGGATCGAGGCCGAATACGGCGAACGGCGCGGCCCCGACCTGCTGGCCGAGGCCCGCGCCGTCCTGGAGCGGGTGCTCTGACACCGGCTACATCTTGCGGGAGTACGAGCGGACCGCCAGCGGAGCGAAGATCGCGACGACGACGGCGCAGCCGATGACCGCCCAGCCGACCTCGGCCGTCACGGCCCCGTCGTTGAACAGGTCGCGCACCGCGGAGACGACGTGCGACACCGGGTTGACCTTCACGAACGCCTCCAGCCAGCCGGGCAGCGTCTTGGCGGGGACGAAGGCGTTGGACAGGAAGGTGAGCGGGAACATGATCATCATTGAGATGCCCTGGACGCTCTGCGCCGAACGCGCCATCGTGCCCAGCCAGGTGAAGATCCACGCCAGCGACCAGCCCGCGATCACGGTGAGCGCGACGCCACCGATGCAGCCGAGCACGCCGCCACCGGGGCGGTAACCGATGAGCAGGCCGGTGACGACCGTCAGCACCGACGCGATGCCATAACGGATGAGGTCGGCGATCATCGGGCCGGCCAGGGGAGCGATCCTTGCGATCGGCAGGGACTTGAAGCGGTCGAAGACCCCCTTGTCCATGTCTTCGCGCAGCTGCACGCCTGTCGCCATGCAGACCGTCAGGGCCGTCTGGGCGAGGATGCCGGGGATCAGTATCGGGAGGTAGCTCGACACGCTGCCGGAGATCGCGCCGCCGAAGATGAACGCGAACATCGCCGTGAACAGCAAGGGCTGGATGAGGACGTCGAAGAACTGCTCCGGCTTGCGGCGCATCTTCTTCAACGCCCGCCATGCCATCGCCAGGATCTGGACCCAGGTTGCCTGAAGCGAGCTGTGGGACGTGGTGCGGGCGACCACGGCGGAGGGGTCGATGCGCTGGGAGCCGCGGGTGGCCGGGGTCCCGGTGGTCGTGGTCACGGTGCTTGTGGTCATCGGGCCGCCTCCATCTGGGGCTTCATCTGGGATTCGTCGTCGGCGCCGTGGCCGGTCAGCGCCAGGAAGACCTCGTCCAGCGTCGGCTTGGCGACGCTCACCGAGGAGATGCCGAGGCCCGCTTCCCGCAGGCCGATCAGGACGTCCGCGGCCCGGTCGGGGTCGGGGAGGGGGATGTTCATGCGCCCTGATTCCGGGGTCAGGACCGGCTCCTCCCCCAGCAGCCGCCGTACGACGTCCGCGGCCAGGGCGGTGTCGGAGCCGTCCGCGAGCCTGAGCTGCAGGGTCGAGTCGCCGACCTGGGTCTTCAGGGCGTCGGGGACGTCCTCGGCGACCTTCCGGCCTCGGTCGATCACGGCTATGCGATCGGCCAGTTGATCGGCCTCGTCCAGGTATTGGGTGGTCAGGAGGATCGTGGAACCGTCGGTGACCAGCTCGCGGATGGTGTCCCACATCTGACCACGGGTTCTCGGGTCGAGGCCGGTCGTGGGCTCGTCCAGGAAGATCAGGGGTGGGCGGGTGATCAGGCTCGACGCCAGGTCCAGGCGGCGGCGCATGCCGCCGCTGAACTGGGACAGGGGACGGTCGGCCGCCTCCTGGAGGTCGAAGCGTTCGAGCAGGTCGCCGGCGATGCTCTTGGCTCGGGCGCTCGTCAGGCCCTGCAGGCGGGCGAACAGCCAGAGGTTCTCCCGGGCGGTCAGGTCCTCGTCCACCGAGGCGTACTGGCCGGTGACGCCCACCAGTTGCCGGATGCGGTGGGGTTCCCGCCGGACGTCGACGCCGAAGATCTCCGCGTGGCCGCCGTCGATCGGGAGCAGGGTCGCGAGCATCCGGAGCATCGTGGTCTTACCTGCTCCGTTCGGGCCCAGGACCCCGAAGATCTCGCCTTGCCGTACGTCGAGGTCGATGCCGTCCACGGCCCGGAAGTCCCCGAAGTTCTTGATCAGACTGTCGGCCCGGACGGCACTGAGGTCCGCCATGACGCGTCTCCTCTCTCCGCCGGGTACCTCCCGGCGTACGAGAAGAGCTTCCGCGCTGCCGGCTTCATCGCGGCTTCACGCTGGTTTCACCTCTGACCTGCCGGTTTCACCACCGGCTCCGGCGTCATCGCGCGATCGTGGCGCCGATGGCCCGGGCGAGTTCTGTGGGCAGGGGATACGGGCGTTCCACGGGAAGCATGTCCGTGGGGTCCCGGCCATCGCGTAGCGCCTGTCGGATGTCGCGGACCTGATCGGTCAGGTCGGTGATCGACAGGACCCACTGATCGAGGTACCGGGCGACCGCTTCGCCGGACAGGCCCACCTGGATCGATCGGTACGGCAGAGGATTGTGATGCGGGTCCCGTTCGGGATCCCACTGGATTCGAACCGGACTTTCGTGGAGGCGTTTCCTCCACGCCTCGTGGTCGTCGCCGTCGCCGGCATGGCTGAGGCAGGAGTGCTCAAGCGCCCATTCGAATCCCTCTCGGGTGATGTCGATGGCCAGGACCCTGGTCTGACCGGGCTTGGCGGCCCAGCCGCAGCGGTACATCATCCACAGGAAGGACGGTTTGATCCAGGTCATTCGTTCGCGCTTGAAGGGCGAAACGAATCGTTGCGCGGCGACGGCCGGGGCCGCGATGGCCGGGTCGTAGGCCTGGTAGACGGTGATGGCTTCGTCGGTGAATGCGGCACGAATCTGCCGGTACGGAACATTCATTCCGCAGAGCATCGCGAACCGCAGGCCAGCCGGACAAGCGGATAAACCGGAACGCGGCGGCGCAGGCGTCGGTGGCAGGCTCCACACCCCTCCACTTTCACTTTATAGCAGATCCCCACGCCTCATGAGGCGTCGGAAAGTGCTCCATACTTGCCCGTTGCGAACCGACCCGACGAACGATGGAGCGAGCGAATTGCGCTACGTGATGGGTTTCGAGCACATCGACTCGACGAACGTCGCAGACGTCGGCGGAAAGGGGGTGCACCTGGGCGAGCTCTCGCGAATCGACGGCATCCGCGTGCCTGACGGCTTCTGCGTCACGACGGACGCCTTCCAGCGGGTCGTGGCCGAGGTGCCGTCGATCGACGCCCAGCTTGACCTGTTGTCGCGGGTGGAACCGGACGACCGCGCGACGATCCGCACCCTGAGCGCGGATATCCGCCGCGCCGTCGAGGGCGTCGCGTTGCCCGACGATCTCGTGGCGGCGATCAGCGAATCGCTCGCCCGGCTCGGGGAGCACGCCTCCTACGCGGTGCGTTCCAGCGCGACGGCCGAGGACCTGCCGACCGCGTCCTTCGCCGGCCAGCAGGACTCGTACCTGAACGTCGTGGGCCTGACGGCGATCCTTCTGCACGTCCGGAGGTGCTGGGCCTCGCTGTTCACCGAGCGGGCGGTGACCTACCGGCGCCGTAACGGCTTCGACCACCGGAAGGTACGGATGGCCGTGGTCGTACAGCGGATGGTGTTCCCCGACGCGGCCGGGATCCTGTTCACCGCGGACCCCGTGACATCGAACCGGAAGATCGCCACCGTGGAGGCCGGTTGGGGGCTCGGCGAGGCGCTTGTCTCCGGCCTGGTCTCCGGGGACGTCTACACGGTGCGCGACGACCAGGTCGTCAGCAGAGCGGTCGCCACCAAGTCGCGGTTCGTCCAGGCGTCGCCGGAAGGCGGCACCCAGGACGCACCGGTCGAGCAGCGGCGGCAGACGCAGCCGGCTCTGACGGACGCGCAAGTCGTGCGCCTGGTGCGGCTGGGCCGGCGGATCGAAGCGTACTTCGGCCGGCCCCAGGACATCGAATGGTGCCTGGTCGGCGACGACTTCCACATCGTCCAGAGTCGGGCGATCACCACCCTGTTCCCCGTCCCCACGACCGATGACCAGGAGAACCACGTCTACATCTCCGTCGGTCACCAGCAGATGATGACCGACGCGATGAAGCCGCTGGGACTCTCCCTGTGGCAGCTGACGACGCCGCGACCGATGCACGAGGCGGGCGGACGGTTGTTCGTCGATGTAACCCCCATCCTGGCGACACCCGCGGGTCGCGCGAACTTCCTCGCGATGCTGGAAAAGGCCGACCCGTTGTTTCTGGACGCGCTACAGACCGTCCTCGACCGCGGTGACTTCCTCCGCTCGCTTCCGGACGAAGGGCCTGGCGCCGCGCCCGCCGGCGCCCCACCCGCCGGTGACGCACCCGCGCCGATCGAGACCGATCCGGCCGTCGTCACCCAGCTGATCCGACGCAGCGAGGCGTCCGTCGCCACCCTGCGGCGCGAGATCCGGGATCTGTCCGGGCCGGCGCTGCTCGACTTCATCGTGGCCGACATCGCAGAGCTGAAGCGCATCCTGTTCGAGCCGCGGAGCCACCAGGCGATCATGGCGGGGATGGAGGCGACCTGGTGGCTCAACGAACACCTTGAGGCATGGCTGGGCGAGAAGAACGCGGCCGACGCGCTCACGCAGTCCGTCCCCCACAACGTCACCTCGGAGATGGGGCTGGCGCTCCTCGACGTCGCGGACACGATCCGACCCCATGACGAGGTCGTGGCGTTCCTGCAGCGCGTCGTGGACGAAGGCCGGGAGGGCGACGGCTTCCTCGACGAGCTGGCCGCGCTGGCCGGCGGACGGGAAGCGCGTGACGCCATCCGGGGCTACCTCGACCAGTACGGCATGCGCTGCGCGGGTGAGATCGACATCACCAGGACCCGCTGGAGCGAGCAACCCGCGATGCTCGTGCCCGCCATCCTCGGCAACGTCAAGAACTTCGAGCCGGGCGCCGGCAAGCGACGCTTCGAGCAAGGACGCCAGGAGTCACGACGGAAAGAACAGGAACTGCTGACGCGCTTGCGCGCCCTACCCGATGGGGAGCAGAAGGCAGAGGAGACCAAGCGGATGATCGACCGCGTCCGCACCTTCGCCGGATACCGCGAGTACCCCAAGTACGGCATGATCAGCCGCTACTTCGTCTACAAGCAGGCGTTGCTGCAGGAAGCCGAGCGCCTCGTCCGGTCCGGTGTCCTGCGTGAGAAGGACGACATCTTCTTCCTCCGGCTCGATGAGTTGAAGAAGGTCGTGCGCACCAACGACGTGGACGCCGAACTCATCCGGGAAAGGCGTGAGGCGTTCCGGTCGTACGAGGCGCTCACACCGCCACGGGTCCTCACGTCGGACGGCGAGGCCGTCACTGGCCGGTATCGGCGTGACGACGCCCCGCCCGGCGCGCTGACCGGCCTCCCGGTCTCGGCCGGGACCGTCGAGGGCCGTGCCCGTGTCGTCATGGACATGGCTCAGGCCGACCTCGAGGCGGGCGACATCCTGGTCACCGCCTACACCGACCCCAGCTGGACCCCCCTGTTCGTCTCGGTCGCCGGACTGGTGACGGAGGTGGGCGGCCTCATGACGCACGGCGCGGTGATCGCGCGGGAGTACGGCCTGCCCGCCGTCGTGGGTGTGGAGCAGGCCACCCGGCTGATCCGAGACGGGCAGCGGATCCGCGTTCACGGAACCGACGGGTACGTCGAGATCCTCTCCTGAACCGTCGCCTCGGGCCCGGGACTCCAGCAGCAGTGGCAGGCCGCGTGCGCGGATCGCGGCCTGCCCACACGTCCACAGGGTCGCGTAACAGCTATCTCACGAACTCTCGCGCGCCGCGCAGCCTGGTCCTCAGGTGCCGCTGAGTCAGGCCGCAGTCCAGCCGCACATCGAGGGGCCCGGGCAGGTCGGTGTCGGCACGCCGGCCGTACGGAAGCCGAGCCGGATCGATGCCGTCACGCTGCGCGACAAGACATCCAAGCTCATATCGACTTACCGCGTCGGCCCCGGCCACGTGATGGATCCCCGCGCGATCAGACGTCGCAAGCTCCAAGAGGGCCGCTGCCAGGTCACGGACATGCACCGGGCAGCGCACATCGTCGGTGAACAGCATCCCGTGCATGCCACCTGAGGCAAGCGCGTGCACCAAGTCTTCGTGCGGAGAGCCGCCGTCCCCGATGATCAGGGAGGTCCGTGCGATCACCGCCGTGGGGCTGATCGCCTGCACAGCCACCTCTGCGGCCGCCTTCGCCGCTCCGTACGGAGTGACCGGATCGGGGACGCGGTCCTCGGCATAGGTGATCGCCTTACCTGAGAAGACGGCGTCGCTGGACACGTGCACCAGGCGCCCGCCGTTCCCGGAGGTCGCGATGGCCACGTGAGCGGCGCCGACAGCCGTCGTCACCCAGTCCGATTGACCGTAGGCCGCGTTTACGACGGCGTCGGGCCTGAACGCGCCGATCAGGTCGAGCACAGCGGTACGGTCACGGATATCGAGTCGCACCCATTCGACTCCCGCGGCCGTTCCCGGCCGGGTCAGGTAGGTCGCGGCCACGACATGGCCCTCGGCCGCGGACTGCCGCATGAGTTCGTGACCGAGAAAGCCGCTGCCGCCGACGATGAGGATCCTCATGGGCTGTGACCGTAGTTCAACGAGGCGGCCGCTTCGGCAGTGCTGTCTTCGCTGGGCGCCGTGACGTCGCTCTGGAAGCGTGTCATCCCGCGCAGGAGAAGAGTGGCCGGCGGCACGGCGAATCCGGCCACCGCGCTGATCGCCAGAAGCGCCGGGCGGCCGATCGCAGCTCCGTCCGGACCGGTGAGCGTCAGGCCGACGAGCTTCCTCAAGCGACTGCGCATGCTACGAAATGAATCCCGATCGAGCGGAAGGCGCAAGGAAATGCCCCGCGCCCCGCGCCCGTTCCGTCACCTCACCAACGGGAAAGCGAGGTCACTGTGCTCGAGCGGCGGATTCGAGTATGTGCTTCAACCGGGTGAGGTCGGCCTGGACGAGTCCCGCGTCGCGGGCGAAGTCCTCGTCGTTCACACCCGGAAGGCGGCGCAGGGTGAAGACGACCTCGCAGACGTCGCCGTCGGGGATGACCCGCATCGGGTTGTAGACGACCTGCCCGGAGGGCAGCGTGACGTCGTGGTCGAGAACGCCGTACTCGTTGCGCTCCGCGAAGACCAGACCGACCCGGCCCGACGGGGTCTCCACGTACCACTGCCCGTCGACGTTCTCCACCGAGCTGCCGAGCCCCGGAGCCCATTCGGGGAGGTTGGCCGGGTTCGACGCGTACGCGTAGACGTCGGCCGCGTGCCGGTCGATCCACACGCTGATGTGCCTGGATTCCGAAGCCATGCCGCCATCATGCCGGAGCCGGCCACACTGCCTGCCCGGTGCCCTTGACCTCGAGCGCGCTCGAATTCCTAGCGTCGCGGTCATGACTGCTTCACTCCCGCCGGGAACCACGGCCGGCGAACGCGGGCCGCTACGGCCCGACGTGGGCGAACTCAGCCCGCGCCGCCGGTTCCTGGTGCTCGCCATCTGCTGCGCCAGCATCGTCGTCGTGGTGATGGACATCTCCATCGTCAACGTCGCGCTGCCGGCGATCCGCCGCGACCTGAACGCCTCGATGTCCGGCCTGCAATGGACGGTCGACGCGTACACGCTGGTGCTGGCCGGTTTCCTGGTGCTGGCCGGGTCACTGGCCGACCGGGTGGGCCGCCGGCGCGTCTTCCAGATCGGCCTGGCCGCCTTCGGGCTCGGCTCGCTGCTCTGCGGCCTGGCGCCGAGCACCGGCTGGCTCATCGCGGCGCGTGCGCTGCAGGCCGTCGGCGGCACGATGCTCAACCCGGTGGCGATGGCGATCGTCGCCAACACCTTCCCAGAACCGGCCGAGCGGGCCAGGGCCATCGGCGTGTTCGGCTCCATGAGCGGCCTCGCACTGGCACTGGGCCCGATCCTCGGCGGCGCCCTGGTCGACGGCTTCGGCTGGCGCTCGGTCTTCTGGGTCAACATGCCGATCGCGGCCGCCGCGATCGTGTGCACCGCGTTGTTCGTGCCCGAGTCCCGCGCCGCCCGGGCCCGCCGGTTCGACCCGGTGGGACAGACCCTGGTGATCCTGCTGCTGGGCAGCGTCGTCTACGCGATCATCGAGTCCAGGACGACGGGCTGGACCTCGCCGGTCATCCTCGGCCTGCTCGCCGTCGCCGTAGTCGCCGTGCTGGGCATCCTCGCCTACGAGCCGCGCCGCGCCGACCCGCTGCTGGAGCTGCGCCTGTTTCGCAGCGTGCCGTTCGGCGCCGCGATCCTGATGGCGCTGTTCGCCCTGTGCGGGTTCGGCGCGTTCCTGTTCGTGACCACCCAGTATCTCCAGGACGTACGCGGCATGCCCGCGCTGGCTGCCGGGCTGTGCCTGCTCCCGGTCGGCGCGCTGGTCCTGCTGCTCTCCCCGCTCACCGGCCGGCTGGTCGGCACGCGCGGTCCCCGGCTGCCGCTGGTGGTCGCCGGGAGCGCGCTGGCGCTGGGCGGCGGCGCGTCACTCTGGCTCGGGCCGGCCACCCCGCTGCCGGCCGTGCTCGCGACCTATCTGCTGTTCGGCGTCTTCCTGGGCACCGTCAATCCGCCGATCACCAACACGGCGGTCTCCGGCATGCCCCGCTCGATGGCCGGGGTGGCGGCCTCGCTGGCCTCGGCCGGCCGGCAGACCGGCACCACCCTGGGCGTCGCGATCGCCGGAACGCTCCTGGGATCGGCCGTGGCCCACGGCGGAACGGCCTACACCAGCGCGGAGCACGGCGTGTGGTGGCTGGTGCTCGGACTCGGCGTCGGCATCCTGATCCTTGCGCTGCTCAGCACCGGGCGCCCGGCTCTGGGCACCGCCGTACGCGCGGCGGCCCTGTTCGAGAACCTCGATCGGGGTACGGATCAACGAACCCACCCGCCCACGTCGTGAACCTATCGGCCGGCGAGGACACCCGGGTGTTCTCCGGTACGGCGGGTCCCGGCCGTCCGGGACGGCCTGGCCGGGCGCCTGCGCAGGGCCCATTCGACCACGGCGACGTTGATCAGCCAGCCGGCGAGCATCAGCATCGCCCGGACGAACTCGGAGGGCCGGCCGATCAGCAGCATGACCGGCAACTGGGTCAGGACCTGCGTACCCGCGCCCAGGCCGATCGCGTAGGCGCGGGCCATCCAGGCACGGTGGCGGGCGACGTCCCTGCGCCTGATGGCGGCGACGCCGAGCACGATGCAGCCGGTCATGGCCGAGCCGAAGACGAGCCGGAAGCCGGTGAGGAGTTCGCCGTCGCCGGGAGGGCGGGCGTAGAACAGCGTCATCCACAGGCCCGACAGTGCCGCGGCGAGGCCGCAGACGGCCAGCAGCCGCCCGGCCATGCGGTGCCAGCCGGGCCTGCGGCGGCGGAAGCCGCGGTGGAACTGGAACGCTCCCAGCAGCGAGTAGAGGGTGACGCCCACGATGTGCACGAGCACGGGCACCGGCGAGGCGAAGAACCGGGCGTTGTCCGGTGTGACGGCTGCGCCACCGGCGAGCTCGGCGGCCCGGGAGGCGCCCGCGATCACCGGTATCGCGCTGAGCAGGATCAGTCCGACGGGCACCAGCCAGTCTCGCTTGGCGGAGGGGGTCACGCACTGTCCCTTCTTCGCACCGGACCTCGATCGGCCGGAGTCATTCAGGTGTACGGCGTACACCTCTTGACTCACAGTAGGGTGTACGCCGTACACCGTCAAGGGATGACTCCGCGAAAGGCGGTCGAGATGCCCCAGCAGGTGGACGGCACGCGCCGGTCACCCCTCAGCCGGGACAGCGTGCTGCGTGCCGCCGTCGCGCTCGCCGACGAGTCCGGAATCGAATCGGTGAGCATGCGCAACCTCGCCCACAGGCTGGGTGTCGTGCCGATGGCCCTCTACAAGCACGTGGCCAACAAGGAGGAGCTCCTCGACGGCATGGTCGACGTCATCGTCGGCGAGATCGATCCCCCGGCAGGAGGCCCCGGCTGGAAGAGCGCGGTCCGGGGGCGCATCCTGTCGGCCAGGCGCACGCTGCTGCGCCATCCCTGGGCGTCGCGTGTCATCGAGTCGCGCCCGCACCCCACCCCGGCCGTGCTGGACTACATCGATTCGATCATCGCGACGTTCCGGGCCGGCGGCTTGTCGGCCAACCTCACCCACCATGTGATGCACGTCCTCGGCAGCCGCATGTGGGGGTTCACGCAGGAGCTGTTCCCCTCCCCGCCGCCACCGGCCGACCCGCAGGTGCAGGCGGCCATGATTGCGGAGATGGCCCGGAGGTATCCCCACATCCTGGAGGTGGCCATGGCCGCCGCCCACGACGAAGGGTCGGTCGTGGGCCAGGGCTGCGACGACCAGTTCGAGTTCGAGTTCGCGCTCGACCTGCTGCTCGACGGGTTCGAGCGGCTGCACCGGCAGGGATGGACGTCCTCCGGCCGGTCCTGAGGGCGCTCGGGTGCACACTGGTGTGCATGGCGACGGGAGGAACGATCGGAGCGTTCGGCGAGGCGGTACGCCGCTGGCGCGACCGGGTCGCGCCCGAGACCGCCGGACTGCCCGCGGCCGGACAGCGGCGCGCGGCCGGACTGCGCCGTGAGGAGCTGGCCCTGCTGGCCGGAATCTCCGTCGACTACGTCACCCGGCTCGAACAGGGCCGCGCGTCCCACCCGTCCGCCCAGGTCGTCGAGGCCCTCGCCCGGGCATTACGGCTGTCGGGCACCGAGCGCGCGCACCTGTTCCGGCTGGCCGGGCTTGCGCCGCCCGGCCCGGAGACGGTGCCGGCGCACATCACGCCGAGCGTCCGGCGGCTGCTGGACCGGCTGGCCGGCACCCCCGTCGCGGTCTTCGACGCGTGCTGGACGCTGCTCCTGGCCAACCCGCCGTACGCCGCGTTGATGGGCGACCCGTCGGAGTGGCGCGGCGACCAGCGCAACGCGGTGTGGCGGCACTTCCTCGGCCCCGGCAGCCGGACCCGGCACACTCCGGAGTCCCTGCGGGCGTTCGAGGCGGCCCTGGTCGCCGACCTGCGGGCGACCGCCGACCGCTACCCCGCCGACCAGCGGCTGCGGCGGCTGGTCGCGAATCTGCGCGCGAACAGCGAGCGGTTCGCCGAGCTGTGGGATTCCGGTGCCGTCGACCGGCACGAGGCCGGGCGCAAGACCATCGACCATCCGGACGCCGGTCCCCTGACACTGGACTGCGACGTGCTCACCGTGACGGGCAGCGACCTGCGCATCATGGTCTACACGGCCGAGCCCGGCACCGAGGACGCCGAACGCCTCGCATCCCTCACCGCGCTCAGCGCGCCGACACTCGCCGTATAAACCGGTTTCCGAAAATTTTCGTAGGCGACATCAGGACGAACTTGGCGGCCGACTGAAATTATTCGGCTGATCACCGAAACATTCAGAGTTTTAGCCGCGTCTCGACGTTAGACTGCGCCTTGTGACCGTTGTCGACGAGCCGCCCGCATCCGACCGAGAACCGCTGACCCTCGCTCAGCTCGCCGAACTCGCGGGAGTGTCGAAGGCGACGGTCTCCAAGGTGGTGAACGGCAGATCCGCGGTGGCGCCGGAGACCCGCGCCCTCATCGAGGGCCTCATCCGTGAGCACGGCTTCCGCAGGCAGCGGCGGCGCTCCAGCCCCGCCGCCGTGCTGGAGCTGGTCTTCCACGAACTGGCGGGCGACTACCCGACGGAGATCGCCCGGGGGGTGGGACAGGTCGCGCGCGAGCATCACATGGCCGTGGCGATCTCCGAGTTACAGGGCAACCACATCCCCGGCGCCGACTGGCTCGAAGACGTGCTCGGCCGCCGCCCCGCCGGCGTCATCGCGGTCTTCTCCAGCCTGACCGGCGTCCAGCGTGAGCGGCTCGCCACTCACAAGATCCCCCTCGTCCTCCTCGACCCGACCGGCGACCCGGGACACCGCGTCCCCTCCGTCGGCGCGGGCAACTGGAACGGCGGGCTCACCGCCACCCGCCACCTGCTTGAGCTGGGCCACCGGCGGATCGCCATCATCACCGGGCCGCCGCACGCGCTGTCCAGCCGGGCGCGTCTCGACGGCTACCGCGCCGCGCTCGACACGGCCGGGGTGCCCGTCGACCCGGAGCTGATCTGCCAGGGCGACTACCAGATCGAGGACGGCCTGACGCACACCCACCGGCTGCTGCGTCTGTCCGACCCGCCCACGGCCGTCTTCGCCTCCAACGACGGCCAGGCCATCGGGGTCTACCACGCCGCCCACCAACTGGGGCTGCGCATCCCCGAGGACCTCAGCGTCGTCGGCTTCGACGACATGCCCCCGGTGCGGTGGGCCATTCCGCCGCTGACCACGATCAACCAGCCGCTGACCGATATGGCGGGGGCCGCGGCCGCCATGCTGGTGACGCTCGCCAGGGGCGAGCCCCTCCCCCATCACCGCAAGGAGTTCGCCACGACCCTCGTCGTACGCGAGAGCACCGCTCCTCCGAAGCGCTAGGGGCGAGACCTCCGGCGCGACGGGGTGCGCCGCACCGGAGGCCCGCTTCCCCGGGGAAGTGGTCGTCAGGGGCTGGTGCAGGTGACGGACGGCGTGGCCGCGCTGCCGTTGGCGGTGAAGCCGAAGGTGGTGGACGAGCCGGCCGCGATCGAGCCGTTGTAGGCGGCGTTGCTGACCGTCACGGAGGAGCCGGACCCGCTCTGCGTGCCGTTCCACAGACTGCTGATGGTCTGCCCGCTCGGCCAGGTCCACTTCACGGTCCAGCCGTTCACCGGCGCGCTGCCCGCCCGTACGGTCACCGTCGACTGGAACCCGCCCGGCCAGCTGTTGGTCGTCTCGATGCTCGCCGAGCACGCCCCCGTCACCGGAGACGGTGTCGAGGACGGGCTGGTGGTCGGAGACGGGCTCGTGTTCGGGCTGGTGGTCGGAGACGGACTGGTGTTCGGGCTGGTGGTCGGAGACGGGCTCGTGTTCGGGGTCGCTGCGTTGAGGGCGTCGAGGACGGCGGTGTACGCCTGCTTCTTGTTGTAGTTGCCGTCGAACAGCAGCGGGTTGTCGCCGCTGCGCCAGGAGTACTTGTCGGTGATGCCCCACACCGTGATGCCGGTGCA